>CALSBO010000005.1:0-71302 GCA_943373195.1 Brevundimonas vancanneytii
CGGCCCGGTCTGCGTCGGGGGGCGTGGCAGAGACCGGGCCGCGGTAGACTCTGTCGAGCGCGCATCGCCGCAAGGTCTGACCGATAAACTGCGATCGGTGAAAACCGTTCCTCGCGGCCGGAAAAATTTCGCGGGCGCGGGCGTGGACGGCTAGAAGAGAACCCCACACGGAGCCCGCCCCCATGCATCTCGCCCGTTTCCCCCGCATCCGCCTGGCCCATCTGCCCACGCCGCTGGAGCCCTTGCCGCGGCTGAGCGAGGCGCTGGGGGTGGAGATCTGGATCAAGCGGGACGACTGCACCGGCTTGGCCGGGGGCGGCAACAAGACCCGCAAGCTGGAATTCCTGCTGGGCGACGCCTTCGAATGCGGGGCGGACACCCTGGTGACCCAGGGGGCGGTGCAGTCGAACCATGTGCGCCAGACGGCGGCGGCGGCGGCGGCCCATGGGCTGGCTTGCGAGGTCATTCTGGAGGAGCGGACCGGGTCCAAGGCGATCGACTACACCCGCAACGGCAATGTCCTGCTGGACCGGCTGTTCGGGACGGGCGTGCGCACCGTGCCGGGCGGCAGCGACATGACCGCCGAACTGGACAAGACAGCGGCCGAGGTGAAGGCGCGGGGCGGCAAGCCCTACATCATCCCCGGCGGCGGCTCGAATCCCGTGGGCGCGCTGGGCTATGTCGACTGCGCCCGCGAGATAGTGGTTCAGGCCGACGAGCTGGACATGCAGATTGACCGGATCGTCACCGCCACGGGCAGCGCCGGGACCCACGCCGGGCTGGTGGCCGGGCTGGCGGTGATGGGGGCGGACATTCCGGTGCTGGGCATCGGGGTGCGGGCGCCGAAGGAAAAGCAGGAAGAGACTGTGCTGAAGCTGGCCCGCGAGACGGCCCTGCTGCTGGGGCGGCCGGACGCGGTGACGGCGGGGATGGTGGTGGCCGACTGCGACTATGTGGGCGAGGGCTACGGCCTGGTCGACGACGCCGTGATCGAGGCGCTGAAACTGGCGGCGCGGACCGACGCCATCCTGCTGGACCCCGTCTATACCGGCAAGGCGATGAAGGGGCTGATCGCCCTGGCCAGGGCCGGGCGGTTCGAGAACGAAACGGTGGTGTTCCTGCACACCGGCGGAGCGCAGGGGCTGTTCGGCTATCAGGGCGAGATCGAGAGCGCGCTGTGATGACCAAGGTATTGGGCGTCCTCGGCGGCATGGGGCCTGCGGCGACGGTGGCCTTCCTCGCGCGAGTGCAGGCGCTGACGCCGGCGGAGGGTGATCAGGACCACATCCGCATCATCGCCGACATCAATCCGCAGGTGCCGGACCGCAACCGCGCGCCCGATGCGGCCGAGAAGACGCTGGGCCAGATGGCGATGCGGCTGCGCGACGCCGGGGCGCAGGTGCTGGCCATGCCGTGCAACACCGCCCACGCCCAGGCGGCGGGGATCCGGAAGGCCGGCCTGCCCTTCATCGACATGATCGCCGAAACCACGGAAGCCGCCGTGGCGGGCGGGGCGAGGAAGATCGGGGTCTTGGCGACGCCCGGCGGGGAGGCGCTCTACACCCGCGCGCTGCAGGCAAAGGGGGCGAGGATCGTGCGCCTGAGCGGGGCGGCGCGCGAGGGCTTCATGGCCTGTGTCTATGCGGTCAAGCGTGGCGATGTCGGCGAGGGGCCGCGGGCCGAGATGCGCCGCCTGGCGGCCCTGCTGGTCGCGGGCGGGGCCGAGGCGGTGATCGCCGGCTGCACCGAGGTGCCGCTGCTGCTGGGGGCCGAGGACGTGGCCGTGCCGCTGGTGGATTCGGCGGAGGTGCTGGCGCAGGTTTGTGTGGAGCGGTGTACCTGAAACCCGCTCATCCCGGCGAAAGCCGGGACCCAGTGCTTTGGGTGATGCGCTTGTACCGGGATCTGCTGGCGGCTTGTCCTGAAGCGCCGGTGTCAAGCTGGACAGAACTGGGTCCCGGCTTTCGCCGGGATGAGCGGATCGAGAGTTGCCTATCGACGCGACCCGCTCCAAACCTGACCCTGTGACCCCTCAAGCCCTCATCATCGACTGCGACCCCGGCGTGGACGACGCCGTGGCCCTGATGCTCGCCTTCGGGTCGGAGGCGTTCGAGTTGCTGGCGATCACCGCCGTGGGCGGAAACGTGCCGGTGGCGAAGACGGCGCGGAACGCGCGGATGCTGCGCCAGATCGCCGGGCGCGCGGACGTGCCGTTGTTGATGGGGGCGGACCGGCCGCTGCGGCGCGCGCCGTCGGGGGCGGGCGAGTTCCACGGGGCCGAGGGACTGGGCGACATGGCGCCGTTCGAGCCGGATGTTCCGTGTGCGGACGGCCATGCGGCGGATGCGATCATCGGTCTGGTCATGGCGCGGCCCGCCAAATCCGTGGCGTTGGCCGTGCTGGGGCCGCTGACCAATCTGGCGCTGGCGCTGCGCAAGGAACCGGCGCTGGCGGAACGGCTCGGGCCGGTGGCGATCATGGGCGGGGCGCGGTCGGAGGGGGGCAATATCACCGCCTCGGCCGAGTTCAACATCTGGGCCGACCCCGAAGCCGCTTCGGAAGTGCTGGCGACCGGCTGCGACGCCGTGCTGTTCGGCCTGGACGCGACGCATCAGGTGCGGGCGACCGATGCGCGGATGGCGGCGCTGGAGGCGCTGGGGACGCCGATGGCCGATGCGGCGGCCGCGATGATGCGGTTCTCGCAGCGGGTCGAGCGCGAGATCGTCGGCTGGGACGCCCCGCCGGTGCACGATCCCTGTCCGGTGGCCTGGCTGGCGAAGCCGTCGCTGTTCGAACTGAAGCCGTGCCGGATCGGGGTGGAGACGCAGAGCGAACTGACGCGGGGGCATACGGCGGTGGAATTCCGGGGTGCGGTGGCCGGGTCGCTGCCGCATCGCTGGGCGGTCTCGGCGGATGCGGACGGGGTGTTTGCCTTGATCAAGGAGGCGTGTTCATGACCCCGACCCCTCCACCCTCCTTCGCCCTGCGGGCTTCGGAGGGTCCCCTTCCTCATGAAATGGGGAGGAGACTGTGATGCGGGTCACCGTCGTCGGGTCGATCAATCTGGATTTCGTGGCCACCGCGCCGCATCTGCCGCGCGCGGGCGAAACGGTGACCGGGGCGACGCTGGCGCGGCATCCGGGCGGCAAGGGCGCCAATCAGGCGCTGGCGGCGCAAAGATTGGGCGCCGAGGTCCGCATGATCGGCCGGGTCGGGCGCGACGGGATGGCGGAGGAGGCCATGGCCCTGCTGCTGGCCGAGGACGTCGATGTCGGCGCGGTCGTGGCCGATGCGTCGGCGCCGACGGGCGTGGCCCTGATCGCGGTCGATCCCGGGGGCGAGAACCAGATCGTGGTGGCGGCGGGGGCGAACCACTGCTGTACGCCCGAGCAACTGCCGGCGCGGATCGAGACACCGCTGATCCTGCAGCTGGAGCTGCCCATCGAGACGGTCGAGGCCGCGGTCGGGCGGGCGACCGGGTTCGTCTGCGTCAACCTGGCGCCCGCCGCGCCGGTGTCGGACCAGCTACTGCGCCGGGCCGACCTGCTGGTGGTCAATGAGACAGAGGCGGCCTTCTACGGCGACCTGCTGCATCACGGCGGCGGCCGGGTGGTGGTGACCCTGGGGGCCAGGGGCGCGGTCATGTACCAGCGCGGGACCGAGATCGCCCGGGCGGCGCCGCCCAGGGTGAGGGCCGTGGACGCGACCGGGGCGGGGGACTGTTTCGTCGGTGCGATCTGCGTCGCCCTGCTGGAAGGGATGGAGCCGGAGTCGGCGTTGCGGTTCGCCTGCGCCGCCGGGGCCATCGCGGCGACCAGGCCGGGAGCGCAGCCGTCACTGCCGACCCGAAACGAAGTGGAAGCGATCAATACGGGGTCGTAACCGGGGGTCGTCCAAGGCGCTGATTGAAGGGTGATTCGTGACTCGTGAACGAGCCGGGACCCACGTTTCACGATTCACGCGTTTCGGAACGCCGCGATCGCGTCGACCGTCTTGCGCACATTCGCCTCGATCCCGGTCCAGTCGCCGGCCTTGACGGCGGCGTCGGTGACCAGTTTGGAGCCCATGCCGGCGGCGACGATGCCGGCGCCGAACCATTGGGCGATGCTGGCCGCGTCGGGATCGACGCCGCCGGTGGGCATGATCTTCGTCCAGGGCATGGGGCCGAGCACGGCCTTGACGAAGTCTGGGCCGCCGACGCTGGCGCCGGGGAAGAGTTTGACGATGTCGCAGCCCAGTTCATGGGCCTGACCGATCTCGCTGACCGAGCCGCAGCCGGGGAAATAGGCCGTCATGCGCCGGTTGCAGACGCGGGCGACCTCGGGGACCAGGCAGGGGCTGACCACGAACCGGGCTCCGCGGTTGAGATAGATCGAGGCCGTGCCCGCATCGACCACCGAGCCGATGCCCAGGATGATGTCGGGGTCGGTCTTCTGCAGTTCGCGGGCGATGTCGGCGAACAGGTCGCAGGCGAAGTCGCCGCGATTGGTGAATTCGACCACCGGCGCCCCGCCGCGGGCGCAGGCGCGGATGACGTTGAGGCAGACCTCGCCGTCGGGGTGGTAGAAGACCGGGGCCACGCCCTGGGCTTGAAGGGCGGTCAGGACGGTCAGGCGGTCGTGGCGCATGGCGGGCTCCGTGTTGGGTCCTGACTCGTCCGGCGGGCGGGCGACGTCAAGCCGTGCCGGATCAATCCCTGTGTCGCCGCCGCCGTCAGGTTCCGACAGCTTGACCTTGGAACGTTTGCGGCGGAACAGTGGCGCCTCGGTTGAACATCGTTGAGGACACCACCATGCGCTTCAAGGCCTTGCTCCTTTCCCTCGTGGTGCTGCCGCTGACGGCCGGCGCCGCGGCGGCCCAGAACAAGTCGCTGATGGCGACCTACGGGTCCGAGACTCTGAACGCGGGTTTCACCCCCGATCCCTATACGGTGAACCTGACCTCGGGCGGCTCGATCCAGGCCTCGTCCATATCGTCCCAGTGTTCGGGGTCGATCGCCGACGCGCCCGATTTCCAGCTGACCTACAATGCGGGCTCCATGCCGCTGATCCTGCGCACGGACTCGACTTCGGACACCACCCTGGTGGTCAACGGGCCCGATGGCCGGTGGTATTGCGACGACGACGGCGGGGCCGAGGGGCTCAACGCCCAACTGCGCTGGGGCACGCCCCCGTCCGGCACCTACGACATCTGGGTCGGCAGCTACTCCGGACGGCTGGAATCGGCCCGGCTGGTGATCACCGAACTGGACGGCAGCGTCGTCGGTGGTGGCGGTGCGCCGTCGGGCGGATCGGTCAACGCCGGCCTGGCGGCCCTGTCCGGCTCCGTCCGGCTCAATGCGGCGTTCTCGCCCGATCCCTACAGGGTCGCTGTCACCGCCGGCGGCACGATCCAGGCCTCGACCGCCGCCAACGGCTGCGCCGGCATGGTTTCCAGCGCGCCGGATTTCGAGCTGACCTATACGGCGGGCAGCCTGCCGCTGATCTTCCGGTCGATTTCCGCCTCGGACACGACCCTGCTGATCAACGGCCCGAACGGCCAGTGGTATTGCGATGATGACGGCGGCGCCGAGGGGCTGAACCCCGAGCTCTATTTCGGCAGCCCCGGCACGGGCGTCTATGACGTCTGGGTCGGCAGCTATGGCGCGGACACGGCGGCGGCGACGCTGGAAATCAGCGAGATCGGCGGCGGCGGCGGATCGCCGGTCGGACCGCCCGTCATCGTGCCGACGCCCGCGCCCTCCAACCTCATGCCCGACGCCAGCCTGACCGCCAGCTATGGCGAAATCACCCTGCGCAGCGGCTTCACCCCCGATCCGCGCCGCATCGCCCTGCGGGCCGGCGGACCGGTGCCCGCGTCCAACGCCGGCGCCGGTTGCTCGGGCTCCATCGCCCGGGCGCCCGACTATCAGATCACCTATACGGCCGGCCGCCAGCCGCTGATCATCCGCACGGAGGCGGACACCGACACGACGCTGGTGATCAACGATCCCGACGGCGTCTGGCATTGCGACGACGACGGCCGGGGCGATCGCAACGCCGAGGTCAATCTCGATAAGCCCTCGTCAGGGATCTATGACATCTGGGTCGGGACCTACGGCGGCGGAACGGCGGCGGCGACTCTGATCCTCACCGAGCGGCCGTAGTCAGTCCGAGTAGTCCGGTAGCGGAAAGACGCCGCGCGCAATGTCGCGCGGCGTCGGCATGTCGGGCGGTCGATCCTGAAGCCGGGCATACTCGAGAACCTGAACCACGCGCCAACCGTTTTCGTCCCGGTCCGCATAGACGACGAGGATCTGGCCGAGTTCCATTTGGACGTCACAGGTCGCGAACAGCGACCCGCGTCGGAAAAGCGGCGCAGGGGGCAAAGGCATGTCGTAAAGCGGAGCGATGGGCATCAGGCTGAACTCGGCCTCGAACGGAGCCACCAGCCGGGCCGCACTCACCTGGGCCAGGAAAACGGAGTCCGAGGACGCCCTGAGTTCGTCCTGACGCATACGTTGGGCGCGATCGATCAATTGCGCGTCGGTCTCGCCCGGCAACCGATCGGCCGGCACGACCGAGACGCAGGCGGCGACCTCGACGGCCGAAGCGAGGAAGACGCATCCCGTGAGCAGGGCCGTCAGCGTGTGTCTCATGTCTCGCCCCCCGCCAGTTCCACCACTCTTCGCACCATCGCGCTGTCCGCGTCGAACAGAGGGTCCAGCACGGTGAAATGGTTGAGGCCGGCCAGCGCTTCATAGCGGGTTTCGACGCCGTTGGCGGCCCAGTGGTCGGCCATCATGCGGGACTGGCGCAGGAACTCCGGGCTCTCGTCGGCGCCGACGAGACAGTCCAGCACCGTGCCGCCGGGGGTGGAGCCGTTGGGGACGGGCCAGAAGATCGGCGACAGGGCCGCGGCCTCGCGCTCATCGAGGTCCAAGGCGGCGTTCAGCGAGGTCGGGATCAGGGGGCGCAGGTCGAAGACGCCGCTGATGGCCATGGCGGCCGAGGCGCGGCCCTCGGACAGCATACAGGCCGCCATATGGCCGCCGGCGGAGTGGCCGAACATCACGGGGCGGGCGCCGGTTCGCTCGCGCACGGTTTCGACGGCGGCGCGGACCTGGCGCAGGATGACGCCGAGGCGGACGGCGGGGGCCAGGTCGTAGGAGGGGACGGCGAGGCTGACGCCGTGGGCGGCGAGCGCGGGGGCCAGGCCGCTGAACCAGCTCTTGTCCAGCGCCTGCCAGTAGCCCCCGTGCAGGAAGACGGCGACCGGCGCGCCGGGTCCGGCCTCGAACAGGTCCATGACCTCGCGCGGGCCGCGGCCATAGGCGATCTCGACCGGCGGATGCGCGGCGCGGGCGGTCTCTGCGGTCTCGCGCCAGCGCTGCATGACGGCGGGGTGGTCGGGGACCAGGGCGCGGTTGTTGTATTGGGCTTCGAGGTCGAAGGGAGGGTCGAGGGTCGAGGGGCGAGGGGCGAGGGGATCGCTCATCGGATTTCCTTGCGCATCAACTCGCCTTACCCTCGCGTCGGCGTGTAGGGGTAGGATTTCCACCCTCGCCCCTCGCCCCTCGCCCCTCGACCCTGGGACCTTCCGCCATGATGACCGCCATCTTCGTCTTCATCAAATGCGAGCTGGGCCATGCCAACGATGTGGCGGCCGACATGGTGGACAATGTCGAACACGTGTCGGAGGTCTATTCGACCTCGGGCCAGTACGATCTGCTGGCCAAATTCCAGCTGCCTCGCGAGATGGACATCGGCACCTTCGTGACCAGGTCGGTTCAGACCCGGGCCAATATCCGCGACACCTTCACGGTGATCACCTTTTCGCCGTTCCTGCCGGGCGGGGGCGTCTAGGCGGGGCCAGGTCGCCGGCCTCGTCGCCCTCCAGGTCGGCCGCGTCGTCGTCGCCGACCCTTTCCTCGACGCTGGCCGAGAAACGCTGATAGGCGCCCAGGCCGACCAGGACCAGGACCGAGACGGCGATCAGGGCGGTGGGATAGCCCAGCAGGGTGATGTCCTCGCGCGCCGTCTTGAACACCAGCACCAGCCCTTCGAGGAACAGGGCGATGACGATGGTGGAGAGGAATTTGGTCAGGGACCGCCGCGCCTCGGCGGCATGGCGTTTCTCGTTGCCGCGCCGGACCTCGTCCTCGAACAGGTATTTGGCCACGTCGAAGACGGCATAGGCGACGATGACATAGCCCAGGGTCTCCAGAATCGCGTCGCCGGCGTCGTCCGTGGAGCCGGTGAAGACGCCGGCCGCCTCGGTCAGGCCGATCCCGACAAGGGCGAGGGCGAGCAGGAACAGCAGCAGGCTGGCGGCGGCGAACGCCGCGCGGGTGACAAGGTCCATCGAAAATCCTCCGGGGCCTGTAACGGATCACGAACGCGAGCGTTGCCGTCGCGTCACCGTGGCCAATCGCAATGGACCCCTGCTAGTCTCGCCGCGCATTGGGCGGGGTGAGGCGATGACGGACCTTGAGACCTTTCGCGCGGAGACCCGCGCCTGGCTGGAGGCCCACTGCCCGGCCGAATGTCGCGGGCCGATGGAGAGCGACGAGGACCGGGTCTGGGGCGGGCGCAACGCTGTGTTTCCGACCCCGGCGCACAAGGTCTGGCTGGAGCGGATGGGGGCCAGGGGCTGGACCGCGCCGGAATGGCCGGCCGAATACGGCGGCGGCGGGCTGAGCCGGGAACAGGCCAAGGTGCTGGGCTCGGAGATGCGCCGGATCAAGGCGCAGCCGCCGCTGGCCAGTTTCGGGGTGTGGATGCTGGGTCCGGCCCTGCTGGCGTTCGGGACGGAGGCGCAGAAGCAAAGATTCCTGCCCGAGATCGTGCGCGGCGAAATCCGCTGGTGCCAGGGCTATTCCGAACCGGGCGCCGGGTCCGATCTGGCGGCCATCCAGACCAAGGCTGAGGACCGGGGCGACCACTGGATCGTCAACGGCCAGAAGGTGTGGACGTCGTATGCCGACAAGGCGGACTGGATCTTCTGTCTGGTGCGGACCGACCCCGAGGCGCCGAAGCATCTGGGCATCTCCTTCGTCCTGTTCGACATGGCGACGCAGGGGGTGTCGACGCGGCCGATCACCCTGATCAGCGGCAAGAGCCCGTTCTGCGAGACCTTCTTCGACGACGTGCGGGTCGAAAAGGAGAATCTGGTCGGGACGCTGAACCGCGGCTGGGACGTGGCCAAACATCTGCTGGCGCATGAGCGGACCATGATCGGCGCCATGGGCGAGGTCGGCGGCGGCCGGCCGCTGGGCCAGGTGGCGACCGGCTCCATCGGTCTGGACGACGAGGGGCGGCTGGACGAACCGATGCTCCGCGCACGGATCGCCGAGCTGGAAATCGACGCCGCCGCCTTCCGGCTGGCCATGGAGCGGACCGGCGATCAGGTGAAGGCGGGCCAGGCGCATCCGGCCATCGCCTCCATGCTGAAATACTATGGCTCGGAGCTGAACAAGCGGCGGCACGAGCTGCTGATGGCGGCCGGCGGATCGGACGCGCTGGAATGGGAAGGCGAGCGGTCGCGGGGCGGCGCCATGGCCCGCGACTGGCTGAGGAGCAAGGCGAACTCCATCGAGGGCGGGACCAGCGAGGTTCAGCTGAACATCATCGCCAAACACCTGCTCCAGCTGCCGGGGGCTTGACAGTGAGCCGGTCCGCCATAGGGCTCGCTCTGCTCTGGCTGTTCGCACCGATCAGCTGGGCCGCCAGCCTTTGGTACTCGCTTTTCATTTTGAGCTATCTGTCGGGGGACTGGTCCGGAGCACCAGCCGCCGTGCCGCCTCCCTTTTTGGCGGCGCTGGTTCTGACCCCGTTTGTCTGTGCCGCCGTCGCGGCTGTCGCAGTGCTCAAGGACAGGCGGTCGAACTGGGCGCTGTTGATTCTGATGACCGCGCTGCCTCTCTCGATCCTCTTCACCTTCCTTGATGGTCTCGTCTGATGCCCCTGATCCTGACCGAAGAGCAGACCATGCTGAAGGAGGCCGCGGACGGCTTTCTCAACGAACACGCGCCCCTCGCGCATCTGAGGAAGCTTCGCGACAGCCGCGACGCCGACGGGATCTCGCGCGACCTGTGGCGGGCGTTCGGGGAGATGGGGTTCGCGGGGGTCGTCATCCCGGAGGCACACGGCGGCTCGGGTCTCGGCGCCGTCGAGGCGGGGGTCATGGCCGAGGCGTTGGGGCGGACGTTGACGCCGTCGCCGTTTCTGGGGTCGGGCGTGCTGTCGGCGACGGTTCTGAAGGGCGGGTCGGCGGAGCAGCAGGCCGCCTGGCTGCCGCGGATCGCGGCGGGCGAGTCGGTGGTGTCTCTGGCCGTGGACGAAGGCCCGAAGCACGCGCCGGCGCGGATCGCGACGGTGGCCGAGCGGTCAGGCAACGGTTTCAAACTGAACGGCGCCAAGGGGTTCGTGCTGGACGGCCATGTAGCGGACGCCTTGATCGTGGCGGCGCTGACGGAGGACAGGCTGACCCTTTTCCTCGTCGATCCGAAGGCGGACGGCGTGGCGGTCGAGCGCACCGTCATGGTCGATGCCCACAATGCGGCGCGGGTGACGCTGACGGATGTTCTGGTCGACGCCGACGCGGTGATCGGCTCCGTCGACGGCGGCGAGGCCCTGCTGGAAGGCGCACTGAACCTCGGCCGGGCCTGCGCGGCGGCGTCGCTGAATGGGGCCGGGGACCAGGCCTTCCAGACGACGATGGCTTACTTGCGGACCCGCAAGCAGTTCGGGAAGCTGATCGGCGAATTCCAGGCGCTGCAGCATCGCTCGGCCCATCTGTTCAGCGAGATCGAGATCGCGCGGGCGGCGACGATGGGGGCGCTGACGGCGCTGGACGCGGGCCGCGAGGACGCGGGGCTGGTCGTCTCGGTGGCCAAGGCCAAGGCCGGGCGCGTCGCGGAGCTCGCTGTACAGGAGGCGGTGCAGATGCACGGCGGCGTCGGCATGACCGACGAGTTCGACGTCGGCCTGTTCATGAAGCGGGTGCGGGTGCTGAACGAGTTGCTGGGCGACGCGGGGTTCCATCAGGAGCGGATGGCGCGGGCGCAGGGGTTCTGATGCAGGAGTGAAGAGTGCCAGTGAGTAGTGAGTAGATGGATATCCCGCCCGCGCCGACGACACGACTCACTACTCACTGGCACTCTTCACGGGGGTGGCTCACCGCCCTTGGCGCGGCTAAACCTCCCTGCACGGGAGACGACGCACCATGACCACTCGCGCCAACGCGCCCCGGTATATGCCGGGTTTCGGCAACCACTTCGCCACCGAGGCCGTGGCCGGCGCCCTGCCTGAGGGGCGGAATTCGCCGCAGCGGACGCCGATGGGGCTGTACGCCGAACAGCTGTCGGGAACGGCGTTCACGGCGCCGCGGTCCGAGAACCGGCGGTCGTGGCTGTACCGGCTGAGGCCCTCGGCCCAGCATCCGGCCTATCGGCCGTTCTCGCAGGGGCTGGTGCGGTCGGGCCCGTTCCATGAGGCGCCGCCGAGCCCCAACCGGATGCGCTGGGATCCCCTGCCCATGCCGGGCCAGCCGGCCGACTGGGTCGAGGGGCTGGTGACCTATGGCGGCAACGGCGACGCCGACGCCGGGGCGGGGACGGGCATCCATCTGTACGCCGCCAACCGGTCGATGACGGACCGGGTCTTCTATTGCGCCGACGGCGAGCTGCTGATCGTGCCGCAGGCCGGCGACCACGTCTTCGTCACCGAGATGGGGCGGATCGAGGCGCGGCCCGGCGAGATCGTGGTCATCCCGCGCGGGGTGCGGTTCCGGGTCGAATGCCGAGATGGCGGGACGGGGCCGATCCGCGGCTATGTCTGCGAGAACTACGGCGCGGCCTTCCGCCTGCCGGACCTGGGGCCGATCGGCTCGAACGGCCTGGCCAATCCGCGCGATTTCGAGACCCCGGTCGCGGCGTTCGAGGACATCGACCGGCCGACGGAGTGCGTGCAGAAATTCGGCGGGCGGCTGTACGCCACCACCTTCGACCACAGTCCGCTGGATGTCGTCGCCTGGCACGGCAACAATGCGCCCTACAAATACGACACGGCGAAATTCAACACGATCGGCACGGTCAGTTTCGACCATCCGGACCCGTCGATCTTCACGGTCCTGACCTCGCCCTCGGACACGCCGGGGACGGCCAATTGCGACTTCGTCATCTTCCCTCCGCGCTGGATGGTGGCCGAGGACACCTTCCGCCCGCCGTGGTTCCACCGGAATGTGATGAGCGAATTCATGGGGCTGGTGACCGGCGAATACGACGCCAAGGAGGGCGGTTTCGCCCCGGGCGGCGCCTCGCTGCACAATTGCATGAGCGGCCACGGGCCGGATCAGGCGTCCTACGACAAGGCGGTCGCGGCCGAGCTCAAGCCGGTGAAGATCGAGAACACCCTGGCCTTCATGTTCGAGACCCGGGCGCCGATCCGCACCACGGAATGGGCGCAAACTTCGCCGACGATGCAGCTGGACTATGACGACGTCTGGACGGGGTTCGAGAAAGGCCGCGTGACATGAAACGGATTCTGATCGCCGCGACCGCGGCGCTGATGGCGGCCTGTCAGCCGATGCCGGCGGACGGCGGCAAGACCGATCTGGCCCAGACGCCCGCGGCGCCGTCCGTGGCGGGCAGTGTGGACGCGGCGGCCTGCGAACGGGCGGGCGGCAAGATGCTGCCGCAGGGGCGGATGCAGACGGTGCGCTGCGTCATCACCTACGCCGACGCCGGGCGGCGCTGCACCGACGGCGACGACTGCGCCGGCGACTGCCGCGTCGAGGACGCAGCCAACGCCCCGTCGGCCGGCGCGAACGCCGTCGGACAATGTCAGGTCTCCAGCAGCCGGTTCGGCTGCTACACCACGGTCGAGGGCGGCAAGGCCGAGGGCACGATCTGCGTCGACTGACCTTCCCGCATCCAGCGCTTCGCCACGGACGTTCCTGACCCATGAGCCTGACCGAGATCGTCGCCCTGCTGGGCCTGAACCTGGCCCTGATCGTCGTGACGATGACGGGGCTGTGGGTCCTGTCGCTGCGACTCAAGGACGTCAGCTTCATCGACGCGGTCTGGCCGATGGGGATGCTGATGCTGGCGCTGGCGACCTTTCCGCGCACGGACGGCGATCCGATCCGCAAATGGCTGCTGATCTGGCTGGTCGGGGTGTGGGCGCTGCGGCTGGGCTGGCATCTGTTCAGCCGCTGGCGGCGGCAGGGCGAGGACGCCCGCTATGCGGACCTGCTGGGGCGGATGAAGGACCGGGGCCTGGCGTTCGCGCCGGCCGCCCTGCTGGCGGTGTTCCTGCCCCAGGCGGTGCTGGCCTGGCTGACGTCCCTGCCGGTGCAACTGGGACAGGTCGATTTCGCGCCTGCGGTGGGCTGGATCGGCTGGACCGGGGCGGTGCTGGCGGTGATCGGCATCGGTTTCGAAAGCATCGGCGACGCCCAGCTGGCGGCGTTCAAGCGGGACCCGGCCAACAAGGGTCAGGTGATGCAGACCGGCCTGTGGCGCTGGACCCGGCACCCCAACTATTTCGGCGACGCCTGCGTCTGGTGGGGGCTGTATCTGATCGCGGCCGAGACCGCCGCCGGAGTCTGGGCGATCGCCGGGCCGCTGTTCCTGACCTTCACCCTGACGAAATGGTCGGGGATCGGAATCACCGAAAAGGCCATCCACGGCGCCCGGCCGGGCTATGCCGACTATGTGCGCCGGACCAGCCCCTTCATCCCCTGGCCGCCCAAGCCCTGAAAGCCATTCTTCCTTGCCGGGCAGCCTGCGGCGGCTGGGAGGTTCATCACCAAGGACGCGGATGGCGACGATAGCTCAGGCTTTGGTCGGCCCGACGCGCTCGGCGCTATCGGAAGTCGACGATCCAGATACGGAAAACCCCCGCCGCGAGCGCGACGGGGGCTGACCGTTCTGAAATGCCGGAGGTCATGAGGCCCCGGAGCAGTCGGAATCACTGGGCCGGGGGCATGGTGCTCGGCGAGGTGTTGGGGGTGTTTTCGGTGGTCATGCCGCCGTCGGCGTTGCCGGCTTGCTGCTCGATGGCGTCGGCCTTTTCGTTGAGGGCGGTTTCGGCGGCTTCCGTCGGGGCGGCGGCGGCCTGTTGCTCCAGGGCGTCGGCCTGGGTCTCGGCGGCCTTGTCGGCGGGGCTTTCACAGGCGGCGAGGCCGGCGACGGCGAACAGGGCGGCGGCGGCGGTGACGATCTTGCGCATGGGTGTTTCCTTACAGAGTGGAAACCTCATAACTCCGCCGCGCCCCGAGGGTTCACGGACGCGTGAGAGATTTGTGTTGGAACCTCAAATTTCTTCCGCGAAGGCCACGCGGGCGGCCCCCAGCAGGGCGGCGTGCTTGTGCAGGATCACCCAGGTCGGGATCGCGGCCATATAGTCCTGGAACCGGCCCTTGCGCTCGAACCGCTCGCGGAACGGGCTGGCCCTGAGGAAGGGCAGGATGCGCGGGGCGATGCCGCCGGCGACATAGACCCCGCCGCGGGCGCCCGTGGTCAAGGCGATGTCGCCGGCCACCGACCCGAGAATGGCGCAGAACCGGGCCAGGGTGGCGCCGCAGGGACTGTGCGGATTCTCCAGCGCCTCGGTGGTGATCAGGGCCGGGTCGTCGATATGGCTCTCTCGCCCGTCGATCTCGGCCAGGGCGCGATGCAGGTTGAGCAGGCCGGGGCCGCAGATCAGCCGCTCGATCGAGACCCGGTCATAGCGTCGGCGCAGGATGCGCAGGACCTCGTCCTCCAGGGCATCGTTCGGCGCGAAACTGGCGTGGCCGCCCTCGGACGGCAGGGCCACGGCGTTTCCACGGGCGTCCCGCGCCAGGGTGGAAACGCCGAAGCCGGTGCCGGGGCCGAGCACGGCGAGGGCCGCGTGAGGATCGCCTTCGGCCGGACCGCCCAGCGAGGCCAGCTGGTCCGCCGGCACGACGGGCGCGCCCCAGGCCTGGGCCTCGAAATCATTGATCAGCCGGATGGGGTTCAGGCCGAGAGTCCGCAGTTCGGCCTCGGACACCCGCCAGGGCGAATTGGTCAGGTCGACCTCGCCGTCCGTGACCGGTCCGGCGACGGCGATGACGCCGCCGGTCGGCTTGACCTCGCAGCCGTCGAGGAAGGCCGCGACGCCTTCGAGGAAGGTCGGATGGCGCCCGGCCGGGAAGCTGTCCTGGCGTTCGAGCACGGGCCGACCATCGACCATCCGGGCGATGGCGAACCGCGCGTTGGTCCCGCCGACGTCGCCGACCAAGAGTGCTTGGCCGTTTGTTCGCCCTATCGTTCGCCGCGCGGCGGCTCTCTCCTTGAGGGCGGGCATCACGCGTCCACCGTCCGGTCGACCAGATTGGGGTCGGGCGGCGTGTCGGCGGGGGCCGGGCCGCCGGTCGGGTCGGCGAAACAGATCGAGGCGCCGGACTCCGCCGCCCCGACCATCTGGCGGAAGGCGCCGAACAGTTCGCGGCCATAGCCCGAGGCCGCGCCCGTGGCGTGCTCGGGCTTGCGGATGGCGGTGGGCCGGGCCGCAAGGCCGGACACGCCGACCGTGCTCAGTATCCCGGCCTCGGCGTCGAGGCGGATGAGGTCGCCGTCGCGGACATGGGCCAGAGGACCCCCGGCGAGGGCTTCGGGCGAGACATGGATCGCGGCCGGGGTCTTGCCGCTGGCGCCGGACATGCGGCCGTCGGTGACAAAGGCGACCTTGAAGCCGCGATCCTGCAGCACGGACAGGGCCGGCGACAGGCTGTGCAGCTCGGGCATGCCGTTGGCGCGCGGCCCCTGGAAGCGCAGGACCACGACCACATCGCGGTCGAGTTTGCCGTCTTGGAAGGCCTGGAGGGCGTCCTCCTGGGTCTCGAACACGGCGGCGGGGGCCTCGACGACGCGGTTCTCCGGCTTGACCGCCGAGACCTTGATCACCGCCCGGCCGAGGTCGCCCTGGACCAGCCGCAGGCCGCCGTCCTTCTGGAAGGGATCGGAGGCGGGGCGCAGAATGTCCGTGTTCAGACTGTTCGTCACGCCGTCCTTCCAGACCAGCTGGCCGTCGACCAGCATCGGCTCCTGGAAATAGGGGTGGATGCCCTCGCCCATGACGGTGACGACGTCGGAATGGATGTTCCCGGCGCCGGCCAGTTCGCGCGCGACGAAGGCGACGCCGCCGGCGGCCTGGAAGGCGTTCACATCCGCCGAACCGTTGGGATAGACCCGGGCCAGCAGGGGGGTGACCGAGGACAGCTGATCCATGTCGGTCCAGTCGATCAACACCCCCGCCGAACGCGCCATGGCGACCAGATGGATGGCGTGATTGGTCGAGCCGCCGGTGGCCAGCAGGGCCACGATCATGTTGACGACCGACTTCTCGGAGATGACGTCGGCCATCCGGCCCTGACCGCTGCGGGCCAGTTCGACCGCGCGTTTCGCCGCCGCCGCCGTCAGGGCGTCGCGCAGGCCGGTCTCGGGATGGACGAAGGCGGTCGAGGGCAGGTGCAGGCCGCCCAGCTCCATCATCATCTGGTTGGAGTTGGCGGTGCCGTAGAAGGTGCAGGTGCCCGGCGAATGATAGGAGCCGATCTCGCTCTCCAGCAGGGTGGCGCGGTCGACGCGCCCTTGCGCATACTCCGCCCGGACCCGGGCCTTTTCGAAATTGGGGATGCCCGAGGGCATGGGGCCGGCGGGGGCGAAGACCACGGGCAGGTGGCCGAAGGCCAGCGAACCCATGAACAGGCCGGGCACGATCTTGTCGCAGACGCCGAGGCAGACGACGGAATCGAAGGCGTCGTGGGTCAGGGCCACGGCGGTGGACATGGCGATGAGGTCGCGGCTGAACAGCGACAGATCCATGCCCGGACGCCCTTGCGTGACGCCGTCGCACATGGCCGGGACGCCACCCGCGACCTGGGCCGTGGCGTTCACCTGCCGCACCGCGTCGCGGATGATCTGTGGAAAGCGTTCGAACGGCTGATGCGCCGACAGCATGTCGTTATAGGCGGTGACCACGCCGACGTTCGGCTGCGTCCCCGACATGGCGGTGAGCTTGTCCCTGACCGGGGCGCCGGCGAAGGCGTGGGCCCAGTTGGCGCAGCTGAGCTTGGCCCGGCCGGCGCCGGAGTCGCGGGCGGCGTCCATGCGGCGCAGATAGTCGGCGCGGGTGGTGCGGGAGCGCTCGACGATGCGGGCGGTGACCTCGGCGACGACCGGATTCAGTTGGGGCATCACGCTTTCTCCGTCCACAGAACGTCGAGCGGGACCTTGGCGGCGATCAGGGCGGCGATCGGCCGGGTCGCCGGATCGCCCACGGCCTCGCGCTCGAACACCGCGCGTTTGGCGGCGCCGCTGATCGCCAGGACGACGCGGCGGGCGGTCATCAGATACGGCAGGTTGATGCTCAGACGCTCGAGGCTGGGCGCCGCGCCGTCGCGGCCCTGCGGCACGCCCAGGACGGTGGGCGACAAGGCCGGGGCGAGCAGGGTCCTAAGGGTCGGGCTGTCGGGGAACATGGAGCAGATATGGCCATCCTCCCCCATGCCGAGAAGGACCGCGTCCAGTTTGCCGCCCTCGGCCGCCAGCGCATGGGCCGCCAGGGTCGCGGCGCGGTCGACGGTGACGGCGGGATGGAACAGGGGGACGAAGCGCGCCACGGCGGCCGGGCCGGTCAGCAGGGTCTGTTTCAGCAAGGCCGCGTTGGACTCGGGCGAAGACTCCGGGACGTAGCGTTCGTCAATCAGGGTGACGACGACCTTCGACCAGTCGAGGTCGGCCTGGGCCATGCGGCGGTAGATCGGCGCGGGCGTGGAGCCGCCGGATCCGGCGAAGACGGCCCTGCCGGTGTCGGCGATGGCGGCGGCCAAGGTCGCGGTCAGGCGGGCGGCGCAGGCGTCGGCCCAGGTTGAACCGTCGGGGAAGGTCTCGAAGGCGGGCGAGGCCTTACCCATGGCCGGTGTTCCATTCCCGGCCGGTGCGGGACATCAACAGGTCGGCCTCCCGTGGACCCCAGGTTCCGCTGGCGTATGGCCTCGGCTTGAAGGCGGCGCCGCGCCAGGCGTCGGAGACCTCGTCGACCCATTTCCAGGCCTGTTCGGCCTCGTCGCGGCGTACGAACAGGGTGGAGTCCCCGGCCAGGGCGTCGAGCAGCAGCCGCTCATAGGCGATGCGGCGGCGGAGCGGTTTGGCGCCCTTCTCCCCCAGACCCCAGGACAGGGACATCTGGATCGGCTGCAGCTGCATGCGCTGGTCCAGGCCCGGCCGCTTGTTCATCACCGACAGGGCGATGTCCTCCTCGGGCTGGAGCTCGATGATCAGGCGGTTGGCCTGGATGTCGCCGCGCTCGCCCTGGTCGAAGATGGAGTGCGGCACCGGCTTGAACTGGATGACGATCTCGGTCCGCTTCTCGGCCAACCGCTTGCCGGTGCGCAGGAAAAAGGGCGTTCCGGCCCAGCGCCAGTTGTCGATGTCGACGCGCAGGGCCACGAAGGTCTCGGTGTCCGACGCTTGGCCCCGCTCCTCGCTGTAGGCCGCCGCCGGCTTGCCTTCGCTGGTTCCGGCCACATACTGGCCGCGCACGGTGACGCGCTCGGCCTCTTCGTGCGTGACCGGACGAAGCGAGCGGATGACCTTGACCTTCTCGTTGCGGACCGAGTCCGGGTCGAGGTCGCTGGGCGGCTCCATGGCGACGAGGCAGAGCAGCTGGAGCATGTGGTTCTGGAGCATGTCGCGCAATGCTCCGTACTCGTCGTAATAGGGCCAGCGGTCGCCGACGCCGACGGTCTCGCCGACGGTGATCTGGACGTGATCGATCGACAGACTGTTCCACAGCGGCTCGAAAATGGTGTTGCCGAAACGCAGGGCGATCAGGTTCTGGACCGTCTCCTTGCCCAGATAGTGGTCGATGCGGAACACCTGCCGCTCGTCGAAGGCGTGGGCCACGGCGTCGTCGATCTCGAGGAAAGACCTGAGGTCACGGCCGACCGGTTTTTCCAGCACCACCCGGTCTGTCGATTCGGCCAGGCCGGCGGCCTTCAGCGCCGTGACGATGCGGCCGTAGAGGGAGGGGGAGACGGCGAGGAAGGAGGTGACGCCGCCGTCGCCGACCCTGTCCTTGAGCGGTTTCAGGCTGGCGGGATCGGTGGCGTCGACGGGCAGGTAGTCGAGCCGGGCGTCGAGACGGGTCCAGGCGTCGTCGGACCAGGCGTCGTCCGCGCGGGCCTTGCCCTCGACCGCGGCGCGGACCTTGGCCACATACTCATCCCGACCTTCGTCGGAACGGGCGGCGCCGATGATCTTCAGCCCGTCGGGCAGCAGGCCGTCGTGCTCGAGGAAATAGAGCGAGGGCAGCAGCATCCGCATGGCGAGATCGCCGCCGCCGCCAAACAGCACCAGGGCCGCCATGCGCTCTCCTTCTTTCAGGTCCCGGCTGGACCGGGGTTGTGTCTGGCCGCTTCCGCGCGGTGAGCCAAGACGTCGGGGTGGGGATGAAACATCAAGTGAGGGGCGAGGGTCGAGGGTCGAAGGTCGAAGGGTTGGGGGCTTTGGTAATAGGGGTTGGCACAGTTTGGGGTTCCACAGCGCGCTACTGCCTGCCGTCGAGCCCTCGCCCCTCGACCCTCGCCCCCCGCCCCTCTATCTCACCTCCATGACCAAGGTTCTGATCATCGGCGCGGGGCATGCGGGCGGGACGGCGGCGGCCTTGCTGCGGCAGTACGGCCATGCGGGGCCGATCGTGCTGGCGGGCGAGGAGCCGGCGGCGCCCTACCAGCGGCCGCCCCTGTCCAAGGCCTGGCTGAAGGGCGAGGCGGATCTGGAGGCCCTGCTGCTGCGGCCCGAGGTCTTCTACACCGAGCACGATATCGACCTGCGCACCCGCGTGACGGCGACCGCGATCGATCCGGCGGCGCGCACCGTGACCTTCGCCGACGGGACGGTGGAGCCTTATGACGCCCTGATCCTGGCCACGGGATCGACGGCGCGGAAGCTGGCGATCCCCGGCGCGGACCGGCCCGACCTGCTGGAGCTGCGGACGCTGGCGGACGCGGAACGGCTGAAGGCGGCGCTGGGGCCGGGCCAGCGGCTGGCGGTGGTCGGCGGCGGCTATGTCGGGCTGGAGGCGGCGGCCTCGGCGCGGGCGTTGGGGGCCGAGGCGGTGATCATCGAGCGGCTGGACCGGGTGCTGGCGCGGGTGGCGTCCGAAACCCTTTCGGCGTTCTTCACCGCCCACCACCAGTCGCACGGGGTCGAGGTGCTGACCTCGGCCGAGGTGGTCGCGTTCGAGGACGGCGGGGTGCGGCTGGGCGACGGGCGGCTGGTCGCGGCGGACGCGGTGCTGGTCGGGGTCGGAGGGCTGGCGAGCGACGGCCTCGCGCGGGCGGCGGGGCTGGACTGCGGGAACGGCGTCGTGGTCGACGAGACGGCGCGGACCTCGGACCCGGCGATCTGGGCCATCGGCGACATGACCTTCCGGCCGATCCCGGTCCACGGCGGGCGGCGGCATCGGCTGGAGAGCGTGCCCAACGCCCTGGAACAGGCGAAACAGGCGGCGGCGGCGATCACCGGGCGGGCGCCGCCCACGCCCGAGGTCCCGTGGTTCTGGTCCGACCAGTATGAGGTCAAGCTGCAGATCGCGGGCCTGCCCGACGGGGCGGATCGTCAGGTGGTGCGGGGCGACGTCGAGGGCGGGGCCTTCGCCGTCTTCCATCTGGCCGGGGACCGGATCGTCTGCGTCGAGGCGGTCAATGCGCCGGCCGAATTCATGGCTGGACGGCTGATGATCGGGCGAGGTCAGGCGGTGGATGCGGCGAAGCTCGCCGACCGGTCGGTGACGATGAAAGAGGTGGCCGCCGCTCAGGCCTGACGCGCGAGGGCCTGTTCGGCGGACGGCCCCGCCAGTTGCTCGGTCAGGATCGCCAGCGCCACGGGCCGGCCGATCAGATAGCCTTGGGCCAGGTCGCAGCCCATGCCGCGCAACAGGGCCAGCGCCGTGGGGGTCTCGACCCCCTCGGCGGTGACCTTGAGACCCAGGCTGTGGGCCAGATCGATGGTCGATTTGACCAGCAGGGCGTCGCGCGAGGACTGGTCGAGACCGAGCACGAAACTCTTGTCGATCTTCAGCTCGTCGGCGCGGATCTGTTTCAGATAGGTCAGGGACGACAGGCCCGCGCCGTAGTCGTCCAGGGAGACGGCGACCCCGGCCTCGGCGAAGCGGGCGATGATCCGCAACGCCATCTCGGGATTGTCCATGACCGCCGTCTCGGTGATTTCGAAACACAGGTCGGCGCCGGCGGCGGCGACCTCGGCCAGGGCGAAGTCGGCGAAGGTCTCGTCGGACAGCAGCCGGCCCGAGATGTTGACCGAGACGGTCAGGACGTGGCCCGCCTCGGCCAGCGTCTTCTGGTCGGCGATGGCGCGGCGGATGGCCCATTCGGTCAGGGGGCGGATGTGGCCGGTTTCTTCGGCCATGCCGATGAACAGGTCGGGCGAGACGAAGCCGCGGCGCGGATGCGACCAGCGCATCAGCGCCTCGACCCCGGTGATTCGTTCGGCGCGGAAATCGTATTTGGGCTGATAGGCCAGGGTGACCTCGCCGTCGCGCAGGGCGGCCATCAGCTCCGAGATCAGGGACAGGTTGTCGCCAGGATCGCCATAGGCGGCCTCGTCGAAGGCGGCGACCAGGCGGCGGGCGGCGCGGGCCTGATCGACCGCGATGGCGGCGCGATCGACGGGCGAGGCGAGGTCCGAGCCGGCGCCGCCGCGCCCGGCCACGCCGGCGGTCAGGGCGATGTCGACCGGGGCGCCGTTGATCTTGAGCGGGGCCTGGGCGGCCTCGGCCAGACGCGTGGCGACGGTCACGGCCTCGGTCTCGTCCCTGGCGGCGATGACAAGGCCCAGGGCGCCCGCGCCGACACGGGCCATGGGCGCGCCTTCGGCCAGGGCCGACAGCCGGGCGCCGAGGGCCGCGAGAAGTCGGGCCATGGAATCGTAGCCGATGGCGTTGCGCACCACCTCGAACCGGTCGACCCCGAACAGCACCACCCAGGCCTCGGCATGGGCTCCGGCCTGCCGCTCCAGCGACAGGCGGTTGGGCAGGCCGGTCTCCTGATCGTGCAGAGCCATATGGGTCAGTTTGGCCTCGCGGTCGCGCAGATCGCTGACCATGGCGTTGAAACTGGCGGCGAGGCGGCCGATCTCGTCGGACGAGGTGACGGGGGCCTCGACAAACTCGCCCTCCTGAAGCCGGTGCACGGCCTCGTCGAGGGCGCTGATCGGGCGGGTCAGGCCGCGCGACAAGGCGAGGGTGCCGCCCATCAGCAGAGCCAGGCCGACGGCGCCGATGGCGGCGAGCCACCAGAACAGGGCCTCATACGGCCGCATGGCGCGCTTGAGCGGATAGGTCAGGACCAGATCGGCGGGGGCCGCGGCGTCGAAACTGGGCAGGGGCCGGTCCAGCCGCATGGACGGGCCTTCGGGCGTCCGGACCGTGACCGGCCCGTCGCGGGTCGCGCCCGCGTCGCGGTTCAGCACCACGGAGGCGGACAGGGGGATGGCGGACAGCTGTTCCAGATTGCGCATCTGGGCCGCGTCCAGCCGCTCGGCGAACACCACCCAGCCGATCAGGACCGGGGCGTTGACCGGGGCGGCGACGACCTGGAAGGCCTGACCGTCGATGGCCAGGACGCCCGATTCCACGCGACCGGATTCAAGGCCGTTGAAGAGGCGGTCCAGCGCGGCGTCGTCCAGCGAGACGCCCGTGGCGGTCGCATAGCCGTCGACGCCCAGGATCAGCGCGCCATCGACCCCCTGGCGGGCGCGCAGGTTGTCGAGCGCCGAGCGCACGGTGGCCTCGTCATTGGTGGCCACGGCTTCGCGAAATCCATAGTCCTGGGCCAGCACCCCGGCGCCCTGGCGCAGCTGGCTTGAGCGCGCGCTCCATAGCTGGCTGTAGACGGCGCCGGCGGCGGTCATCTCGTCGCGGACGACGCGGCGGGCGCTGTTGGTCACGGCGGTGACCACGGCGACGGCGGCGAGCAGCAGGGCGATTCCGAACAGGCCCATATAGACCACGGTCAGCCGGGTCCGCAGGTTGCGGAAGCTGAACAGGGCCAACAGGCGCGAGACGCTCACCGGACGGCCGCCCGGGCGCTGAAATCGCCGCTGACGGTGTGCCGGCCCGCCGCGACCGCTATGGTCAGGGGCTGGGTGATTTCGTTGCCCCGACCCGCCAGCCGGGGGTGCCAGACCTTCAATGTGGCCTCGCCCGCGGGAACGCCCCGCAGAAGCACTTCGCCGCCGGCCGGGGTCTTGGCCGCCCAGGGCGTGTCCACCACCTTGATATAGGCCAGCATCTGATCGTGGATGTTGCACCCCACGGCCGCCACCCCGGCGGCGGCGAAGGTGTGGGAGCGGCTCTCGTCCCGCCCGAAGAGTTGCAGTTCGAACCGGTTGCCGCGCGAGAAGGAGTAAACTTGGTGCCGCACCCGATCGAGGTTGGGGAAGGCGACGGTCCCGCCGACCGGCACGACCAGGACGAAGGGCTGGAACTGGATGTCCTGCTGGGCCATCCGCGGCGCCCAGGGGAAACGGACGGGTCCGCGCGGGACGCCCGCGGCGGGATGCACGGTGACGACCGCGTCCTGGACGGGCCGTCCGGCGGCGTCGCGGACGCTGACGGTCAGGTCGCCCGCCATGGCCGGAACAGCAAATACAAAGCCCATGAAAAGGGCGAGGAGGACACGCATCCGTCCTCAGTACGAAATCAAGATGAAACTGAGGTAAACCAGTACTCGCGAAGAGATTTCCAACAGTTGTTCCTGCAACCCGAGATCGAACGGCGGTATGCGCCGGGCGATTTTTACTCCGGTTTAACCACGACGGCCTACCCGCTGGCGCATCGTATTCTGGAGCGAGAACGTGAGCCGGCGAGTGATACCCTTGGTGCTAGTGCTGTCGGCGGCAGCCGGCGCCGCGCAGGCCCAGTCGCCGTTTCCCGACTCGCGCAGCGGCGGCAAGCTGCTCTTGACCGGCGGGGTCTCCACCATCGAGGGGTCGGGCGGCGGCGGGCTGGCCACCTGGGCCACGATCACCGGCTATGGCGAGGAAGACGGGATCGGCGGCAACGCCCATGTCACCGTCGTCGACCTGCCCGACTATCAGTTCCGGACCGCCGGGGTCGCGGTCGGCCTGTGGGACCGGGTCGAGCTGTCGGCGGCGCGGCAGGAGTTCGACACCGGTGATACCGGCGCGCTGCTGGGCCTGGGTCAGGGCTTCACCTTCACCCAGGACGTGATCGGGGTGAAGGTCCGGCTGACCGGCGACGCCATCTACGACCAGGACACCTGGATGCCGCAGATCGCCGTGGGGGCGCAGTACAAGTCCAACGATCAGGGCGCGATCATCGCCGCCGTCGGCGGGCAGGACGATCAGGGCGCGGAATTCTACGTCGCCGCCTCCAAGCTGTTTCTGGCCGAGAGCGTGCTGGTTTCCGGCGCCGTGCGCTGGACCAACGCCAACCAGACGGGGCTGCTCGGCTTCGGCGGCGACGCCAATGACGACCGCGAGGCCCAGTTCGAGGGCTCGGTGGGCTGGCTGCTGAGCCGCAATCTGGTGGTCGGGGCCGAATACCGGACCAAACCGGACAACCTGTCCTTCGCCGAGGAAGACGACTGGTTCGACGTCTATGCCGCCTGGGCGGTCAACAAGCATCTGTCGGTGACGGCGGCCTGGACCGACCTGGGCTCGATCGCCACGTTCGAGGACCAGCGCGGTTTCTACCTCTCCCTTCAGGCGGGCTTCTGAGATGATCGGCAAACTGACCCTGGCCGCGGCTTTCGCGGCCTTCGGCCTTCCTGCCGCGGCGCAGGACCCGGCCCACCATCCGGGCGAGGAGGCGGTCGATCCCTATATCGTCGACGAGGCCAACGCCGGCGCCGGCCCGTTCGAGGGCACGGAGATGCTGCAGGCCTTCCACGGCCGCGAGGGTTCGGACCGGATCGTCGACGGTCTGCTGGACCGTTCGGTCGCCGATCCGCGCATCGCCGGGATTTTCGTGGCCACCGACATGGTCCGGCTGCGGCGCACGCTGAAGGAACAGTTCTGCTACATTCTGAACGGCGGCTGCGCCTATTCCGGGCGGACGATGGCGGACGCCCATGAGGACATCGGCCTGCAGCCCGCCGACATGGGCGCGCTGGTCGAGCATCTGCAGGCGGCCATGGACGCCGAGGGGGTGCCGTTCCGCGTCCAGAACCGGTTCCTGGCCAAGCTGGCGCCGATGCGGCGGGACGTGGTCACGCGATAGGAGCGTTCATTGGGGCCGCGCCCGGTCCGGCCCGGCCCGACGCGACCACGGCCGTTCGCCCGCCTCCGGCGAGGGCTCGCTCGTCGAGGCGCAGCCGTGCAGAACCTGCCCCATGATCCCTCCCGGTGTGTGCGTTCAGCCAACCCGAGTCCCCCCACAATCCGGGACTGAACATCTGGCCGGACGGACGTGTGGCTGGGTGGATCCGTGTTCCGCTGAACCTCAATACACGTCGCGCCGATACCGCCCGGCTTCGGCCAGGTCGAGCAGCCGCCCGTCGCCGAGGACCGCCTCCAGCGCCTCGTGCACCCCTTTCGACATGCCTTCCAGACTGCCGCAGACCAGGATGGAGGCGCCGTGATCGACCCAGGCGGCCAGTTCCGCGGCGTGCTCGGCGATCAGGGCCTGGACGTAACGGCCGTCTTCGGCGTCGCGCGAGAAGACCCGGTCGAGACGCGTCAGCACGCCCGAGGCGAGCGCGGTCTGCACTTCGGCCTCGAGGAAGGCGTCGTGGGCGCGGGTGCGCTCGCCGAACATCAGCCAGGTTCCGTCATGCGGCCGGCCGGCCCGCGCTTTCCAGTGGGCGCGCAGGCCCGCAAGCCCGGTGCCGTTGCCGATCAGGATCAGACGGCCGTCCGGCGCCGGGCTGTGGAAGCCGCGGTTGGTGCGGATGCGCATCCCGACATCGTCGCCGATAGCGACGTCGCGGGTCAGCCAGCCTGAGGCGAGGCCGGGCGCGCCGTCCGGGCGATGCATCAGCCGGACGATGAATTCGGCGCGGCCGTCGGCGGGCAGGGAGGCCACGGAGTATTCGCGACTGCCGGGGGCGGGTTGCCCCTCGATGGACGGCAGGCCGATTTCGGCGATGTCGCCGGCCATCCAGACCGGCGTGTGGTCCACGGGGGCGAAGGCCATCAGCCAGGCCTCGCCGCCGGGACTGCCCGGGTTCAGATGGGTGCGCTCGACCAGTCGCCAGCGGTCGAAGGCGGGCGGGGTCCAGTCGGGCTGGACGGTGGAGCCGGTCAACAGGCCGAGCTGGTGCTGCCAGTGGCGGATCGAACCCGCGTCGCCATTGTCGACCTCGACGCGGTCGAACAGGGGGTCGGCCCCCGACCGCTGCAGCCAGCCGTCCAGCGCCCGGCCGAAACCACAGAAATCGGCGTATGTGCGGTCGCCCAGCGCCAGCAGGCCGTAGGACAGGCCGGTCAGGTCGGCGGGGGTCTTCATCGACTGGCGCACGAACCAGGACATGGCGTCGGGCGCATCCCCCTCGCCGGTGGTGGAGGCGACGATCAGGACGCGCCCGACAGCCTTGAGCTCGGCCGGTTCGAGATCGCCCAGCAGGGTCACGCGGGCGGGGGTTCCGGCGTCGGACAGGCTGCGCGCCGTCATCCAGGCCAGCTCCTCGGCCAGGCCGGTCTGGCTGGCGAAAGCGACCAGGACGGAGGGGACGCCTTCGGCCGAGGTTCCGTCGGGCTGGGCGAGGGCGGCGGCTCGCGCGGCGGCGGCGCGGACGGCGCGGGCGCGCGACCAGCCCACGAGGGCGATGACCCCCAGCCAGAGGCCGACGGCGGCGGCCGCCCAGAGCCAGCGGATCGGATCGTGGGTCACGCGCCCTCGGCCAGCATGGCGGCGAAGGCGGGGCTGACGGTCTCGACCATGCCGTCGTCTGTGCGCACCACAAAGGCGGCGGCGATGTTCAGGGCCTCGGCGTAGGCGGGACCTTCGACGGGCCCCATGACGGTCAGGGCCGTGGCCATGGCGTCGGCGTACATCGCCGTTTCGGCCAGAACGGTGACGGAGGCGACGCCGTTCTCGACCGGGCGGCCGGTGCGGCCGTCGATCGTATGGCTGTAGGTCTGGCCGTAGGATTCAAAGTTCCGCACCCAATCGCCGGAGGTGGCGGCGGCGAGGTCGAACAGACCGGCGACGGTACGCGGGCCGGGCGCGCCGGGCGCCTGTTGCAGCTCGACCCACCAGGGATAGGCGTCGGGGCGAACGCCCGCGCCGCGCAGCTCGCCGCCGATCTCGACCAGATGATGGGTCGCGCCCATGGCGGTCAGCCGTTCCGAGACGCGGTCGACGGCGTGGCCCTTGGCGATGCCGGACAGGTCCAGCTTGACCCCGCCCAGCTGCTGCACCGCGCGGGCGTCACGGTTGAAGCGGACGATGCCCCAGCCGGACAGGGCCCTGGCGGCGGCGACCTCATCCTCGAAGGGCACGGTCGGGCCGGTCCCGAAGGCGTTGAGGGGCCGCGGTCCGGGCGGGCCGAAACCCCACAGGTCCACCAACGCCCCGAGCGACGGATCGACCGCGCCATTGGTGTCGTCGGCCAGATCCATGGCGGCGCTGAGCAGGTCCCAGAACGGCTCGGACACCGCCCAGAAGCCGGGCGGGGCGGCGTTCAGCCGCGACAGTTCCGAGCGTGGGTCCCAGTGGCTGAACAGGGCGATGATCCGCGCCAGTTCCGCCTCGATGGCCGACTGGAAGGCGGCCCGGTCCAGCCCCGGCGGCGGAACCAGCCGCACGGACCAGGCCGTACCCATGGTCTCGCCGGCGAAGTCCCAGACTGCCGAGCCGGGTGGCCGGACCGGCTTGCGGCCGTGGGTCGGAATGAGGACGCGATTGTCCGGGCGCGGGCCTGCCTCCCCGCCCACGATCAGCGGGGGCGGGGCGCCTCGGAACGATGCGGGACGACCGTCCGTCAGGGCAGGACTTCCACGACGCCGCTGTACTGGATGACGGTCGCGGGCGTCGTGCCGTCGGCCTCGGTGCGGATGACGGCGTTGAGCCAGTACATGCCTGCCTCGGGCCAGGTCACGGCGAAGACGCCCTCCGCGTCGGTCGTCGTGGCGATGTCCTCCAGAGCGTCGCGGTAGCGCGCCCCGCCCCGCCCGATGGTGACCGTCAGGCCCGTCGCGGGCCGACCGTCCCTGAGCAGTTTGAAGCGCGCCGTCTCGCCCGCCACGAGGTCGCCGGGATGGGTCACGGGAACCAGCTCGAGGCCCGTTCCGGTCGGAACGAACACCGTGTCGGTGGGCGCCCCCAGGGTGACGAAGGTCTCGATGCGGTTGGCGTTGAAGGTGGTCTGGACGCTCGTTGCGCCCGCGGGAAGTGCGGCGGGATAATCCGAGGCCGGGCCGCGCCAGCGCCCCTCGACCCCATTGAGAGTGTAACGGGCATTCATGCCGTTGGTGACATTGGCGATCTTCCAGGTGCCCGGCTGGGTCAGATGCACGTCAAAGGTCGAGCGGTAGCGGCCGCGCGTCAGGTTTTCCGGCGCTACGGTCGAGCCGTCGGGCGCGGTGATCACCAGATTGTCCAGCCGCATGGCGGCATGGTCGGCGACGAACAGATTGTCAGACATGCCCGCGTCGATGGCGATCCACGCCTCGGCGCCCGACAGGCTGGTGGACGAGGGCAGCATCCAGGCCCGGTCAGCCTGGGCTGCGCCCGGCATCGTCAGAACCGCGAGGGCGGCCAACAGGGCGAGGGATTGCTTCATGGCGGTCGATCCTTAGCGGGTGACGGCGACGCTGACGGTGCCCAGTTCGGTGGTCCCGGCGGCGCGGGCGGTGTTGGCGGCGCCCCAGCGGAAGGGCACGCGGACGGCTTCCCGGCCGCCCAGTTCACGGGCCGCCTCGACGACCATGACATAGTCGCCGGCGGGCAGGTCGCGCAGGCGGGCGCCGGGGACGGCGACGGCATGACGCCCCGGCGCCTTGGTGGCGCTGGAGACACCGTCCATGGGCATGGTCATGGCGCGTCCGCCGCGGCGCCACCAGGTCCGCATGTCCTTGAGCCAGTCCTCGCCCTCGGCGACGTTCGAGACCTCGTACCAGACGGCCAAGGTGCGCACGGCGGTGTTGTCGGGCCGTTCGATCCAGACCGCGACATAGGGGCGGTGGTACGCGGCGACGGTCAGGCGCGGAATCTCGACCGACACGGTGATGTCGGCGGCCAGGGCTGGTCCGGCGAAGGCGGCCGCGGCGGCGGTGGTCAGGACCAGGGGGCGCATACGCATCGGAGGACTCAGTGAATGAACAACAGGGCGATGACGGCGGGGATCAGCAGGCCGAGGCCCAGCAGGGGCCAGGTCGAGGGCCGCTGGCGGGCGTGCAGCCAGGTCAGGCCGAAGCCGGTGACGGCGAAGAGGATGCAGGCGGCGGCGAAGACGTCGATGAACCAGTACCAGACTACGCCGGTGTTGCGGCCCTTGTGCAGGTCGTTGAGCCAGGCGACCCAGCCGCGCGTGGTGCGCTCGCGCAAGGCCTCGCCGGTGGCGCGGTCGATCGTCAGCCAGCCGTCGCCGCCGGGCTCGGGCAGGGCGACGTAGATTTCTTCGGGCGTCGTCTCGGTGGGGCGGCCCGCGATCTGCACCTGAAAGGCCTCGGCGGCCCAGCGGGCGACGGCGAGCGGCACCGGATCGGTGGTCTGGGCCGGGAAATCGGTCAACCGGGCCAGCAGGGGGGCGGGCAGTTCGCCGGTGCGCTCGACCGTGACCGGCTCGGCCGGAATCCGGGCGGCGTGGTTCAGGGTGATGCCGGTCACCGCGAACAGCAGCAGACCGATCAGGCTGAGCGCCGCCGAAATCCAGTGCCACTGGTGCAGTTGCTTGAGCCAGAACGACCGCGTGGCGTTGAGCGCGGTCTTCGGCGCCTTTGAAGGCCTGGTTGCGGGGGCGGCGTCGGTCACCGTCGGCTTGTGCCGAACTTGCGAACGATTTGCAATGGCTGTGGCGAGGGCTCCGGCGCGACAGTCTGACGCCCGGCTATCGCAGACGCTCCAGAAGCTCCGCCGCGAACGTCGACAGGGTGTCGTCGCGGGCGCCCATGACGATGATCCGGTCGCCGGGACGAGCTAGGTCGAGCAGCCGGTCGCCGCAGGCTTCGCGCGTGGCCAGGGCCTCGGCGGTGCGGCCCGCGGCCCGGACGCCCGAGGCGATGTCCTCCGAGCCGACCGAGCGGTCCGTCGTGCCGCCGTAGTAGACGGGCTCGGGCATCAGCAGGACGTCGTCGGGGCGCATCAGACCGGCGAAGCCGTCGATGAACTCGGCCTGCATCAGCCGCAGGGGGCCGAAGCCGTGCGGCTGGAACAGGATCAGCAGCCGGCCGTCGAAGGCATGCAGCGTCTTGAGCGTGGCGGCGATCTTGTCCGGGTTGTGGGCGAAGTCGTCGATGACGGTGACGCCGTTCGCGGTTCCGACCACCTCCATGCGGCGGCGGATGCCGGCGAAGGTCTCCAGCGCGGCGACGGCCTGGTCCAGCGGCACGCCGACGGCCCGGACTGCGCCGAGGGCGGCCAGGGCGTTGGCGACATTGTGGGCGCCGGGGACGTTGAGGACGACCGCGTGTTTCGCCCCGCCCAACTCGGTCAGGGTGAAGCGCATGCCCGTCGGCAGGGGGGCGAGGTCGTGGGCGTTCAGCGTGGCCGAATCCTCGCCCAGGGCGAAGGTGATCACCTTGTCGGCGGGCAGGGATTGGGCGAGGGCCTGGGTCTCGACATTGTCGAGGTTGAGCACGGCCTTGTCGGCCCGGCCGGTGAAGCCGCCGAACAGGTCGCGCAGCTCCTCCATCGATTTGTGGTCCAGCGAGATGTTGGAGACTACCGCCACCGTCGGGTCATAGCGGGCGATGGAGCCGTCGGACTCATCGACCTCCGACACGAACAGGTTGGCGCCGCCGATCAGGGCGCTGGCGAAGGGGTGGTCGGCGTCGGCGAAATTCTTCATCACCGCACCGTTCATGACGGTGGGCTGGCGCCCCGACTGATGCAGGATCCAGGCGATCATGCCGGTGATGGTCGACTTGCCGCTGGTCCCCGCCACGCCGATTGAGGCCGGGGCGGCGTTGAACAGCTGCGACAACAGTTCGGGCCGGGTGACGATACGGGCGCCGGCGCGTCTGGCCGCGCCGATGTCAGGCACCGTGTCCTCGATGGCGCCGGTGGCGACGACAGTCTGGTCTGCGCGCGCGACGCCCGAGCCGTCCTGCGGATGCAGGGTCACGCCGTGGGTTTCCAGCCAGGCGAATTTCTCCGGCGTTCGGCCCTGATCGCGGGACCGGTCGGAGCCCTCGATCCGGCCGCCGCGCGCCTGCACGATCATCGCCAGCGGGAGCATTCCCGAGCCGCCGATGCCGCAGAAGAAATAGTCGTCTTGATTCATGAGGGCGAAACCGGGGAATGTCCGGCGGCCTGACTAGCACGGTCGGGCGGGGAGGCCAGCGGCCAGATGAAGATCGGCATCGTCAACGCCAGTTCGCGGTTCAACAAGGCGCGGGCCGAGGCCGTGCTGGCCTGGTTCGCTGCGAATTTTCCGGATGGTTCGGTTACGGCGTCCTTCCACCCGGCGAGCTTCGGCAAACACGGTCATTTCGGCGGCGACGACGCCAGCCGGGCCAACGCCTTCGTCGAATACGCCAATGATCCGCGGCTGGACGCCGTCTGGTTCGCGCGCGGCGGCTATGGTTCGTGCCGGATCGCCGAGGCGGTGCTGCCGCGGCTGACGGCCGTGGCGCGCAAGAAGAGGTATCTGGGCTATTCCGACGCCGGCAGCATCCTGGCCCTGCTCTACAAGGCCGGGTTCCCGCATGTGGCGCACGGGCCGATGGCCTCGGACGCGGTGCGCAACGACCCCACGGCCTGGCGGGCGCTGAATTGGTTGAGGTCGGGCGACCCGGCGTCGTGGGAGGGGTCGCTGGCGACCGATCCGCGACCGGCCGCAGCCTTCAATCTGAGCATCCTCGACGCGCTGGTGGGGACCGAGCTGGAGCCCGACCTGAGCGGCCACGTCCTGATGCTGGAGGACGTGTCAGAGCCGATGTACCGGATCGACCGGATGATGTTCCACCTGACCGGTCAGACCTCGATCCGGAAGATCGCGGGGCTGCGCATGGGGCGGGTTTCGGACATCGTCGAGAACGACCCCGACTTCGGCCTGACCGCGGACGAAATCGCCCGCTACTGGTGCGACCGGTCGGGCATTCCCTATCTGGGGACCGCCGATATCGGCCACGATCGCAACAACAAGGTGGTGCCGTTCGGCCCCCGATAGGCGAGCCGCCGCTCGCGCGCCCGGTGAAGGCGGTCGACGGATCGCGCAAGGCGGCCTCTGATGCGCGCCATCAGGGCCTTGCGCGCCGCGCCGGCCCCGGCGTCACCCTTGGGGAGGGGTGTTCGCGGTAACGGCCCGGGCGGCGATCGGGGGAGCGCCGACCGGGCCGCGACCATCCGCCGTGCAGTGACGCTGGCGCAGGAAGCGGGCAAGCGCCATCTTCACCGCAGCATGGACCGCCGCCGCCTTCTGATCCGCGCCGCAGGACTGGCCGCCGTCGCCGGCGGGGCCTGGTGGGCGCGCGAGACCGTGCTGTGGCCCAAACCGGCGCTGACGTTCGACGAGACGGGCGCGACGCCCTGGCTGGCCTATGCGCGCAATGCGCTGGTCCCGACCGTGCGGGCCCGGTTCGGCGGCCGCGAGGTCGTCGCCCTGATCGACAGCGGGGCGCAGTATTCAGTGATCGACCGGGCGCTGTTCGATGAACTGCCCGACGGCGAGCGGTCGCGGTTCGGTCTGCCGATGGTGGCATTCGGCGTGGGCGGCGGGGCGCAGCTGGGGCGCGGGGCGTCGGTGGCGGTCGATCTGCCGGGTCTCGCCATTCGCGGTCTGCGGGCGGCGGTTCTCGACCTTGGGCCGCTGGCGACCGAACTGGGCGCCCGGACCCTGATGATCCTGGGCCAGGACGTGCTGGGCGAGGCTGTGCTGGCCCTCGACCCAGTCCGGCGGTACGCCCGGCTGTTTCGGCCCGACGCCTTCGTCCGGCCGCCCGACCTGGTCCCGGCGGCGGCGGGGCGGCGGGATGGCGGCCTGACCGCCGAGGTGTCGGTCGAGGGATCGCCGGTCGAGGTCATGATCGACACCGGCGCGGCGGCCTTTCTGGGCCTCAGCCGGGGCGCGGCCAAGGCGGCGGGCCTGCTGGACGGGCGGCCGCAGCAGAGCGAGGAAAGTCTGGTGCTGGGCCGGGTCCTGCGCTCGGCCGCCGTTCGGGCGCGCACGGTGACCTTCGCCGATCATCTGTACCGGCGCGTTTCCGTCGGGGTGTACGACCAACCGCCCCTGCCGATCTTTCCCGCCGGACTGGTCGGGATGCAGGCGTTCGCCGGCCGCCGTCTGGCCATGGACCTGAACGCCGGCGCCCTGTTCGTGTCGCGCCCGCTGGACCTGACGGTCGGCTGAACCTACAGCGCAGCGAAGGTGTCGCAGGCCGCCGGGTCGCCGGATTCATAGCCGCGCCGCAGCCATTCGACCCGCTGGGCCGAGGAGCCGTGGGTGAAGCCCTCGGGCTGGACCCGCCCGCCCTGGCGGCGTTGCAGGGTGTCGTCGCCGATGGCCGAGGCGGTCTGCATGCCGGCTTCCAGATCGCCCGATTCCAGCGCGACCTGGCCGTTCGACACCGTCGCGGCGCTGCGGGCCCAGACCCCGGCGTAGCAGTCGGCCTGGAGTTCCAGCGCCACCGAATAGCGGTTGGCCTCGGCCTGACCCGAAGCCCTCTGCTGGGCCGTCTGCACCTGCTGCGAGACGCCGGTCAGGGTCTGGACGTGGTGGCCGTATTCATGGGCGATGACATAGGCGCGGGCGAAGTCGGCGCTGGAGGCGCCCAACTGGGTCTCCAGCTGCCGCCAGAACGACAGGTCCAGATACACATTGCGGTCCGCCGGGCAGTAGAAGGGTCCCATGGCCGACTGGCCGAAGCCGCAGCCGGTCGAGGTCCCCTGTTCGTACAGGGTCACGGTCGGCGGCTGATAGCCCTGCAACTGGGTCTTCCACACGTCGTCGATGTTCGCCCCGATGACATCGACGAAGGCGCCGGCCTGGTCGCTGGGGCTGCCCCGGCGGCCCTCGGAGACGCCGACGCCCCCGAACTGGCTGGCGATCTGGGTCGTGGTCCGGGGGTCGATGCCGAAGACGAAATAGCCGATCGCGGCCAGCACCACCGTGCCGAGGCCGCCGCCGACCAGCGCCCCGCCGCCCATGCCGCGCCGGTCGTCGATGTTGCCGCCGCGCCGTCCGCCTTGCCACCGCATGATCGTTCTCCCTCCACCCAGAAGCTCAAGCTAGGCCGGAACGCCGGGTAAGGGGAAGGGATGCAGCGTGACAGGCGAACTCTGTTCTTTCGGCCTCAGCCTCGCGGACGGTCCAGCCAGGCGTCGATCTGGCCCACGGCCGCGGTCGTATCGCCGCGGCGCTCCGTGGCCGAGCGGCGCAGGGCGCGTTCTTCCTCGGGCGAGCGCAGGGCGCGCGGGGAAGGGGGTTGGACAGGTTCCGGCAGGCGGGCCGCTTGAAGGCGCTGGCGGTTGAGCCGGGTTTCGAGTTCCAACTGACGGGCGAAGGCCTCGCGCCGGTCGGCCTGGGCGCGCAGCCGGTCCATCTCGAACCGGTGCTGATCGGCCTGATAGCGCTGTTGATCGACCGACGGCGCGCCCGGCCGGGGCTGCCACGTCCGGTCCTGCGCCGCGGTGGGCGCGGCGGCCAGGACGGTCAGGACGGTCAGGGCGAGAAGCGCGCGGAGGGCGATCATGCGGTGAAGATGGCGCCTCGGACGCCGACCTCCAAGCGGGACCGTCAGCGGGCGGGGGCGAGCGTCCAGATCCGGGTGCGTTTGACCGCGTCGTCCTCGAGCTCGCGGGTCGTTGGGACGGCGTATTCGGCCAGCAGGTCGAAGCCGGACGTGGGGAAATAGGTCCGCAGAGGGTCGCCGACCAGGACGCGGCTTCCCCGATCGACGGCCTGGGTCAGCCAAGCCAGCACCCGCCCCGCCATCGGCTGTTCGTAGAAGACGTCGCCGGCGCAGATGACGTCCACCTCGGGCGGCGGCGTGTCCAGCAGGTCCGCGTCGGTGAAATCCGGCGCCACGCCGTTGGCGGCGGCGTTGAGCGCCACGGCCGCGCCGCAGAAGGGATCGATGTCGGCGCACAGGACCGAGGCCGAGCCCGCCCGCATCGCCGCGATCCCGACCAGCCCCGAACCGGCGGCGAGGTCCAGCACCCGTTTGCCCGCGACCTCGGCCGGGGTGTCCAGCAGCCAGCGCGCGAGCCCCTGCCCGCCCGCCCAGGCGAAGGCCCAGAACGGCGGCGGCAGGCCCATCCCGCCCAGTTCCTCCTCGGTCAGCCGCCAGATCGGCGTCACCTCGTCGGCCAGCCACAGCGAAATCTCCGGCGCGTGCGGCACGGGCTGGAGCCGGGTATTGGCGAGGATGAAGGCCTTGGGGTCGGGGATGCGGGTCAGATCAGGTCATCCAGATCGACGTTCAGGGCCTTGGCGAGGGCGTGCAGTGTTTCGGTGCGGCCTTCCCGGGCGCCGGTCTCGATCTGGGAGACATAGGCGGCGGACAGACCGGCCTTGCCGGCCAGTTGGGTGATGGTCAGGCCGCGATGCCGCCGCCAGACGCGGATCGGGTTCTGGCCGGCCAGCATCGCGTCGACGACGCTGGCCGGAACCGGTTCGTCCCGGCCGTCAGAGAGCCGCGCCTTCGCATCGTCGTAGGCCGCGATGTCGGCGAGCATGGCCGCATCCTCGACGAGGCGGTCGTACTCAGCTCTCGGCAGGACCACGAGGTCTTCACCGCCGGGCGTCTTCAGCAGGGCATGTCCCATCGCAACCTCCTAGCCGTAGACGCCGCCGCGGGGGCCGACGTCGAGAATCTCCAGCACGGCGCCGTCCTCGTCGAAGAGGACATGCCAGTCGCCGACCCGAAGCCGGAAACCGGAGCGCCCCTGAAGCCGCGTCACATTGTTGGCGAGGCTGGCCGGATCGGCGGCGTACTGATCAATCTTCCCGCGGATGGTCGTCGCGACATTGGCGGGCATGCGCCGCAAGGCTTTGAGCGCCGTTCGGGTGAAGACGACTTGCTTCATAGCGCATCGCTACGAAAATTGATAGCAAATAGCAATGTCACCCCGAAGCGGCGCGCTGCAACACCTCGGCATAACCTCCCGCCACCTCCATCCGCTCGCCCTGCGGACGGGCGCGCACCGCCCGGTGCAGCGCCGGGAGCTTCCAGCAGGGGACGTGCATGAACAGGTGATGCTCGGCGTGGAAATTGACCCAGTAGGGGGCGATGAAGGCGCGTTCCCACCACGAGGCGCGGGTGGTGCGGGCGGCGCGGAAGGGGTCCTCGGCCGAGCCCTCGACGCAGGCGTGTTCGGCGATGTTTCTCAGCCGGGTGACCATGGGAAACCAGGTCGCCATCGGCAGCAGCCAGAGCGCAAAGTACGCCCACCACAGGCCGGCGAGGGTCAGGCCCGTAAGCAGGGCGGCGTTGACCAGCAGGAAGGGGGCGACGCTGCGGCCGGTGACGACGGCGTCGTCGGCGTGGTCAGTTGCGCTATCGCGCTTCGCGCTAATTGAGCGCGGACTGTCGGCGCTCCCGCTCAAACCCCGCAGGGCGAGCAGGATGCGTTGTTTGAAAAAGGTCTGGCCGGTCAGGTCGCGCACGATCTTGCGGCTCAGGGAGGCGCGGGTGACCGGGAAGGGGGCGGACAGGACCAGGTCGGGGTCCTCGGCCTGCTGGGCGTATTTGTGGTGAGACAGGTGATAGGGCCGATAGGCCGTCAGCGAGGCGCCGACCGGCACGGCGCACAGCCAGTGGCCGAGAAAGTCGTTGAGCCGTCCGTTCGGCGACAGGCCGCCGTGCGCCGCCTCGTGCATCAGGATGGCGAGGCCCAGTTGCCGCGTGCCGATCACGGCGACGCTGAGCGGGATCAGGAGCGGCCACAGGACGCCGACCGCGGCCGCCAGGGCGATGACGGCCCAGCAGTGGACGACCAGCAAGGGTCCGATCCAGTGCGAGCGCGTCTGGAACGGCGCCCAGGCGTGGGGCGTGAACAGGTCGGACGGCCGGATGCGGGGCGCGGCGGGCATGGCTCACGATACGCCCTGACGGACCCGATCGGAAGCGTTGCCTGTTGTCCGGACCCGCCGTACGGACGTCCTTCAGTCATGAGAACCTGACAAAAAGTCATGTTGACACGACATCAACGCGGTGTAAGGTAATGCTTACATAACGTCAGGAAATCCTTCCATGCTCGCTCTCGGAAAATCCACCTCGTCCGCGCACAAGCGCTACGCCTTCCGAACCATGGCCTTCATGTCCGGCTATGTCGCGGTCAATGCCGCCGCCATCTTCGGCGCCTTCGACGACATCTCTGCGCCGGTCGCGGCCTGGGGCCTCGCCCTGACCGTGTCGGCGCCCGTGATCGGGCAACTCTGGGCGACGCTGTCGCTGATGCGCGAGTCGGACGAGTTCGTCCGCGCCATCGTCGCCAAACAGTTCATCCTTTCGGCGGGGCTGGCGATGGCCGTGGCCAGCGTCTGGGGTTTCGGCGAGAGCTACGCCGCCGCGCCGCACATCCCGGCCTGGATCATCTATCCGCTGTTCTGGGCCTGTTTCGGGGTGATCGCACCATTCGTGAAGTCGTCGAACTGATGAAGAACCGGCTCAAACTGCTGCGCGTCGAGCGCGGCTGGACCCAGGAACAGCTGGGGCAGGCGCTCGGGGTGTCGCGCCAGGCGGTCAACGCCCTGGAAACCGAAAGACACGATCCCTCGCTGGACCTCGCCTATCGCATCGCCGTGCTGTTCGCCCGGCCGGTGGAAGAGATTTTCGACAATCCGCACGCACAGGGGGGCCAGCCGTGATCGCTCGACTGAACCGAAGCGTCTGCATCCTCGCCCTGGCCGCCGCTGTCGCCACTCCGGCAGCGGCGCAGGAGGGAACCGGGCTCGATGCAGTCTTCGGCCGATGGTCCGGCGATGGCCCCGGCTGCACCATCGGCGTCGAGCAACCCGGCGCGCCGCCGATCACGCGGTCCTGGGGGCTGGCCGAACTGGAGCACCGGGTCCCGGCCACGCCGGACACAGTCTATGAGGCCGGCTCGGTCTCGAAACAGTTCACCGCCGCGGCCGTTCTCCTGCTCGCGGACGACGGGCTGCTGAGCCTCGATGACGATGTGCGGCGCTGGCTGCCAGAGCTTCCGGACTATGGCCGCACAATCACCATCCGCCATATGCTGAACCATACCAGCGGCCTGCGGGACTGGGGCGCGGTGGTGGCGCTCGAGGGCTGGCCGCGGGGCTCCAGGGCCATGGAACAGTCGCAGGTGCTGGAGGTCGTGGCCCGGCAACGGGCGCTGAATTTCGAACCGGGATCCGAGTGGCTGTACAGCAACTCGGGGTACAATCTGGCGGCCATCATTGTCGCCCGGGTCAGCGGCCAGAGCTTCGCAGACTTTACCCGCGACCGGCTGTTCGCGCCGCTCGGCATGACGAAGACACGCTGGCGCGATGACTATACCGCCGTGGTTGCAGGTCGGGCGGAGGCCTATGCGCTGGCAGCCGACGGATACCACGAGGCCATGCCGTTCGAGAACGCGCACGGCAACGGCGGCCTGCTGACTACGGTTGGCGACCTGCTGATCTGGAACCGCGCTCTCACGGAAGGGCGACTGAACCTGTCGGACAGACTGGCGCAGCCGGGCGCGGCGGCGGGGCGACTGACCCACTATGGCCTCGGTCTCGAGCGGGGCGTCCACGCCGGCCGGACGGAGATCGCCCATGGCGGAGCCACCGGCGGCTATCGATCCTGGCTGGCGCGCTATCCCGAGCAGGGGATGTCCATCGCCCTGCTGTGCAATACGGCGGACGCCAATCCCGAGATGCTGGGCCGGCAGGTCGCCGGCCTGTTCCTGCCCGCTCCGCCCGTGGAGTCGCCCTATGTCCCGACGGACCCGGCCCCGGAGGGGCTGTTCGCCAGCACGCGGACGGGTGAGCCCTTCGGATTGCGGATGACGCCGCAGGGGCCGTCTGTGATCCCGGGCGCTCGGCTGTTGACTCCGGTCGGGCCGGACATCTGGCGGTTGGGCGCCGAGGAGCTCCGGTTCGAGGGCGACGACCGCTTCGTGCGCGTCACCGGGGACGGCGACACGCTGGTCTATGAGCGACGCCAGCCCGTGGCGCCGGATCCCGAGGCGCTGGCCGTCTTCGCGGGTGACTATGCCAGCGACGAGGCGCGGGCCCGCTGGACACTGCGGGTGATCGACGGTCGCCTGGCGCTCGATCAGGGCGGCCGGCCGCCGCTGATCATGGCGCCGACCTATCAGGACGTCTTCGTCGCTCCGGGCTTTGTCGTGCGCTTCGACCGGAACGCCGCGGGCGAGGTGACGACGCTGCATGTCAATGCGGGCCGGGCCCGCGATGTCGTTTTCAACCGAACTCCCTGACCTTTTCGTTCCGGTACGCCGGGCTCCTTCAAAGGAATATTCGCCATGATGTTCATGTCCCGCCACGGCGGCGGCCGCCTGCTGCGCGCCTTCGCCATCGCTTCCGCCTTTGTTCTGGGGGTTGGGGCGATCGCCTTCGCGGTCCGGGCCGAGCCGGCCCCCGCGGCTTCTCAGACCGCCTTTGTCTCGGACCGTCTGTCGGTCGAGGTGGTCGGGTCGGGCCCTGATGTTGTTCTGATCCCGGGCTTCGCCTCGTCGCGGGAGGTTTGGCGGGCCGAGGCGGAGCGGCTGAAGTCGACCCACCGGGTGCATCTGGTGCAACTGGCCGGGTTCGCGGGGGAACCGTGGGTGGATGGCGACGGACCGTTCGTCCAGCCGGTGGCCGATGAGCTGGCGCGCTATGTTCGTGAGCAGGGACTGGCGCGGCCTGCGGTTGTCGGACATTCGATGGGCGGGATGACCGCCGTGCTGCTGGCCCAGCAGCATCCGGACCTGATCGGTCGGGTGATGAGCGTCGACAGCCTGCCGTTCTTCAGCGCCCTGTTCGGACCGCAGGTGACGGCGGAAACGGCCCGGCCGTTCGCCGATCAGGCGGCGTCGGGCATCCTGGCGGCCGATCAAGCGGGTTTCCGCGCCCAGCAGGGCCAGACCGCCATCGGTCTGGCGCGAGACCCGGCGACCCGGGCGGCCATGGTCGAATGGTCGATGGCGTCAGACCGCCGCGCCATGGCGTCGGCCATTCGCGAGGTGATGACGACCGATCTGAGACCCGGGCTGGCGGCGATGACCACGCCGGTGTGGGCCGTCTATGCCGCCGACGCGGACGGCGGAGCGCCGGCGGCGATGGCCGACGGCCTGTGGAGCCGCGACTACGCCGCCCTGCCCGGGGTCCGGCTGGTCCGGGTCGACGGCAGCCGCCATTTCATCATGGCCGACCAGCCGGAGCGGTTGGCCGAAGTGGTCGATCAGTTCCTGGCCGAGTGACGAGCGGGAGTGAGCCCGCGCCCCGCCGCGCCCGCTCGCCGACCCTTCGGGTCAGCGGCCGGCGGACTGGCGTTCAGCCGCGACCGACGCCACGTTCGCGGGAAGACGACAGGCTTCGATGTGGCCGGCGTCAATGGTCTGCAGGCCGGCGCCGGGTCCGAGGTCCAGGCAATCGGTCGCCATCATCGGCTCTGTATCCGCGATGATGAGACCGCCTCCCTCGACACAGTCGATCTCCACCAATGGCGCGCCGTCACGGGCCTGGGCGACGATGACGGCATCGGCGATCTCACAGGCGAACCCGCCGCGGCTCACGGCCCGTTCGGCATAGGTGCGGGTCTGGGTGGGCGTCATATTGGCCGCCCAGATCTGCTCCCTTCCCCGGTTCATCTCGCGACGGGACCGCTCCATTCGGCTGGGCGTCGTGGCGGACACACCGAACTGGCCGGGGCTGGACGCGTTCGGGCGGTCCTGCGCCGCGGCCGGCCCCGCCCCCGGTGTAGCGACAACAGCGACCGAGGCGGCGACGAGTATGGTGAGGGGGCGGATCAAAGGCTCTCTCCAGCGGGCGTGACGTCTCCGGCCTTGGCCAACTGGCCCCCGAAGTCGTCGGCATAGGCCACGGCGAGCAGGGAACGGAAGCCGGTCGCGGGGATGACGATCTCGTATCCGCCCTCGGCATAGGGGCCGACCTGATAGGCGCCGATCAGGAAGATCAACCCGGCGGCCCGGCCGGGCATGGAGCCGGGGGCGAGGACGAACGGGGTGTCGATGGCGCGGGGGCAGGATGAGCCCGGCTGTCCGCCCAGGGTGATGGAGGCGCTGTCGGGCACGCGGGTCCGTTTGGCGGCGTTGATGGCCGAGCACAGGGCCTGGTCGAGCGCGGTCAGGTCGGCGTTCTTGCGGAACAGGTCGCTCAGGCCGAGGCGGCGCTTCAGCGCCTTGTCCCACAGGATGCCGCTGCTCAGGGTGTTGGGATGGGCGCCGCCCGAATAGTCGAAATCGACGCGCTTCAGGCTGAACAGCTTGCCGGTCTCGGCGGCGGCGGTGACGGTGATGGTCTTTTCGTACTTGGGCCGGCCGGTGTCGGCCCCGGCCTCGGTCAGTTCGCCCTGGGCGCCCTCGACGAACTGGCGCAGCAGCCGCACCTCCTCGGCATAGAGGCGGGCGTGCAGGTCGGTCTGGGCCTTGATCGCCTCGGGCAGGGTCAGGCGAACGTCGGCCCAGGGCGTGTTGGAGACGAAACCCATCGGCGCGGCGGCGTCGGCGGGCGTGACGGCGGCGGTCGATCCGGGCGCGGCGGCGGGCGTCGGCGGCGTCGGCTCGACGTCCCGGTTGCAGGCCACGAGGCCGGCGGCGAGGACCGTGGTCAGCAGCAGGGCGCGCCCCCGGGTCAAGCCCGAGGGTGACGACGCGGCCTTGGCGGGGACTGTCATGCGGGTCTCCTTCAGAACGGCCACGATACAGCGCCGAGGATGATGGCGGAAAGCAGGATGAAGCCCGCGTCGCGGTTGGAGCGGAACAGCCGCAGGGCCAGGGCCGGGTCGTCCGGCCGCACGTCGCGCGTCTGCCGGAACAGATGGGCCGCGAAGGGCAGAAGGGCGACATGGAACAGCGGGCCGAGGCCGGCGCTGAAGCCTGCGGCGACGATCAGGACCACGGTCACGGCGTAGAAGCCGGCGACCCCCCGCTGGACGTTCGCCCCGAGGCGGCGGGCCGAGGATTTCACACCGACCATGGCGTCGTCCTCGATGTCCTGCAGGGCGTAGATGGTGTCGTAGCCGAGCGTCCAGAAGACGAGGGCGAGGTACAGGAGGAGGGCGGGGAGGGTGAGGTGGCCCGCGCGGATGCCGACCGCCACGGTCGATGGATCGGACAACAGGAATGTCGTCCATACGGTCGAAGCCGCCGCGAAGCCCATCAGCGCGCCCCAGTTGAAGGTCAGGCCCAGCCAGGCCTGCGGCCACCAGGTGATCCGCTTCATGAAGGGGTAGGCGGCGACGAGGGCGAGGGAAGCGACGCCCAGCAGGATCGCCGTCCAGTTCAGGGTCAGCAGGATCAGCAGACTGACAAGGCTGCACCCGACCACGAAGGCCCAGGCCTGTTTGACGCTGATCCGACCCGAGGCGACGGGGCGCATCGCCGTGCGGGCCACCTTCGCGTCGACGTCGCGGTCGACGATGTCGTTGAAGGCGCAACCCGCCGCCCGCATCAGACAGGCGCCGATCGCGAAGCCGAGGAACAGCCAGGCGTCATGGTGGTCCGGCGTCTTGCGGTACTGCGCCAGCGCCAGGGCGATGCCCTGCCAGCCGGGCAGGAGCAGCAGCCAGATGCCGATCGGCCGGTCGAACCGGCCCAGCTTGAGCCACGGCTTCAACCCTTCCGGCGCATGACGGTCCACCCAGTTCGTCGGCGCGTCTGGAAGCGGGGCGGAGGTCATGGTGGAGGTTGTAGCGGGTTGGGCGCGCAGCACACGACTCCCTTCCCCCATTTCGGGGGAAGGATCAGAGGATGCGCTTCAACACCGGCCGCAGGTTCACCGCCGCGTCCCGGAAATCCGTCCATGGATCGGGTTTCTTCAGCAAAACCGCGGCCTCGTGCATCGTGAAGGCGCGCGGGTCGAGGCCGGACTTCACCTGACCCCACGACAGCGGGAGGGCGATGGCGGCGCCGGGCCGCGCGCGAGGCGACCAGGGGGCGACGGCGGTGGCCATACGGCCGTTGCGCAGATAGTCGAGGAAGATCTTTCCGCCGCGCGCCTTCTTGGCCAGCGTCGTGGTGAACCGGTCGGGACCGGCGGCGCGGATGCGTTCGGAAACGGCCCTGGCGAAGGCCTTGCACTGGTCCCATTCGATGCGGCTTCGCGCGTCCGCCTTGATCGGAACGACGACGTGCAGCCCCTTGCCGCCGGTCGTCTTGACGAAGGCGGCGAGACCCAGGGATTCCAGCTCCTTGCGGACCGTCCTGGCGGCGGCGATGACGTCGGCGAAGGCGAGGCCCTCGTCGGGGTCGAGGTCGAAGGTGACCTGTTCGGGGGTTTCCGGATCGCCCGGCTTGCAGCCCCAGGGATGCAGTTCCAGCCCGCCCGCCTGGCCGATGGCGACCAGGCCGCCGACGTCGATGACGCCGACATAGGGTTTGCGCTCCTTCACATCGATCAGCTTCAGCCGCGGGTTGGAGCCGGGCATGGCATGGCGCTGAAAGAAGGTCTCGCCGGCGATCCCCTCGGGCGCGCGGATGATGGAGACGGGACGGTCGGCGACATGGGGCAGGATGCGCTCGGCGGCCATCTCGTAATAGCGGGCGAGGGCGGTCTTGGTGACGGCGGGGTTTCCGTCCGCCGCCGGCCACAGGACCTTGTCGGGGCTGGAGATCGTGACCCCGGCGACGACGACCTTGCCCCTGGCCGGGGCGCGGGGTGCGGGTTCGCCGGGGATGTGCAATCCGGGCGCGGCTTTGGCGGTCCTGCCTCGTGCCGGTTTGGTGGGCGCCTGCGGACGTTCGGTGACCTCCGACGCCGTCTTGTCGTCGCGCAGACCCTTGAAGGCGGCATGACGCAAGGCGCCGGTCTCAGTATAGCCGCCATGCTCCAGCTCGGCGACCAGCACAGGTTTCAGCCAGTGGATGTCGCGGCCGCCGCGCGGGGCGCCCTTGCCGGTGAACGGGTTCTCGTCGGCGGCAGCGGCTTTCAGGGCCGGCAGAAGGGTCTTGAGCAGGGGTTGGGAGTATCCCGTGCCGACGCGGCCGAGGTAGCGCAGACCGTCGCTCTCGCGCACCCCGACCAGCAGGGAGCGGAACCGCGTCCCGCCTTCGGACGACCAGCCGCCGATGACCACCTCGTCCCGGCCCCGGCATTTGGACTTGAGCCAGGTCGAGGAACGGCCCGCGCGATAGGGGGCGTCCAGCTTCTTGGAGATGACGCCTTCCAGATCCATGCGGCAGGCGCTTTCGAGGATGGCCGCGCCGGAGGTGGCGAAATGGTCGACGTAGCGGATGCGGTCCCGCGCGGTCTTCGGCATCCGGTCGATATGGGCCTGCAGCCGCGCCTTGCGGTGCGACAGGGGCAGGTCGCGCAGGTCCTCCATCCCTTCGGACAACAGGTCGAAGGCGAAGACGATCAGGCCCGCGGTCTTTCCGTCGGCGATGGCGGCTTGCAGGGCGGAGAAGTCCGGCCTGTGGTCTTCCGCCAGGGCGCACAGCTCGCCGTCGACGACGCCGTCGGGCCATGAGGCCGCGTCCTTGACCACCTCGGGAAATTTGTCGGACCAGTCGTGACCGCGCCGGGTGTGGAGGCGCGCCTTGCCGCCGCCGGTGGCGATCTGGACGCGATAGCCGTCGAACTTGATCTCATGCGCCCAGCCGGCCTCGCCGGGCGGATGGTCGGCGACCTTGCACAGCTGGATGGGGACGAAGGCCGGGGGCTTCGTCAGATGCGCCTCGCGGGCCGTGGGCGTCGGCTTGGCCGGCCCCTTGCGCGCCACGGGTTTGGAGGAGGTCCACTGCGTCTTGCCCGCGGCGATCTCCGCCAGGCTGCGGCCCGTCGTGATGGAGGCGTCGATCTCCATACTGGCGTCGCCCTCACCCTCGACCGTGTGTTCGTCGCGCTCCTTGATCAGCAGCCAGTTGTTGCGTTTGGAGGGCTTGCCGCGGTCGGAGCGCAGCCGGATCAGGGTCCATTTTCCCTTCAACCGCTCGCCGTGCAGGACCATCTTGATCTGGCCCTTGCGAAAGGCGCCATCGAGGTCGTCCTCCTGCGGCTCCCATGTCCCCCGGTCCCACATCTGCACCGTGCCCGCGCCGTAGTTGCCGGACGGGATGGTCCCCTCGAAGCCGCCGTAGTCGAGCGGATGGTCCTCGACCTCGACCGCCAGACGTTTGACGGCGGTGTCGCGCGACGGCGCCTTGGTCACGGCCCAGGACTTGAGCACCCCGTCCAGCTCGATGCGGAAGTCATAGTGCAACCGCGTCGCGGCGTGGCGCTGGATCAGATAGGTCAGCGCGGTGCTCTTCGCCTTGCCCTTGCGGCCGGACGGCTCGGGCGTGGCGGTGAAGTCCCGCTTGGCCTTGTAGGTGGTGAGTTCGCCCTTGGCCGGCATGGGCGAGTCAACGCCGGGCGGCGGTGAGCGTTGCGGTCAGACCCTGTAGAAGTCCCGGTACCAGTCGACGAACCGCTTCACCCCGACGTCGATGGGCGTGGAGGGCGAATAGCCGAGGGCGGCGCGGGTCTCGGTGACATCCGCTTCGGTGCGGACCACGTCGCCGTCCTGGACCGGCATCAGGTTGAGCTCGGCCTTGCGTCCCAAGGCCTCTTCCAGCACCGCGATATAGCGCATCAGCTGTTCGCGGCGGCCGGCGCCGAGGTTGAGGATACGCCAGGGGGCGACCCCGCTGGTCGAGGGATCGGGGGCCTCGGCCCGCCAGTCCGTATCGACGGCGGCGGGCCGGTCCAGCGCGGCGACCACGCCGTCGACGATGTCGTCGACATAGGTGAAGTCCCGCTCCATCTCGCCATGGCCATAGACGTCGATGGGACGCCCATCGAGGATGGCCTTGGTGAATTTGAACAGCGCCATGTCCGGCCGGCCCCACGGTCCGTAGACGGTGAAGAAGCGCAGGCCCGTCGAGGGGAAGCCGAACAGGTGGGAGTAGGAATGGGCCATCGCCTCATTGGCGATCTTGGTGGCCGCATAGACCGTCATCGGATGGGCCACGCCCTGTTTGACCGAGAAGGGCAGGGCGCCGTTGGCCCCGAAGGCGGAACTGGTCGAGGCGAACACCAGATGTTCGGCCTTCACCGCCCGGGCGCCCTCGAGGACGGTCAGGAAGCCGACGACGTTGGAATCGACATAGCTCTCGGGGTGTTCGAGGCTGTAGCGTACCCCGGCCTGGGCCCCGAGATGGACGATGCGGCGCGGGGCGTCGGCGGCGAACAGGGCGGCCACGCCCTCGCGGTCGGCGAGATCGAGCGCGTGGTGGCGATAGCCGGGCTCGGTCAGCAGCCGGTCGAGCCGGGCCTGTTTCAGGGCCGGGTCGTAATAGCTGTTCAGATTGTCCAGCCCGATCACCGCCTCGCCCCGCGCCAGCAGACGGCGCGCGGTGTGAAAGCCGATGAAACCGGCCGATCCGGTGACGAGGACGGGACCCCTGGAGCTCATGCAGTTGCGATAGCGCCGGGGGCGCGGCTTCGCCACCTCATATCGTGCGGCGTCGTCCGATCAGGCCGGAAAGGGGGGCAAGCCTGGAGAGGGGCGCGCCGTCGAGGTTGACGGAGTCGACGAGGTCGAAACCGCCCTCCAGAGCCCAGTCGCCGGTATCATGGCCGAGGTTGAAGACGCAGGTCAGGACCTCGTTTCCGAGGGTGCGTTCGAAGGCGAGGATCGAGGCGGGCGCGTCGAGGAAGCGCAAAGAGCCGAGGCGCAGGGCCGGTTCGCGCCTCCGCAGGGCGATCAGGCGGCGGGTCAGGTGCAGCATGGAGCCGGGGTCCGCCTCCTGCCGGTCCAGGGCCAGCGGCGGGTGGCGGGGATCGACCGGCAGCCACGGCTCGACGGTCGAGAAGCCGGCGAAGGGGGCGTCGGCGATCCACGGCATCGGGGTGCGGGCGCCGTCGCGGCCCAGGGTCCGGGGCCAGTTGGCGATGGCCTCGGGATCGACCAGCCGCTCGAACGGAACCTCCGCCTGCGGCAGGCCCAGCTCTTCGCCCTGATAGACGAAGACATTGCCGCGCAGGGCCACGAGCAACAGCATGGCCATGCGGGCGAAACGGTCGGGATCGCGGCCGTCGCTCCAGCGCGAGACGGCGCGCGGGGCGTCATGGTTGGAGAAGGCCCAGGCCGGCCAGCCCTGGCCGGGGGCGCCGCCCCAGGCCGCATTGGCCCGGCGGACCAGTTCGGGGGTCAGTTCGTCCGCATACAGATAGGCGAAGCCATAGGCGCTGTTGAGGTGGGTCTCGCCGGCGGTGAAGGCCTGCATCTCGGCCTCGGCCCGGTCGCCGACGACCTCGGCGACGCTGAACCGGCCGGGGTAGCCGTCCATCAGAGTGCGAACGCGCGCCAGAAAGGCGGGGATCTGCGGCTGGGACTGGTTGTGCACCTTGTCCTGGAAGTCGAACGGCCGGGTCCGCCTGCCGCCGGGCGCCGCGGGCGGATTGTCCGTCAGCCGCGGGTCGTGCATGGCGAAATTGATCGCGTCGAAGCGGAAGCCGTCCACCCCGCGATCCAGCCAGAAGCGGGCGGCGGCCAGCAGCGCGTCCTGCACCGCTGTGTTGTGCAGGTTCAGCTGTGGCTGTTCGGGCAGGAAATTGTGCAGATAGTACTGGCCGCGCCGTGCGTCCCAGGTCCAGGCGGGACCGGCGAAGACGGACTGCCAGTTCGACGGCGGCGAGCCGTCGGGTCTGGCATCGGCCCAGACGTACCAGTCGGCCTTCGGGCCGGTGCGCGCCTGTCGACTCTCGCGAAACCAGTCGTGCTGGTCCGAGGTGTGGGCCAGGACCAGGTCGGTGATGATCCTGAGGCCCAGGACGTGGGCCTTCTCGATCAGCCGGTCGAAATCCTCCAGCGAGCCGAAGATCGGATCGACGCCGCAGTAGTCGGCGACGTCATAGCCGAAATCCTTCATCGGCGAGGGGAAGAAGGGGCTGAGCCAGACGGCGTCGACGCCCAGAGAGGCGATGTGGTCCAGATGGGCTGTGATTCCAGCCAGGTCGCCGACGCCGTCGCCGTTGGTGTCGGCGAAGCTGCGCGGATAGACCTGATAGATCACCGCGCCGCGCCACCATGCGGTGGAGCCTTCATGCGGGTTCGCAGGGGCGACGGTCGGGTCGGTCACGCGCGGCCTTCTGATTCGCCGACAGGATAGCCCGGAGGGGGCAGGACGGGGATACAACGTCCACGGCGGACGCTAGGGTAGGTCATGGCGGAGCGTGAAGGATGATCGGGATGATGCGGCGAGCCGGACTGCTCGGGCTGATTCTGGCCCTGATCGCGGGACCGGTCTGGGCCGAGGTGACCCTGACCTTCTACGCCCATCCGGGCGCCCGGGTGCGCGACGGCTATCTGCTGTTTCCCCACGCCTTCGTCCACGCCACCGGTTCGCTGGATGACACCGGGGACCCGGTCGACTGGTCCGCCGGCTTCACCGCCCGCGATCCCGGGCCGCAGCTGCTGTTCATGCGTGGGGTGGGCGTGGTCGACGACCCGGACGCCCGCTATGTCGGCGAGGGCAAACCCTATCTGCGGCTGACGGTCAGCGACGCCGCCTATCGCGCCGTGCGGGAACGGGCCGCCTGGTGGAGCAGTCCGGAAGGGTCGGTCTATGACCTGCGGCGGCGCAACTGCATCAGCTTCATCGCCGATCTGGCGCGCGTCGCGGGCCTGAGGACCGCCGCGGAACCGTCGATGAAGCCGGGAACCTTCCTGGAAGCGACGGCCGCGCTCAATCCGGAGGCGGCGTGGCGGGAGGAGGCGGCCGAGGTCGAGGCGACCGCAGATCCGGCGGACTAGAGCAATCGCCACCTGAATTGACGCTCCGTCTGCTCCCGGCGTACGCCGCAATTCTACGACGCTCCGAAGAACACGCGGACCTGGACATGTCCCCGGTCCCGTCGTGTCCTTTGTGAATTCTTCGTGTCCTTCGTGATGAACCTTCCGGCCTCCGCCCAGATTCAACTCGGCGGGCGATTGGTCTAGTCGTCGGCGCCGGGCCGCCCGCGACCGCTCTTGATCGTCGAGCGTCTGGTCTTGCCCTCCAGCCGCCGTTCCTTCGAGGCCCGGGTGGGCTTGGTCGGCACGCGATGGACCGGCGCGACCGAGGCCTTATCGACGAGGCCCTGCAACCGCTCCATGGCGTCGGCGCGGTTGCGCTCCTGAGTGCGATAGCGGACGGCGGTGATCAGGATGATCCCGTCCAGCGTCAGCCGGCTGCCCGCCAGCTTCATCAGCCGCGCCCGCACCGGCTCGGTCAGGGAGGGCGAATTGCGGGCGTCGAAGCGCATCTGCACCGCGGTCGAGACCTTGTTGACGTTCTGGCCGCCCGGCCCGCCGGCGCGGAAGAAGCGAAACTCCAGCTCGCTCTCGGGGATGACGGTCACCGGACTGCCTTCCTGGCCCGCACCACGGCCTGATCCAGCGCCTGAAGGAAGGCCGACCGGTCCTTGGGTCCGAACGGCGGCGGCCCCGAGGTCGCCACGCCCATGGAGCGCAGATGCTCGCCGACCATCCGCCCGGCGAGGGCAGAACCGATGGAGTCCGGCGTGAACGGCTGGCCGTTGGATTTCAGCGCCTGGGCCCCGGCCTTGAGGCAGCGGTCGGCCAGCGGAATGTCGGCGGTGATGACGATGTCTCCCGGCCCCGCCCGTTCGGCGATCCAGTCGTCGGCGATGTCCGGCCCGGCGTCGACCACGACCTGTTCGATCCAGGCCTCGCGCGGCGTGTTGATCCAGCTGTTGGAGACCACGAACACATGCAGGCCGTAGCGGCCGGCCACGCGGTATACCTCGTCCTTCACCGGACAGGCGTCGGCGTCGATGAAGAGGCGGGGGAGGGTCATGGGAGGGATTAGGGACTAGGGGTTAGGGATTAGGGAAAGCAGGGCTCGCTCATACCCTGAGCGCCTGTCCCGCGAAACCTGACCTTTGATACCTAAACCCTAATCCCTAATCCCTAGTCCCTACCGGCCGTAGGCCGGCGGCATCGCCCCTTCGCCGCCGTCGCGATAGCGGTCGCGCAGCAGGAACTGGCGGCTGGTCGGTGCCTGTTCGGCGCCGCCGATGAAGATGGTCTCGGCGTTGCTGAGCGGCTCCAGCGGATCGCCGGACCAGATCACCACATCGGCCGCCGCGCCCGCGCGCAGTTCGCCGAACTGGCCGGCCATGCCGAAGATGCGGGCCGGATTGACCGTGATCGCCTCGATCGCCGACTCATAGGACAGGCCGTGCGAGACGGCGTTGCCGGCGTTGTAGCGGGTCTCGCGAACCCGGTGCGAGCCGTCATTGCCCTTGATGGCGATGACTACCCCCGCCGCGTCCAGCGCCGCCGCGTTCTGGAACCGCACGGCCCGGGTCTCCAGACTGCCGGGCAGGTTGGAGATGGGGTTGAGCAGGACGGGCACATTGGCCGCCGCGATCTGGTCGGCGACCAGCCAGCCTTCCTCGGCGCCGTCCAGGATGATCCGGACGCCTTCTTCGCGGGCGAGGCGAAGCACCTGCTGGATGTCGGCCGCGCGGCGCACGGTGACGATCAGCGGCATCGTCCCGTTGGCCACCGGGATCAGGGCCTCCAGATCGGCACGCGACAGGCTGAGGTCGCGCAGGCCCGCGCGGTCATAGGCCCCGCGGTTGCGGGCATAGAGGCGCACCTCGGCCAGGGTTTCCTTGAACTGGGTGAACTGGGCCCCGCGCGCGCCGCCGGCGATGCCGGCCCCGGCCTCGCCGAACGGCGCGACCATGGCCACGCGCGAGCGCACCAGAATGTCGGTCCCCTGCGCCAGATGGATGATCGCCGCCTGGCCCGCGAACAGGCCGGGCGATTGCAGGCCGCCCGCGCCGACGCCGGCGAAGTCGCTGTCATCATGGGCATGCCCGCCCCCGCCGCCGCCCGGATGGCTGGGCACGACGATGGCGCGGGTGATGCCGCCCAGACGCGCGACCGGCAGGGTGATCGACCAGGGGTCGAGGCCGTAGCTGACGTCGAACGAGGCGCTGATGCTGTTGGCGCCGTTGGTCAGGTCGTCGGACCCCGCGACCGAGGAGATCTCCGAACCGCCGAGACCGCTGTCGACCGCGACGAGGCCGGGCGTGACCACCTTGCCGCGCGCGTCGATGATCCGGGCGCCCACGGGGGCGGCGCCGGTCCCGACCGAGACGACCCGGCCGTTCTGGATCACCACGGTTCCGTTCTCGATCACCGAGGCGCCGGTCAGCACCCGGCCGCCGGTGATGGCGGTCAGGGACTGGGCGAAGGCGGGGGAAGCGAAGGCAGCCGCGCAGACCGCGCCGAGGATGAGACTCTTGAGGCGCATCAGCGGGCTCCTTGCGGCACGTTGGCGGCGGTCAGGCCGAAGCCGGGCTGGCCCAGTTCATAGTCGGACAGCGGCTGGTAGGCCGGGTTCATGCGGTCGAAGGCCAGGCCGCCGTCGACATAGACCTGGTCGGCGCGGGCGTAGACGCTGAACGGATTGGCGCTCCAGATCACGACGTCGGCGCGCTTGCCGGCTTCCAGCGAGCCGGTCTGGTCGGCGATGCCGAGCGAGCGGGCCGGGTTGAGGGTGATCCAGCCGATCGCCCGCGCCTCGGAGATGTCCATGCCGATGCGGCGGCCGGCGGCCAGGGCGGCGGCGGCCTCCTGGTTCAGCCGCTGGGTCAGTTCGGCGTCGTCGGAGTGGATGACGGCGCAGGAGCCTTCCGGCGCGTCGACCAGGGCGGCGTTGGCCTCGACCGCGTCGAGCGCTTCCATCTTGAAGCCCCACCAGCCGGTCCACATGTCGGCGCAGATGCCCTCGCGGGCCAGCAGCGGCGCGACCTTGTAGGCCTCGATGGCGTGGTGGAAGGCGGTGATCTCGTAACCGAACTCATTCGCGATATCGATCATCACCGCCATCTCGTCGGCGCGGTAGCAGTGGTTCTGAACCAGCACCGTGCCCTCCAGCACCCCGACCAGGGTCTCGAGCTGCAGGTTGCGGGTCGGGGGCGAGCCCTCGCCGTCCTCGCGCCATTTGTCCCATTTGGCCTTGTACTCGCGGGCGGCGATGAAGGCGGCGCGATAGCCGGCGACATTGCCCATGCCAGTGGCGGGCGATGAGTTGCGGCCGCCATAGACCCGCGACGGGTTCTCGCCGCAGGCCATCTTCAGGCCGTAGGGGGCGCCGGGGAATTTCATCCCCTGCATGGTCACCGAGGGGATGTTGCGCACCGTCACGCCGCGTCCGCCGAACAGATTGGCCGAGCCGGGCAGGATCTGGAGGGTGGTCACCCCGCCCGCGCGCGCGGCGTTGAAGCCGGGGTCCTGGGGCCAGATCGAATGTTCGGCCCAGACCTGGGCGGTGTTCGGGTTGGTCGCCTCATTGCCGTCGCTCATCCCCGACACGCCGGGCGAGGGATAGACGCCCAGGTGCGAGTGGACGTCGATGATGCCGGGCGTCACGAACCGGCCGCGCGCGTCGACGACGCGATAGCCGGCGGGGACGGGGGTCGAGGCGTCGCCGACCGCGGCCACCCGGCCGTCGGTGACGATGACAACGCCGTTCTCGATCCGCTGGCCGGCGCCGGTGAAGATCGTGCCGCCGACGATGGCCATGTTCTCGCGCGGCAGGCCGCGATAGGTCGAGGGGAAGGGGTCGGGGACGTCGGCCACGTCGAGACCCCGCGCCATCGGCTCGCGCGCCTCGCTGTCGGATGAGCCGTCAGCTTCGGGCGTGTCGTCGTCGCCGCCCATGGTGGCGCAGGCCGACAGGGCCAGGGCGCCCGCCAGGACGCAGGCGAGGGTGGCGAGGCTGGAGCCCCGCAAGGCGTGGAATCTCATCGGACGCTCCCCGGAAGCGCCCGGCGTGAAGGGTGGGGCGCAGTCGGGGCGGATTACAAAAGGGTCCGGCGCGATCCGTCAAAGGCGGAAACATTACAAACCGGTAAGGAGGGGCCGCCCGGCGAGGGCATGCGGCCCTGTTTGTGGACCCCGAAACGGTGGCGCGGGCAGCGGGGCGTCAATGCTCCGCAGATCCACCATAGAGGTCCAGGGTCAGGGTAATTCCCCGTTCGGCCAAGAGGCCTAACGTCTGAGGTCGGATCTCGGCCAGCTCATTCACCTGATCCATGAAGACGCCGCAGAACATTTCGATCCGGAACCGCCGGCCCAGCTCGCTCCAGACATCGGAGTTGACGGGCAGGCGGCCGATCAGATCGGTAATCTGTGTGTCCAGATCGCCCGGCTCACACCGCTCCGCCTCAATCCTCCAGTGACCGATCTCAAATACTTTGGCAGGATTGTGGGCCGAGCGACCCGGCTGCCCCTTTCGGACAGCAGAAGAGGGCGCGACCTGCAGAAGATCGTTCAACTCGACTGGATCGAGGTCGTCCCCGCGAATGAGGAGGGTGGCTGAGCTGCTTCCGAATGCTGGCATACGAGAACGGGTATCTGACTCAGCATCCGCTAGCCACCCATGGTGGACCTGCGTTCAGCTTTCGCGCATGAAAAAGGGCGCGGGCCCCAAGGCACCGCGCCTGTTTCTGTCCGCAGAAGCCGCGCACTTGTCATCCCGGACGCCGCGAAAGCGGTGATCCGGGACGGAGCGCCCCCCAAAGCCGGCACCTCCCGGAAATCGCGAAGCGGTTATCCGGGAGACGGGTGGCCCTCGCGCTAGTCCTGACCTGTCCCCCGGATAGCTGCTGACGCAGCTTCCGGGGGGATGAAGTTGGTTTGCTCTACCGTCCCGGATCGCCGCTTTGCGGCGTCCGGGATGACAAGGCGCCGAGCCCTACCCCAGCGCCTTCATCAGGTCCGGCACCACGACCTTGTAGTCGCCCACGATGCCGTAGTCCGCGACCTGAAAGATCGGGGCGTCGGCGTCCTTGTTGATGGCGACGATGACCTTGGAGTCCTTCATCCCGGCCAGGTGCTGGATGGCGCCCGAGATGCCGATGGCGATGTAGAGGGCCGGGGCGACGACCTTGCCGGTCTGGCCGACCTGATAGTCGTTGGGGGCGTAGCCGGCGTCCACGGCCGCGCGCGAGGCGCCCACGGCGGCGCCCAGCCGGTCGGCCAGCGGGTCCATGACGGCGTGGAACTCCTCGGCCGAACCCAGGGCCCGGCCGCCCGAGACGACGATCCTGGCGGCGCCCAGTTCGGGGCGGTCCGACTTGACCATCTCCTCGGAGACGAAGGCCGCCTTGCCGGCCTCGGCGCCGGACACGCTCTCGACCTTGGCCGAGCCGCCTTCGGCCGCGGCGGCGAAGCCGGTCGGGCGCACGGTGATGACCTTCTTGCCGTCCGAGGACTGGATCGTCTCCAGCGCGTTGCCCGCATAGATCGGGCGCACGAAACTATCAGACGAAATTACCTCGACGATGTCCGAGATCGGGGCGACGTCCAGTTTCGCGGCGATGCGCGGCATGAAATTCTTGCCGTCCATGCTGGCCGGCGAAAGGATGGCGTCATAGCCGCCGGCCAGGCCCACGACGGTGGCTTCCACCGCTTCGGCCAGGTGGTGGCCCAGGCCCGCGCTTTCGGCCAGCAGGACCTTGCGCACGCCCGCGATCCTGGCGGCGCTGTCGGCGGCGGCCTGTGCGCCCTTGCCGACGACCAGGATGTCGACATCCCCGCCCCCCAAGAATTTGGCGATGGCGGCGGCGGCGGTCACCGTCTTGTGGGTGGATTCGCGGACGGCCTTGCCGTCGTGGTCGGCGATGACGAGAACGGCCATTACAGGACCCCCGCGGACTTGAGCTTCGCAACCAGTTCGGCGGCGTCAGCCACCTTGACCCCCCCCGACCGTTTGGGCGGCTCGGCGACCTTCAGCACCTTCAGGCGCGGGGCGACATCGACGCCGTAGTCGGCGACCGCCTTGACCGCGATCTCCTTCTTCTTGGCCTTCATGATGTTGGGCAGGCTGGCGTAGCGCGGCGTGTTGAGACGCAGGTCGGTGGTCACCACGGCGGGCAGGGTCACGGCCAGCGTCTGGACGCCGCCGTCGACCTCGCGCGTCACCGTGGCCTTGCCTCCGGCCATCTCGATCCTGGCGGCGAAGGTGGCCTGGGGCCAGTCGAGCAGGGCGGCCAGCATCTGGCCGACGGCGTTGTTGTCGCCGTCGATCGACTGTTTGCCCAGCAGGACCAGATCCGGCTTTTCCTCGTCGACCACGGCTTTCAGCAGTTTGGCGACGGCCAGGGGCTCCAGGTCGGCGTCGGACTGGATCAGCACGCCGCGGTCGGCGCCCATGGCCAGGGCCGTCCGGATCGTCTCCTGGGCCTGGGCCGGGCCGATGGAGACGACCACGATCTCGTCGACTGTGCCGGCGGCGTGGTGCTCCTTGCCCTCCTTCATGCGCACGGCCTCCTCGACCGCGATCTCGCAGAAGGGGTTCATGCTCATTTTGACATTGGCCAGGTCGACGCCGGTCTGGTCCGCCTTGACGCGGGCCTTGACGTTGGAGTCGATCACCCGTTTGACGGGGACGAGAACCTTCATTGCGCTATCCACAAAGTCGCCGGAATATTGGGTCAGGCAATAGGTACGCCTTGCCCGGCCTGTCAACGTAACGCCGCGTCAACGGACCGGGTCGTCCGCCTCGCCCCAGCCTCTGGAACGCCCCCATGCACCGCCTCCTGACCATGAAACGGCTCAGCATCCTGTTCCTGGCGACCTTCGCCGTGCTGCTGGCCGGACTGTTCGCCTATGAGCGGCTGGTCGTAGCCCCCGGCGACCGCTGCGAGGCGGGCGGCAAATGGTGGGACCCCGCGACATCGGTCTGCGCCCAGCCGATCTCCATCGCCGAGATCACCGGCCGCCCCAATCCGGGCGAACGCGCCGCCGCCTCGGCCGCCAAGAACCGCGAACTGGTGGCCATCGAGGATTCGCTGGCGGCCCAGCAACGCGCCCGCGACGCCGAGGCCGACCGCCAGCGCGCGGCGTTGGCGGCGCAGTAGGTCAGCGCGTCGCGCCCGGCTTCCACTTCACGTCGTCGGCGCCATTGGCGTTGGCGCGGCGGGCGGCGACGAACAGGTGGTCCGACAGCCGGTTCAGATAGCGGACCGCCGCGGGCGTGACCGCCTCGCCCGCCTCGACCAGCCGCACGGCCTCGCGCTCGGCGCGGCGCGCCACGGTGCGGGCCAGATGCAGATGGGCCGACAGGGCCGAACCGCCGGGCAGGATGAAGCTGTCCAGTTCCTTCAGGCTCTCGTTCATCCAGTCGATCTCGGTCTCCAGCCGTTCGACCTGGCTTTCGAGGATGCGCAGCGCCTCCCATTTGGGCGGCGGCTCCAGCGGGGTGGCCAGGTCGGCGCCGAGGTCGAACAGCTCGTTCTGGATGCGGCCCAGCATGGCGTCGATGCGGTCTTTCTGGCCCGAATGCAGCCGGGCGACGCCGATGACGCTGTTCAGCTCGTCCACCGCCCCATAGGCCTCGACGCGCCGGTCGCTCTTGGACACGGGCGCGCCCGAGGCCAGCCGCGTCTGACCGCCGTCGCCGGTTCGCGTATAGATGCGGTTCAGCGTCACCATGGAAATCAATTTCCCCGATCCCTAGGCGCCATGGGTCGATTTCCACCACATGCCGATGATCAGCAGGACGATGGCCAGCGCCTGAAGAGCCACGCGCAGCCGCATCAGCCTGTTGGAGCGCGAGGCCGCCTGCTCGCCGCCGCGGTACATCGACCACAGGCCCACGCCCAGGGTCACGGTCACCGCCGCGATGGCCAGAAGGATCAGGATGTTCAGTACGTCGCCCATGGCGGCACCTTAGGCGTCCGCCCGGTTCGAGGCCAGTAGAGGCCCGCGATAGCGCATGGCGACGTCGCAGCGGTCATAGCGGGCGCCGAAACGGGCCATGATGTCGGCGTCGTGCTCAAACCCGGCCTTTTCGTACAGGTGGATGGCCGGGGCGCATTTGCGGTTGGTCAGCAGATAGAGCGTCTCCACGCCGAGATCGCCGGCGCGGCGGATGACGGCGTCGAGCAGATATTCGCCGACCTTGCGGCCGCGCGCGCGTTCCAGCACCCCCATCTTGGTCAGTTCGAACTGCCGCTCGCCGGTCTTCTGCAGGGCGCAGGCGCCGACGACGCCGAGGCCCGAGGCGCGCACGAACAAGATGTCGCCGCCGGGGTCGATGATGCGGGCGCGCGGGTTTTCCAGCACCTCGCGATCGGTGGCCTCCAGCGCGAACATGGTCCGGATCCATTCGGCGTTGATGTCATGGAAGGCGGGGGCGAGGGCGTCCGAGAAGGGCTCGATCGACAGGCCGTTCCCCGCCGCCTGTTCGGCGCGCCGGTTCAGCGGCCGGCGGTCCAGCGCCGCCTCGATGGCGTCCAGACGGGCCAGCAGGTCCGGGGCCGCCTCGGCGCAGAGTTCGGTCACCGCCTGCTCCACGTGGGGCCAGACGTCGCGTTTGGACGCCGCCACGATCTCGCGGCCATGGTCGGTCAGGGCCACGACCTTGCGGCGGCGGTCGGCGCCCGCGGCCTCGGTCGCGACCAGACCCAGCGTCTCCAGTTTCGACAGGCCGCGGGTCACGCCGGGCTGGCTCACCCCCGTCGCCAGCACCAGGTCGCCGACCGACAGGGCGCCGTGCAGGTCCAGCGCGCCCAGCAGCGGATAGTGCGACGGCTGCACCGGCAGCCCCGCCCGCTCGACCACCTTGAGCACATCGGCCTGCATCCGCTCGCCCAGCCGTTTCAGCCGCGAGCCGAGGAACAGGGCCGGGCTGCGGCGGACGATATCTTCGATCATGACGGGCTCAACTATATACCGCGTTATATATCAGCCTATATGTCCACAGGCGGCCGCCGTTCGCAAGCCGCGCCGACCACGAAAAAGGGCCGGAGGCGCAGCGCCTCCGGCCCCGTCGATGGACGCCCGGCGGGACCCTAGTAGCGGTAGTGGTCCGGCTTGAACGGGCCGGTGGTCGGCACCGAAATATAGTCGGCCTGTTCTTTCGACAGGGTCGTCAGCTTGGCGCCCAGCTTGGCCAGGTGGAGCATGGCGACCTTCTCATCGAGGTGTTTGGGCAGGGTGTAGACCTGGTTCTCGTAGGATTTGGCGTTGGTCCACAGTTCGATCTGGGCCAGCGTCTGGTTGGTGAAGCTGGCGCTCATCACGAACGAGGGGTGGCCCGTGGCGTTGCCCAGGTTCACCAGCCGGCCTTCCGACAGCAGGATGATCTTCTTGCCGTCCGGGAATTCGATGTGGTGCACCTGCGGCTTGATCTCGTCCCACTTGAAATTCTTCAGGCCCGCCACCTGAATCTCCGAGTCGAAATGGCCGATGTTGCAGACGATGGCGTTGTTCTTCATCGCCCGCATGTGATCGACGGTCAGCACGTCCTTGTTGCCGGTGGCGGTGACGAAGATGTCGGCCTCGCCGGCCACGTCCTCGACGGTGACGACCTCATAGCCTTCCATCGCGGCCTGCAGGGCGCAGATCGGATCGACCTCGGTGACCTTCACCCGGGCGCCGCCCTGGCGCAGCGAGGCGGCCGAGCCCTTGCCCACGTCGCCGTAGCCGCAGACCACGGCGACCTTGCCCGACAGCATGACGTCGGTGCCGCGGCGGATGGCGTCGACGAGGCTTTCACGGCAGCCGTACAGGTTGTCGAACTTGGACTTGGTGACGCTGTCGTTGACGTTGATGGCCGGGAACGGCAGCTCGCCGCGCTCGGCCATCTGGTACAGGCGGTGGACGCCGGTGGTGGTCTCTTCCGAGACGCCGCCGATGGCGTCGCGGATGGCCGAATAGAAGCCGGGCTTCTCGGCGATGGTGCGTTTCATCACGGCGAAGAGGGCTTCCTCCTCCTCGTTCTGCGGGTTCGACAAAACCGAGATGTCCTTCTCGGCCTTGGGGCCCAGCACGCACAGCAGGGTGGCGTCGCCGCCGTCGTCCAGGATCAGGTTCGGATAGCCGCCGTCGGCCCATTCGAAGATCTTGTGGGCGTAGTCCCAGTACTCGACCAGGGTCTCGCCCTTGGTGGCGAACACCGGCGTGCCCGAGGCGGCGATGGCGGCGGCGGCGTGGTCCTGGGTCGAGAAGATGTTGCACGACGCCCAGCGGACATCGGCGCCCAGGGCTTCCAAGGTCTGGATCAGCACCGCCGTCTGGATGGTCATGTGCAGGCTGCCGGCGATGCGGGCGCCCTTCAGGGGTTTGGCCTGACCGAACTCTTCGCGCAGGGCCATCAGGCCGGGCATTTCGGTCTCGGCGATGGCGATTTCCTTGACGCCGAAGGGGGCCAGCGAAATGTCGCGGACGATGTAGTCGGTCATGGCGGGGCTTTCCGGGGGCGAGGGTTCGCGCGGCCTATAGACCGGTCGCGGCGTTGGGGCAAGAAACACATAAGGATGTCTTTATGTGTTTTGGGGCGCACTCGTCTGCCGCCGCATTTCGTGCGACCGTGACCGCGAGGAGCGAACCATGCCGGGCGAAGCCCTGACGCGTCGGACGATGGCCCTGACGGGGCTGATGACGGCGGGTTTCGCCGCCCCGGCGCTCGCCCGTACCCAGGATGCGCCGTCGGTCACGACCGGCGAGGCGCAGCTCGGGCTGCTGACCGTGCCGGTGCGGATCGACGACCGCGGACCCTATGCCTTCGCCATAGACAGCGCGGCCAACGCCTCGGTCATCGCCCAGGACCTCGCCGTCGCGCTCGGCCTGGCCGAGGCGGGCGAGGTGACCATGCACACCTTGGTGGCCAGCGAACAGGCGGGGACCGTGCGCGCGGCGCGGCTTCGCACCGGGGCGCTTGACGTGCGCGACACCCGGCTGGTGGTCGCCCCAAGGATCGGGCTGAACGGGCTGGACGGCCTGCTGGGGACCGACCTGCTGGCGGGGATGCGGCTGGTGCTGAACTTCCGTGGCCGGGCGCGGGCCAATGTCACGCGGCCCCGGCGGGGCGGGAACCGCGCCTTCGACGGCGTGGTGCTGAACGCCCGGGCGGCGGCGACGGGCGAGCAGCGGTTCAACGGCCTGCTGCTGATCGACGCCATGGCGCGCGCCGTTCCCTGCAAGGTCATCGTCGACACCGGCGCCAAGGTCAGCATCATCAACTCGGCCCTGGCGCGTCAGGCCAACGCGCAACCCCTACCCCTGCCCGACGGTTCGGGCCTGGGCCGGGTTCTGTCCCCGACCGGGCGCGGGGCCATGGCCGAGGCGATGATGCTGCCCGAGCTTCAGCTGGGCGGCGTCCAGCTGACCCGGATTCCGGTGCTGGTCGGCGATTTCCACACCTTCGCCGTCTGGGGACTGGCCGACCAGCCGGCGATGCTGCTCGGCGTCGATCTGCTGGGCTTGTTCGAGACGGTGGTCATCGACCTGATGCGCGGCGAACTGCTTCTGGACCCCTGAGGACCGTTGGTGTCTATCTGGCGGCCTTGCGGGAGAGACGGTCGATGAAGACGATGATCGCGGGCGCCGTTGCGGCCCTGATGACGGGCGGGCTGTGTGTGGCGCAGGAGGCGCCCGCGGCGACGGGTCCGGTCACCCTGATCCACGCGGGGCGGCTGCTGGATCGCCCTGGACAGGCTCCGCGCGGCCCCTCGACCGTGGTGGTGCGGGACGGGCTGATCGTCGAGATACGCGACGGCTTCGTCGACGCCGCCGCCTTCCCCGGCGCGACCGTGATCGACCAGCGCGCCCGCTTCGTCCTGCCCGGCCTGATCGACAGCCATGTGCATCTGGTTTCCGATCTCGGCGGCCAGGCGGGTTTCCTGTCCGGCGTCACCGAGAATCTGCCGGTTCACGCCTATCGCGCGGCCGAGAACGCCGAGAAAACGCTGATGGCCGGCTTCACCACGGTGCGGAACCTGGGCGACGACGGCGGGGTGACCCTGGCCCTGTCCGACGCCACCGCCGCCCATCGCCTGCCCGGACCGCGCATCGTCGATGCGGGGAACAGCATCTCGACCACATCGGGCCATATGGACGGGCGGCTGGGCTTCAACGACGACCTGCGCGACGACATCCCGCACGACAATGTCTGCAACGGCGTCGAAAGCTGCCGCGAGGCGGTGCGCATCCAGGTCGGACGCGGCGCCCGGGTGATCAAGATCGCCACCACCGGCGGGGTCAACAGCCGCATCGGCGCCGGCGTCGGGGCCCAGATGTTCGAGGACGAGGCGCGGGCCCTGATCGAGACGGCGCACCTCTACGGCCTCAAGGTCGCGGTCCATGCCCACGGGGCGGACGGGATCAACATGGCCCTGCGGCTGGGGGCCGATTCCATCGAGCACGGCACCGTCTTCGACGACGACACCATCCGCCTGTTCCGCCAGTCGGGCGCCTGGTATGTGCCGACGCTCTCGACGGTGAACGGCTATATCGAGCGTCTGGCGGCCGATCCGAACGCCTATCCGCCCGAGGTCCTGCCCAAGATCCGCTGGCGCATCGAGATCACCGGCCAGTCGTTGCAACGCGCCTTCCCGGCGGGTGTCCGCATCGCCTTCGGCACCGACGCGGGCGTGTCGAAACACGGGCGCAACGCCGACGAATTCGCCCTGATGGTCCAGCACGGCATGACCCCGATGGCGGCGATCCAGGCGGCGACGGTCAATGCCGCCGACCTGCTGGGGCTATCGAGCGAGATCGGTACGCTGGAGCCCGGCAAGCGGGCCGACATCATCGCCGTCGACGGCGATCCGCTGACGGACGTCACGGTGCTGACCTCGATGGATTTCGTCATGCGCGACGGCCGGGTGTATCGCGGCGAGCGGTGAGGACAAGGCTGGTCGCCGGCCACCCCTGCAACCCTTTCAGTCGTGCCGCGTTCCCACGCATTCCGGCGACGCTTGCGAGGGGGCGGGGGCTTGGTTGTTCACGAATAGACGAGCGGCGGCGGCGGCGGCCGCGCTTCTTTGCGCCCTTCCGGCGGTCGCGCAGGCGCGCGAGCCGGGGCGCGACCTCGCGTCTGGCGCGCCGATGGCGACGGCGCCGGACGGCGTGGCGCAAGGCATCGGCCAGGGCGGGCCCGAGGATCAGGATCTGGCGCGTATGTCGCTGGAGGAACTGTCGATGGTCGAGGTGCTGTCGGTGTCGCGGCGGCCCGAGGCCCTGGCCGGGGCGGCGGCGGCCATCTTCGTGATCTCATCCGACGACATCCGGCGCTCGGGCGCGACCAGCCTGCCCGAGGTGCTGCGGCTGGCCCCCAATCTGAACGTCCAGCGGGTCAACGCTGTCGACTATGCGATCAGCGCGCGGGGCTTCAACGGCTTCGAGACCTCCAACAAGCTGCTGGTGCTGGTCGACGGGCGCAGCATCTATTCGACCCTGAGCTCGGGCGTGTTCTGGGACGCGCGCGAGCTGATGCTGGAGGACATCGAGCGGATCGAGGTGGTCAGCGGGCCGGGCGGGGCGCTGTACGGCTCCAACGCCATGAACGGGGTGATCAACATCACCACCCGGTCGGCGCGGGACACGGTCGGGACCCTGGTCTCGGTCGGGGTCGGAAACGAGGACGCGACCTTCGCGGTGCGCCACGGCGGACGGCTGGGCGAGACGGGGGCGTGGCGGGCCTATGTGAACGGGGCGACGCGCGACGACAGCTATCGCCTGACCGGCGGCGACGCCACCGACGCGGCCGAAATGCTGCGCGCCGGGGCGCGGCTGGACTGGACGCAAGGGGTCAACGAGGTGACGCTGCAGGGCGATGTGTTCGACAATGCGGTGGCGATCAACGAGGACTTTTCCGGGACCGAGACGCGGGTCAGCGGCGGCAATGTGCTGGGGCGGTGGGCGCGGCCGCTGGCGGGCGGCGACTTCCAGGTCCAGGCCTGGTACGACCGGTTCGAGCGGGTCGAGACCGGGACGGTCGAGGACAGCGACACCTGGGACATCGCGGCCCAGTACGCCGTCGACCGGGGCCGGCATCATCTGGTGTTCGGGGCCGGCTACCGGACGGTGCAGTCGCGCTTCGTGCCGGCGCCGGGCGGGGCCTTCCTGGATCCCGAAGAGTTGACGCTGAGCCTGACCAACGTCTTCGTCCAGGACCAGATCGACCTGACCGACAGCCTGACCCTGACGCTGGGGGCCAAGTTCGAGGACAACAGTTTCTCGGGCGAGGAATTCCTGCCCAACATCCGGCTGGGCTGGAGCCGGCCGGGCGGAGATCTGGTCTGGGCCGCGATCAGCCGCGCCAGCCGGACCCCGAACCGGATCGAGCGCGGCCTGACCCTGCCCGGCTTCCTGGTCGGGGGCGATTTCCAGTCCGAGACGCTGACGGCCCATGAACTGGGCTATCGCGCCACCCCCCTGCCGCGGGCGTCGTTCTCGGTGTCCGCCTTTTACAACGTCTATGACGACCTGAGGACGGCGTCGCTGGACGCGGCGACCTTCTTTCCCATCCGCCTGACCAATTTCGGCGCGGGGGAATCCTGGGGGGTCGAGGCCTGGGGCAGCTATGACGTGACCGACCGCTGGCGGCTCAACGCGGGGCTGAGCACGCTGAACAAGGATTTCTCGGCGCCCGCCTCGTCGCTGGACATCTCGGGCCTGGCCTCGGTGGGGGACGATCCGGAATATCAGCTGATGCTGAGCTCGCAGTCACGGATCACCGATGCGGTGGATCTGGACGTGCGATTCCGGGCCGTGGACGACCTGGCCTCGACCGACGGCTATGTCTCGGCCGATCTGCGGCTGGGCTGGCGGCTGAACGGGGCGCTTGAACTGTCGCTGACCGGCCAGAACCTGATCGAGGACCGGCGCGTCGAGACCGGCGATCCGGCGCGGCGCCGGGCCTTCGGCCGCAGCGTCTTCGTCGCCCTGCGGGCGAGTTTCTGAGATGACCCGGGGAGGACGTCTGATCGCGGTCCTCCTGGGCGCCGCCGGGCTTGTGGCGGGTCCGGCGCCGACGCCCGCCAAGGCCCAGAACAATCTCGAATATGCGGTCAAGGCCAACTATCTGGTCCGGTTCGCGGCCTTCGTCGACTGGCCCGCCCGGGCCTTCGCCGGGCCGCAGGCGCCGGTGGTGATCTGCGTGGCGGGCCGCGATCCGTTCGGCGCGACGCTGGACCGGGCCGCCGGGGGTCAGACCGCCCATGGGCGGCCGCTGGCGGTGCGCCGCCCGGCCACGCGCGAGGCGACGGCCGGCTGCCACATCCTGTATCTCGGCCAGGGCGCCGTCGCCCCGGCGCCGAGCGACCGTGCGGGCCTGCTGCTGGTGACCGACGGCGCCCGCCCGGCGGAGCGCGGGACGGTCCATTTCGTGCTCAGCGACGCCCGGGTGCGGTTCCATATCGACCAGCAGGCGGCGACGCGCGGCGGCCTGACCATCAGTTCGCGCCTGCTGAACCTGGCGCTGTCGGTAAGAGGGGGCTGAGATGCGATTGCTCGTCCGTCTCCGGCACAGCCGCTTTCCCCTGCTGGCCCTCGGGTCGCTGGTGCTGCTGCTGATCGCGGCGCTGGGCATCGCCGTGCTCGGCGAACGCGCCCTCAAGGACGAGATGGCGCGCGAGGCCGGCGCCCAGGCGGACCTGCTGGCCTCGGCGGTCAGCGGCGCCCTGGCCTTCGACGACCGGGCGGCGGCCCAGGACTATGTCGATGCGGTCCAGGTCAATCCCAACGTCCTGACGGCGGCCGTCTATGACGAGAACAACCGGTTGGTGGCCAGTTTCGCCCGGCCCGGCGAGACTATCCGCCCCATCGCCACGCCGCGCGACCGGACCACCCTGTTCCAGGACGGCCGGCTGTATGTGGTGCGGCCGGTCGAGGAGGCGGGGCAACGGCTGGGGACGGCGCGGCTGCGCCTGCTGGACACCCCGGCCTCGACCCGGTTCAGCCGGTACGCCGGGCTGATGCTGGTGCTGGGGCTGACCGGGCTGGTGGTGATCGTGCTGGCCGTGGCCCAGGGGGCGCTGCGCCGGGCCAACCGCGAACTGGCCGACCGGGCCGAGGTGCTGGCCGAGACCAACGACCTGCTGCATCAGCAGATGACCGAGCGGGAGAACGCCGAACAGGCCCTGCGCCAGAGCCAGAAGATGGAGGCCATCGGCCGGCTGACCGGCGGCATCGCCCACGACTTCAACAATCTGCTGATGGTCGCCTCCAGCGGGGTCGAGCTGCTGGACCGCACCGAAGACCCGAAACGGCGCAAGGCGCTGACCGACGGGGTGCGTCAGGCGGTCGAACGCGGCGCCGCCCTGACCCGCCAGATGCTGGCCTTCTCGCGCCGGGCGCCGCTGAAGACCGAGGTGCTGCACCTGCCGGCCCGGATCGAGGGTCTGCGTTTCCTGCTGGACCGGGCGCTGCGCGAGGACATCGAGGTCGTGCTGGACCTGCCCGACGACCTGTGGCGGATCGAGGCCGATCCCGGCGAGCTGGAGCTGGCCCTGCTCAATCTGGCGGTCAATGCGCGCGACGCCATGCCGAACGGCGGCTGCATCACCCTGGCGGCGCACAATGCGCCCGGTGACAAGGGCGGGACCGACATGGTCTGCCTGACCGTCGCCGACACGGGGACGGGCATGTCGGAGGCGGTGGCGCTCAGGGTGTTCGAGCCCTTCTTCACCACCAAGGAGGTCGGGCGCGGCACCGGACTGGGCCTGTCGCAGGTCTATGGCTTCGTCCGTTCCTCGGGCGGCCAGATCGGCGTCGAGTCCGCCGAGGGCGCCGGGACGACCTTCACCCTGTGCCTGCCGCGCACCGACAAGCCGGCCACCGCGCCGATCCTGGCGCCGGCGGCGACCCGGTCGGATCCGTTCGCGCGCAAGGCCGAGGGCCGGCTGCTGCTGGTCGAGGACGACGACGCCGTGGCGGCCGGGGTCGGCCACATGGTCCGGGACCTCGGCTACACCTACATCCGCGCCGCCCGGGCCGCCGATGCGCTGCGGCTGCTCGAACAGGGCGGCCGGTTCGACCTGGTGTTCTCGGACATGGTCATGCCCGGCGACATGGACGGCCTGGCCCTGGCCAAGGCCATTCGCCAACGCCATCCCGACCTGCCCGTGGTGCTGACCACCGGCTTCAGCGAAGCGGCGGCGGCGGCGACGGCCGAGCGGTTCCGCCTGCTGTCCAAACCCTATGGCATCGAGGCCCTGGCGGCGGCGTTGGGGGAGACGCTGAGCGAGGCGCGGGGGTCGAAGACGGCGGCTTAGGGATCAGCTCTGGCGCTGGTTCGTGGCGCTTGTCATCCCGGCCGCAGCGAAGCGGAGAGCCGGGACGCTCGACCATAACAATCTCGCCCTCCCGGAAGCTGCTCTTGCAGCTATCCGGGAGACGGGTCAGGGACTGGCGCGGCGGCCGCCCGTCTCCCGGACAATCGCTTCGCGCTTTCCGGGAGACCTCGACTGTCGCACTTACGCCGTCCCGGATAAGCGCTTCGCGCTTTCCGGGATGACAACGAACGCGCCGTCTGTGGCGATCCGCCCTCCCTCGCTTCGCGACGAAGAGGAGACGCGCCTATATTGACGGCGATGACCGAGGCGCCGATTCCCGAAACAGAAAGCCGGACCGAGGCCTTGCAGGCCGCCGACCTGATCCGCGACGAGGCCCGGCGCGCGCCGGACAAGCCGGGCGTCTATCGCATGTACGGCGAGGACGGCGCCTGCCTCTATGTCGGCAAGGCGCGATCCATCAAGAAGCGCATCCTGCAGTACGCCCAGGGGCGGTTCCACACCCAGCGCATCGGCCTGATGGTGTCGCTGACCCGCTCGATGGAGCTGGTCATCACGGCGTCGGAGACCGAGGCCCTGCTGCTGGAATCCAGCTTCATCAAACAGCTGAAACCGCGCTTCAACGTCGTGCTTCGCGACGACAAGTCGTTCGCCGAACTGATGATCCGCAAGGATCACCGGGCGCCGCAGGTGAGGAAGCACCGGGGCGCCCACACCACGCCCGGCGACTACTACGGCCCCTTCGCCTCGACCTGGGCGGTGAACCGGACGCTGAACACCCTGCAGAAGGCATTCCTGCTGCGGTCGTGTTCGGACAGCGTCTATGAGACCCGCACCCGGCCCTGCATGCTGCACCAGATCAAACGCTGCTCGGCCCCCTGCACCGGCCTGATCTCGCTGGAGGACTACGGGGATCTGGTCGATGAGGCCTCCGCCTTCCTGAAGGGCAAGTCCCGCGCCGTCATCGCCCGCCTGTCCGCCGAGATGAGCGCCGCCGCCGAGGCCATGGACTACGAACAGGCCGCCCGCGTCCGCGACCGCATCCGCGCCCTGTCGGCCATCGCCATGGAGAATTCGGTCAACGCCGAGGGCGTGGCCGAGGCCGACGTCTTCGCCCTGTTCAGCGAGGGCGGTCAGGCCTGCGTCCAGGTCTTCTTCTATCGCGGCGGCCAGAACTGGGGCGGCCGGGCCTATTTTCCGCGCGTGGACAAGACCGATACCGACCCCGAGATCCTCGCCGCCTTCCTCGGCCAGTTCTACGAGGACCGGGCCGTTCCGCGCCTGATCCTGTCCAACGTCCGCCCGCACGAGAAGGAGTTGCTGGAAGAAGCCTTCTCGATGATGGCCAAGACCGCGGACGGTCGCCGCGTCGTGACCATCGACCGGCCGGTGCGCGGCTCGAAGGCGGCGCTGGTCGATCACGCCCTGACCAATGCGCGCGAGGCGCTGGGCCGCAAGATGGCCGAGGGCTCGGCCCAGGGCAAAATCCTCGACGAGGTCTGCGAGGCCTTCGGTCTGGAGGCTCGCCCCGAGCGGATCGAAATCTACGACAACGCCCATATCCAGGGGACCAACGCGGTCGGCGGCATGGTCGTGGCGGGTCCCGAGGGCCTGCAGAAGTCGCAGTACCGCAAGTTCAACATCCGCGGCGAGGACCTGACCCCCGGCGACGACCACGGCATGATGCGCGAGGTCATGCGTCGCCGCTTCTCGCGCCTGGTCAAGGACGAGGAGGCCGGAGACGAGGCCGTGGTCCGGCCCGACCTGCTGCTGATCGACGGCGGCGCCGGCCAGCTGGCCGAGGTGCTGGCGGTGCTGGCCGATCTGGGGCTGGACGACATCACCGCCGTCGGCGTGGCCAAGGGACCCGACCGGGACGCGGGACTGGAGCGGTTCTTCATGCCCGGCAAGCCGCCCTTCATGCTGCCGCTGAAATCGCCGGCCCTCTATTATATCCAGCGGCTGCGCGACGAGGCCCACCGCTTCGCCAACGGCGCCCATGCCACGCGCCGCTCGATGGACATCAAGCGCAATCCGCTCGACGAGATCGAGGGCGTCGGCCCCGGCCGCAAGAAGGCCCTGCTGCACGCCTTCGGCTCGGCCAAGGGGGTCTCACGCGCGGCGGTGGCCGATCTGATCAAGGTCGAGGGGATCAACCAGCCCCTGGCCGAACGCATCCATGCGTTTTTCCGCAAGGCCTGACCGGGACCGCGGAGTCTGGAGCTTCCGCCCTTTCGTGCTAAACCGGAAGGCGAGTGGGGGATGCGTAATGTTTAAAGGTCTGTTCGCGGCGGTCGCCGTGTCATTGGCGATGTTCGCGGCCCCGGTTTCGGCCCAGGACGTCGGGCGCGCGCCGGCGCCCGCCTGGGTCGCCCCGCTTCCGACCGAGGCGCCGACCCCCGCCACCGGCGACGCCGCCCTGCGCGCCCTGGCCATCGACCACCAGATCCGCTTCGACGCGCAAGGGTCGCACACCTACACCTTCCAGCGCTTTCAGGTCCTGACCGGGCAAGGGCTCAGCAGCGTCGGCACGGTGAATCTGGAATGGAGCCCGCCGCAGCAGAGCGTTCAGGTTCACGCCTTGCGGATCGTCCGCGACGGTCAGGCAGTCGACGTCCTCGCGGGTCAGGAGTTCGAGACGATCCGCCGCGAGAACAACCTTGAGTCCGCGACGATCGACGGACGGCTGACCGCGACGCTGCAGCCGCGCGATCTGCGCGTCGGCGACATCCTCGAACTCGCCTTCACCCTGCATGACACCAAGGGCGTGCTGGCCCCGCATCTGGAAGCCTTCGACGGCGCGGGTTCGGGACAGGCCATCGATCACTATCGCCTGCGCGCCTCCTGGTCGGACGACCATCCGATCCGCGTCGCCGCGACCGCGCCCTGGACCGACATTCGCCCGCGCCGGACCGCCGACGGCTGGCTGTACGAGATCGACGCCCGCAATCTGGTTCCCGAGCGGGTGCCCGGCGACGCCCCCGTGCGCTTCACCCTTTCCCGCACGGTCCAGTTCACCGATTTCAGTTCCTGGGCCGACGCCTCGCGGCTGATGGCGCCGCTGTACGAAACCGGCGCGACGCTGGAACCCGGCTCGCCCCTGCTGGCCGAGATAGAGCGGATTCGCTCGGCGCACGACACCGACGACGCGCGCGCCATGGCCGCCCTGCGGCTGGTCGAGGACCAGGTCCGCTATCTGGCGCTGGCCATGGGCGAGGGCGGCTATGTCCCCATGACCGCCGACGAGGTCTGGCGCAGCCGCTACGGCGACTGCAAGGGCAAGACCGTGCTGCTGCTCGCCCTGCTTGAAGGTTTGGGCATCGAGGCCGAGGCGATCCTGGTCAGCACCCGCTGGGGCGACGGTCTGGAAACCCAGCTCCCCCTTCTGGCCTGGTTCGACCATGTCATCGTTCGCGCCACCGTGGACGGCAGGGACTACTGGATGGACGGCACCCGGATCGGAGACCGCAGCCTGGAGGGACTGGTTCCGCCGCCCTACCGCTGGGGCCTGCCGGTGCGCAGGGACGGCGCGGGGCTGGAGGCGATCGTCCAGCCGCCGCGCACGGTCCCGACCGTCGACGTGGTGGTGGACATCGACGCCACTGCCGGCATCGACGCCGACGCGGGCCTTGTGCTCGATATCGCCTATCGCGAAGACTATGCGACCGCCATGCGCCGGCAACTGGGGAACATCCCGCCGGATCAACTGGAAACCATGCTCAAGGCGCAATGGGGCGGCGCCGACCGGGGCGTGACGATCCACACCGTCGAAACCCGCTATGACGAGCCGACCAACGAACTTCACCTGATCATGCGCGGCACGACGCGGATGAGCTGGGTCAACGGCTCGGCGGGCCGCGTCATGGCGTTCCCCGACTCCGCCCTCGTCCTGCCCAGTCAGGCGGAGCGCACGGGTGTTCTGGCCCGCTTCAAGGATCATCCCTATGCGATCGCCCATCCGACCCTGAACCGGTCGGTCTATCGCGTGACCCTTCCGCATGGCGGCCGCGGCTTCCAGCTCGAGGGCGGCGATCAGATGCTGGAGGGCGGCGGCTTTCAGGTCGCGCGGCGCGGCTCGCTGCGGAACGGCGTCGCGGAGGTCATCGTGACCCTGGCCAGCCTGACGTCGGAGGTCACCGCCGAAGACATGGCCGCGACCCGGACCCGCGCTGAGAACGCCTCGGCCCTGCCGCTGCGTCTGCGCGCCCCGGTCGACTATGTGGCCACCAGCGGCGACACGGCCCGCCAGCAGCCGGGATCCAGCGATACGGCCGATCTGATCGCGCGCGCCGGCCGCCTCAGCGACGCGGGCGACCCCGACGGCGCGCTGGCCCTGCTCGACGCCGCGATCGAACGCGAGCCGGACAATGCCGAGGCGCGGCGCGCGCGCGGTCAGGCCCGCGCCGCGGCCCGCGATCTGGACGGCGCTCGCGCCGACTATGACCAGGCGGTCGATCTGGACCCCGCCGATCAGGCGGCGGTCCTCGGTCAGGGTCTGGTGGCCTATTACCAGGGCCAATACGGCGAGGCGGTCGTCAGCTTCTCGGTGGCCCTTCGCCTGGACCCGTCCGACGTCAGCGCCCTGTCGGCGCGCGGCGCCGCCTACTATCAGCTCGGCCGCTGGGACCGGTCTCTGGCCGACTACCGGGCGTTCACCGCCGCCGCGCCCGGCGACGACACCGGACCGTTCGGAGAGCTTCAGGCCCTCACCCGCCTGAACCGCGACGCGGAAGCCCGCGCCATCGTCGCTTCCCGGTTGGCGAACGATCCCGCCGACGCCGTGGCCCTCGAGGCCCTGGTCCGTCTGGACAAACTGACGGGCAGGCCGGCGGAGGCTTTGCCCGCCCTGGACGTCGCCCTCGCCGCCGCGCCCGACGCCGTTCACCTGCTGAGCCTGCGCGGCCATCTCCGCGCCACGGTCGGCGATGAGGCCGGCGCGCGCGCCGATTTCGCCGCCATGCGGGCCATGGACCCGAAC
>CALSBO010000006.1:0-65173 GCA_943373195.1 Brevundimonas vancanneytii
TGCGCGAACTGGCCTTCCTCAACTCGGGCGTGGTCATCAAGCTGCGCGACGACCGCCACGCCGAGCCGTTCGAGGAAATCCTGCACTACGAAGGCGGGGTCGAGGCCTTCGTGCGCCACCTGGACAAGTCCAAGACGCCGATCCTCAAGGACGTCATCGTCATTCGCGGCAAGAAGGAAGGGATCGAGATCGATCTCGCCCTGTGGTGGAACGACAGCTACCACGAGACCATGCTGTGCTTCACCAACAACATCCCCCAGCGGGATGGAGGCACCCACCTGTCCGCCTTCCGCGCCAGCCTGACGCGGGTCATGGGCGGCTATATCGACGCCGCCGGCGCGGCGAAGAAGGAGAAGGTCTCGGTTTCGGGCGAGGATGCCCGCGAGGGCCTGACCTGCGTCCTGTCGGTCAAGGTGCCGGACCCGAAATTCTCGTCGCAGACCAAGGACAAGCTGGTCTCGTCCGAGGTCCGTCCGGCCGTCGAGGGCCTGTGCTCGGAAGGCCTGTCGACCTGGTTCGAGGAACATCCCGTCGAGGCCCGACTGGTCGTCGCCAAGATCATCGAGGCCGCCGCCGCCCGCGAGGCCGCGCGCAAGGCCCGCGACCTGACGCGGCGCAAGACGTCGATGGACATGGCCTCCCTGCCCGGCAAACTCGCGGACTGTCAGGAACGCGATCCGGCCAAGTCCGAACTGTTCATCGTCGAGGGCGACAGCGCCGGCGGCTCGGCCAAACAGGCCCGCAACCGCGAGAACCAGGCCGTCCTGCCCCTGCGCGGGAAAATCCTCAATGTCGAGCGCGCCCGGTTCGACCGGATGCTGTCGTCCGAACTGATCGGGACGCTGATCCTGGCGCTCGGCACCGGCATCGGCCGCGACGACTTCAACGCCGACAAGTTGCGCTATCACAAGATCATCCTGATGGCCGACGCCGACGTCGACGGCGCCCACATCCGGACCCTGCTGCTGACCTTCTTCTATCGCCAGATGCCCGAGCTGATCGAGCGCGGGCACGTCTATATCGCCCAGCCGCCGCTCTACAAGGTCGCCAAGGGGAAACAGTCCCGCTACCTCAAGGACCAGTCCGAGATGGATTCCTACCTCATCGAGGAAGGGTCTTCGGAGGCCGAGCTTGACCTGCCGACCGGCGAGCGCCGCACCGGCCTGGACCTGCAGTCGCTGGTGCGCGAGGCCAAGGCCTTCAAGGCCGGCGTCGACCGCCTGAGCCAGCGTGCGCCGACCTTCGCCATCGAACAGGCGGCCCTGGCCGGTCTGTTCGACGAGCACGCCGCCGGCCCGTCCGCGGCCGCCGCCCGCCTGAATCTCTATGCCGAGGAAGGCGACGGCGACTGGGCCGGTTCGCCGGGCGCCCAGGGGGCCGTGGTGTTCGAACGCGTCCGCCGCGCCGTCACGGAGCGCATTGTCCTGGAAGAGACCCTGATCCGCTCGCTGGACGCCCGCCGTCTGGCCGAACGCTCACACGCGTTCGAGGGCCTGTTCGACAAGCCGGCCGTCTTCCGCCGCAAGGACAAGACCGTCGCCGTACGGGGTCCGCTGGATCTGCTGGAAGCGGTGCTGGACGCCGGCAAGAAGGGCATCGCCATCCAGCGCTACAAGGGTCTGGGCGAGATGAATCCGGAACAGCTTTGGGAGACCACGCTGGACGCCAACGCCCGCACCCTGCTGAAGGTCCAGGTCGAGCATCAGGAAGACGCGTCCGACCTGTTCGCCAAACTGATGGGCGATGTGGTCGAGCCGCGCCGCGAGTTCATCCAGGCCAATGCGCTGGACGCGGCGGTGGACGCCTGACGCTCAGGTCCGCCCCGCGTCCACGAACGCCCTGACCGTCGGCCAGATCGGCGGCTGGGCGCGCGAGCCGTCGCAGACGATCTGTTCCAGGAAGTCGGGCGAGGTGTTCCGGCGCACCTCTTCCCATTCCGCCCCTTCCTCGGGATAGCGGCCGATTTCCTCGCCTTCGGGGCCGTACTCCACCATGCCGGCGGTGCGCCATTTGCCGCCGGCGGCGCACTGGAATTCGAAGGTCTCGATCGTGTGGCTGTAGTCGCCCGCGTCGCCGGTGCGCGCCACGGTCGCCACCAGAACGGTGGTGATCTCGCCGACGACGGTGATGCTGTCGACATCGGCCATGAAGACGCTGCCGGTGCTGCGCGAATATGGATGCCAGGTCTCGGCCGCCGCCGGCGCCGCGCCCAAGGCAAGAAGGATCAAACCCGAAGCAAGGTGTCTCACGATGAACTCCCCAGTTCCCCCGCCGCCATGATGCGCCGCTGAACGGCTTTGGCAAGTCCGCCGGTCAGGCCGCGCGCCTGAGCCCCGGCCGCGCCGCCAGCAGGGGCTCCAGCAGCCACCGCGCCAGATGCCGCACCACCGGCACGGCGACGCCGTCCCCGGTCAGGCGGCAGGCGGCGCTGTACGAGGCCGGCAGGCGATAGCTGTCGGCCAGTCCCATCAGCCGCGCCGTCTCCCGCGCCGACATCAGCCGGGACCGCACCCGGCCCCCTTCGACGATCAAGAGGGTCTGGCGGCTCGATCCGCCGCCGGGCGTGCGCAGGCAGCCGGCGATGTCGAACCGCACCTCGGCGCGCTGGACGCGAGCGCCCGCCGCGTCGCGCCGCGTCCGCCGGTACAGGGCGCCGACGCACCGTTCGCCGGTCCGCCGCGCCGCCTCGACCTTGGCCAGGTTCCTGGGCGACATCAGCGCCAGCAGCCGCGCCGTCTCGGCATCCGAATGCCAGCGCACGCCCGAGGGCTCGGCCTCGACTGCCGACGCCAGATCGGCCCTGGCGGCCTGCGGCCCGGGCAGCCGCCACCAGACCATGCGGGCCTGAAGATCGTCGGGCAGGCGGGCCGCCGCCCTGCTCAAGGCGGGGGAGTGGAACAGATCCGAGGCCGTCGGCGCCGTCAGGACCGGATCGAGCGCCACATCCTCGCGCACACCGATCACGAACAGTCGGGGCCGCGACTGGGGCAGGAAGCGGTCGGCGTTCATGACCAGCGCCCCGAAACGATAGCCGGCCTCGGCGAAGGTCCGGCAGATGACCTCGAAATCGCGGCCCCCGCGCGAGGTCAGGGTCCCGCACACATTCTCGACGGCGACGATCCGCGGCGCGCGTCCCTCGGCGGCCAGCGACCGCGCCAGGCTCCAGAAGTCGCGGAACGTCCCGGACCGTCTGCCGCCAAGACCGGCGCCCGCGCCCGCCAGCGACAGGTCCTGACAGGGAAACGAACCCCACATCAGGTCGGCGACGCCCGGAAGATCGGCGGCGGTCAGGGCCGCGATGTCGCCCTCGCGCAGGTCGGCGTCGCCCCAGTTGGCGCGATAGGCGGCGGCCTTGGCCGGATCGAGATCGTTGGCGAACAGGCACCGCCAGGCCTCGCCCAGCCCGGCCCGAACCATCCCGCCGCCGGCGAAGAACTCGTAATAGCCCCCGGGCGAGGACGGTCTGAAGGGCGATTCGGCCATCCCGCGACGCTGACGCCGCCGCGGGCGGAAGTCCACAGACGGGGCGGCCGGCGAAAGTTTCGCGGCGCTAAAGCTTGTTAAACGGTCGCCGGGTGATGATCGGCGGTCATTCCGGATACGACATGCCCTCATCCAAGTTTGTCCTCGTCGCCGTCCTGCTCCTCGTGCTCGCCGTTCCCGGCGGCGCCCGGGCGGCGACGCAATCCAGCGAGAGCCGTCTCGATCTCGCCCGGCGGGTCGAGCAACGGGCCGCCGCCACCAGCTTTCCGGCGCTGGAAGCCTTCGGCGAGGCCGCCCTGGATCATCCGGGCCGCGAGGGGCTGAATCGCCTCTACCATGTCATGTGGATCACGCTGAACCAGGGCGATTTCGAACGGGCCGAGGTCTGGAACGACCGTCTCGCCGCCGCCGCCGTCACGCGCCGGGACGAGCGGTACCAGACGATCGCCCGGCTCAACGCCCTGACCATCCGCTATGACAGCGGCGATACGGCCGCCTCGGTCGAAATGGACCGGATCGGGCGCACCACCACCGACTGGTTCGTCAAGGCCCATGCCATGCGGCTCAGCGCACTGGCGCTGATGGATCAGGATCGCGTCGGCGAGGCGCTGCGGATGCTCACGGCGGCCGACGCGGTCATTCCCGAGGACGCCCCCTATGCCGACACCGCCCGGGCCGGGCTGTGGGAGGTGACCGGTCTCGCCCTGATGGACCTGAACGACATCGAAGGGGCGACCACGGCGTTCCGCCGCTTCGAGATCGATCTGTCAAACCCCGCCTATCCTCGTCCCGATTTCGACGCCCTCTACAATCTGACGCGGCTGTCGATCCAGGTCGGGGACCAGGCGCTGGCGGACCAGCTCTATGCCGCCCACAACCGGCTGTCCCGGCGGGCCGATATCGAAAGCCTGATGGTCTATGACGCCAATCTGTGCGCCGCCGTCGCCGCCGGCGGCGACGACTCGCGCCGGGTTCTGAACTGCCTTTCGCCCTATGGGGCCGATCTCGGCGCGGCGGAATTCCTGGCCCCGCAACTTCTGCCGCTGCGGGCCTTGGCCTATGCCCGGACCGGACAGCTCGATCTGGCCCGTCGCGACCTCGCCGAAATCCGCCGCCGCGAGGCCGCCGGCACGTTCCGCCAGGAGGGCTTTTCGGAGGTGCCCCGGGTCGAGGCCGCCCTGCTGTTCGCCGAGGGCCGCACCCGTGAGGCCTTCGAGCGGCTCGACGCCTACAACAAGGCCAGGGAAATCCAGGCCGCGCGCCGCTTCAGCGCCGGCATCGGCCAGGTCACCGGCGACATGCAGGAGCAATTGGCCGAACGCCGCCGGCGGCTCGACACCGCCCGGATCAACACCCGTCTGCATCAGGACGTCATCAGTTCCCAGCGCTGGATCGTCGGCATCGCCGTGGTCTTCTTCCTGACGGCGGCGGGCCTGCTGGTCTGGCAGTGGCGGTCGGCGGGCCATCTGCGGCTGGCGCGGCGCGCGGCCGAGGAGGCCAGCCGGTCCAAGAGCGACTTCCTCGCCAATATGAGTCACGAGATCCGCACGCCGCTGAACGGCGTGGTCGCCATGGCCGACGCCCTGGCCCGCAGCGATCTGGGGCCACGCGAACGCGAGATGGTCGACATCGTCCGGTCGTCCAGCGGCACGCTGGAACGCTTGTTGTCGGACATTCTGGACACCGCCAAAATCGAGTCCGGCCAGATCACCATCGAACCGGCGCCGTTCCACCTCGCCGACGTTGCGCGCGAAACGGCCGCCCTGTGGCGGTCCAAGGCCGAGGCCAGGGGCGTGGCCCTGGTGATCGAGATTCCGCCGGCCGCCGAACGGCAGGTCTACGGCGACGTGGTGCGCATCCGCCAGATCCTGACCAATCTGGTCAGCAACGCTCTGAAATTCACCGAGACGGGCGAGGTCCGGCTGAGCGTGGAGGAGTTGGCCGAGGATCGGGTCCGCTTCACCGTCTCGGACACCGGCGTCGGCTTCGAACCCGAGCAGAAGGACCGCATCTTCGGCCGCTTCCATCAGGCCGACGGCTCGATTACGCGCCGGTTCGGCGGCACGGGCCTGGGCCTGGCGATTTCGCGAGAACTGGCCGAGCTGATGGACGGCGGCCTGGATTGCGACAGCGAGCCGGGCGTCGGCTCGCGCTTCTGGTTCGAGGCGCCCTTGCCCACGGTCGAGGTCGCGGCCTGCGCGGTGACGCCGTCTTCCGATGCGGAGGCCGAGCCGGCCGCCCTGCGCATCCTTCTGGCCGACGATCATCCCGCCAACCGCAAGGTCATCGAGGTGCTGCTGTCGGGCACGGACGCCGACCTGGTCTGCGTGGCCGACGGCCGCGAGGCGCTGGAGGCGTTCCAGCAGGGCGTTTTCGACCTCGTGCTGATGGACATGCAGATGCCGGTGATGGACGGCCTGACCGCCACCGCCGAGATCCGCGCGTTCGAGGCGCGGCGTGGCGGAAACCGCACCCCGGTGTTGATGCTGACCGCCAACGCCATGCCCGATCATGTCGCGGCGGGGCGCAAGGCCGGCGCTGACGGCCATCTGGCCAAGCCGGTGACCATGGCGACCCTGTTCGCGGGGATCACCCAGGTCCTGGCCGCCGTCGCCCCGGCGTCAGGGCTCGACGCCGAAGCCGCCTGATCCGTCAGCCGCTCTTTACATGGGCGCGGCAGGCCATCAGCGGCTGGATGCGCTGACCGAAGTCCTCGATGCCCTTTTCGAAGTCGTCGAAGGTCAACAGCACTCCGGCGGTGTCCGGCACCGTCGCCACCTCGTCCAGCATTCGCGCGATCGAGGCGTGGGAGCCGACCAGGGTGCCCATGTTCAGGTTCACCGCCGCCTTCTCGGCCGCCAGCTGCTTCGTATTGGTGTCCTCTGACGTATTGCCCGACGCCTGTCCGACCAGCCAGGCCACGGCCTCCTTGTCGACGCCGTCGCGATAGCGTTCCCACTTGGCCATGGCCGCCTCGTCGGTCTCGTCGGCGATGACCATGAACAGGATGTAGGCGCTGACGTCGCGGCCGGTCTTTTCCTTCGCCGCCCGCAGCCGTTCGTTGACGTCGGCGAAGGCGGTCGGGGTGTTGGTCCCCTTGCCCAGGGCGAAACTGTAGTCGGCGTACTGGGCGGTGAAGGCCAGGCCCTCGGTGCTCGACCCGGCGCAGATCAGCTTCGTATCCGTCGCGCGCGGGCTGACCCGGCAGTCGGTCATGGTGAAATAGTCGCCCTTGAAATTCGACACGCCGGTGTCGAACAGGTCGCGCAGAATCTGTGCGTATTCGGCCAGATAGTTGTACCGGTCCTTGTAGTGTTTATCGCCCGGCCACAGGCCCATCTGGCTGTATTCGGCCTCGGCCCAGCCGGTGATCAGATTGATGCCGAACCGGCCCGGCGCGATGGAGTCGATGGTCGCGGCCATCCGCGCCACGATCGCGGGCGGCATGGTCAGGGTGGCGGCGGTGGCGAACAGCTTGATCCGGGTCGTGACGGCGGCCAGCCCCGCCATCAGGGTGAAGCTTTCGAGATTGTGCTCCCAGAACTGGGTCTTGCCGCCGAAGCCGCGCAGCTTGATCATCGACAGCGCGAAGTCCAGGCCATAGCGGTCCGCCGCCTGGGTGACCGTCTTGTTCAGCTCGAACGACGGCATGTACTGGGGCGCCGCCTCGGAGATCAGCCAGCCGTTGTTGCCGATGGGAATGAAGACGCCGACTTCCATGGGGTGATCCTTCAACGGGGCAGGGGCTCGCCGGACAGAAAGGCGATCAGGACGGCATTGAACGCATCCGGAGCCGTCGCCGTAAAGGCGTGACCGCCCCAGGGCGCGACGTCGAGGGTCGCATGGGGCAGCCGTTCCGCCAGCCGCCGCGAGCAAAGCGACGGGACCAGCATGTCGTCGGCGCTGGCGCTGACCAGCACCGGGCAGGCGATCTCGCCCAGCCGGTCGTGGATGTCGAAGGCCAGCAGGGCGTGGATCCGGGCCAGCATATTGTCCCGGCCCTGGAAGCCGGCGAGGTGGTGTGCCTCTTCCTCGGCCAGCCGCGCCGCGTTCTCGCTGATCCAGTCGGCGGGATAGAGGAACAGCGGCTGGGCGTGGACCCAGGCCTCGGGCCCGCTGTCGTTCAGCAGGCTGATCCGGGTGCGGAAGCAGCGGGCGATGTGGGGATCGGGCCGGCTCCAGCCGTTGACGACCGTGAGGCTCAACACCTGCGAAGGGCTGTTCAGCGCCAGTTGCAGCCCCGCCAGCCCGCCCGCCGCATGGCCGACGACGTGCCCCGCCGCCCCGCCGAGGGCGTCGATGACGCTCGCCATGTCCTGCGCCATGTCGGCGACCGAGTACGGCGAGGGCAGGTCGCGATCGCTGCGGCCTGTGCCGCGATGGTCGTAGAGCACGACCCGGAACCGCGCCGCCAGCGCCTCCATCTGCGGAGCGAAGAAGGCGCCCGAGCCGCCCAACCCCGCCGACAGGATCACCACGTCCCGGCTGTCATCCGGACCGTCGCTGTGAACCTCATAGTGGAGGCCGTCGGCGCGGCCGGTCTCGATCAAGGTCAGCGCTTGCCGATATGGGCGATGGAGGCGATCTCGACCAGGAAGTCGGGCCGCACCAGACCGCAGACGATGCAGAACCGCGCCGGCTTCTCGCCCGGAAAATACTCCGCATAGACCTTGTTCATCGCCGCATAGTCGGCCCAGTCCTTGAGGAAGATGTGGTTCATGGTCACGTCGTCCATGGTCCCGCCAGCCGTCTCGATCACCGACTTGATGGTCTCAAGCACCGCCCGCGTCTGGCCCTCGGCGTCGCCGACGTGGGCGACACTGTTGTCCTTGTCGAAGGCCAGGGTCCCCGAGACATAGACCATCCCGTCCGCCATCGTGCCGGGCGAGAAGGGGGCGATCGGCGTCCGGGTGCCGGGCGGGGTGATGACGGTCTTGGGCATGGGTCGGTCTCCTGTCAGGCTCCCGGCGCGATCTGCCCCACGACGCCCTTGAAATCGGCGACGCTGGAGACCCAGCCGAAAAAGGTTTCGATGTTGTAGAGGGCGGCCTGCTGCACGAACGCCGGCCCCGCCTGATGGGTGGCGTCCTCCAGCACGACGCCGAAATATTCGAGGAAGAAGCCGTCGCGCAGGGTCGATTCCACGCAGACGTTGGTGGCGATGCCGACGAAGACCAGATTGCGGATGCCGCGCGACCGCAGCACGCTGTCCAATTGGGAATTGAAGAAGCCGCTGTAGCGGGTCTTGTGCAGGACGATGTCGCCCGGCTCGGGCTTGAGCGCATCGACCAGTTCATAGTCCCAGCCGCCGCGCGCCAGCAGCCGGCCCTGCAGCTCCGGCCGCGCCCGCATGGTCTTCAGGGCGTTGGACTTGTGCCAGTTGGGCGAGCCCGGCCCGCCGGCCTCGACATAGTCGGGGTCCCAGCCGTTCTGGAAATAGATCACCGGCATCCTCGCCCGCCGCGCGACCTCGAGCACGCCGCGGGTGTTGTCGATGACCTTCTGCGCCCCGGAGATGTCGAAGCCCGCGAGGTCGAGGTAGCCGCCGGGCGAGGCGTAGGCGTTCTGCATGTCGATGACGATCACCGCCGTTTGACTGACCGCCAGCGGGATCGGATCAGGCCGTGCGGGCAGGAGGAAGGTGTCGTCGGCCGGGGCCATGCGTCGGCAAATCCTGCGATTGATCGACCGCCACCATGGCATAGGCTGCGGCGGCGCCAAACTGTCCCGGCGCGGAGCCCATTCCCTCATGTCCGACCGCCTGCCCGACGCCTCTCTCGACCAACTGTTCCTTACCGCCCGCACGCGCAACGGCTGGTCGCCGGAGACGGTGTCCGAGGCCCTGATCCGCGAAATCTACGACCTGGCCAAATGGGGGCCGACGTCCGGCAACTGCTGCCCCGGCCGGTTCCTGTTCCTGACCAGTGAGGCCGCCAAACAGCGGCTGTCGCCCTTCATGTCCTCGGGCAACCGGGCCAGGACGCTGCAGGCGCCGGTCAATGTCATCATCGCCTATGACCTGGATTTCGCCGTGCGGCTCCCGGAACTGTATCCGCAGAACCCCGGCGCCGTCGGCTGGTTCGCCGACCCGGAGGTCGCCTGCGAAACCGCCCTGCGCAACGGCTCGCTGCAGGGCGCCTATCTGATGCTGGCGGCGCGGTCGTTGGGGCTGGATTGCGGACCGATGTCGGGGTTCAAGAGCGCCGGGGTGGACGAGGAATTCTTCGCCGGTACCGGCTGGCGCACAAACTTCATCTGCAACATCGGCTACGGCACGGACGAGAACCTGCATCCCCGCAACCCCCGCCCGGCCTTCGAGGAGGCCTGCGAGATCCTCTGACCGGTCGGAACAAGCCGTCAGCCGGACCACCAACCGCCGTTCGGCTTGACCCCCGAAAGCGCCCGACCTACCGTCTGGCGTGGGTCGCGGGGGACGCTGATTGATGGCTGTAGATTCCCGGCCCCATCGGCTGATGATCCGCGCGGCGGTTCTGGCCGTCGCCGCCGCCCTCGGGGTCCAGGTCACGGCCGCCGGCGCCCAGGATTTTCCGGCCATTCTCGCGGCCCCAGACGATTCGAACCTGAACCTGTCCTATGCCCGGGAACAGGCGCGGCAGGGAAATCTGGCGGTCGCGGCCTCGACCCTCGAACGTATTCTGATCAACGAACCGAACCGGCATTCCGTCCGACTGTTCCATGCGGTGGTTCTGTACCGGCTGGGCGATCTGCAGGGCGCGCGCGACCAGCTGCGCCGGCTCGAGTCCGTGCCGCTGACGCCGCTGCAACGCGCCGAGGCCGCCAGCTACACACGCCGGATCGAACAGGGACTGGCCACACAGTCCTTTTCCGGCAGCCTGAGCGTCGGCGTCGCCTGGGAAGAGGACGCCGCCGGGGCCTATTTCACCGCCTTCGACCTGCTCGGCGCGCCGCCCGCGGAAGAAGGCGTGTCCAGCGAGGTCACGCTGACCCTCGAAGGCCGCGCCGACCTGGGGTCCGAGAAGGTCTGGGAGGTCTATGGGACGGGCCTGCTGCACGACCATTCCCGCCTGTCGGGCGCGGCGATCGACTTCCAGCGCGCCGGTCTCGAACTGGGCCTGGCGCGGACGACGCGGCTCAGCCGGTCGCGTCTGGGGGCCGTGGCGCGTCATGTCCGGCTGGAGGGCGAACCCCAGCTGACCGAGGTCGGGCTGCGCGGCGATACGCGCTGGCGGGTGACCAACGCCACCACCCTGAGCCTGCGGGCCGAGGCGGTCGATCAGGACTATGACGAGCCCGGCATCGACGCCCTGGCCGGGATTCTCGGCGGCGACCGCGACGGCCGGCGCTATTCGGCCGGCGTCGGCGTCAGCCACCGGTTCACCTCCCGCACCACGGTCGACGTGGGCCTGGACTATGAGGTCAAGTCCGCGGGCTACGGGCCGTTCGGCTATGCCGGGCCGCGGCTGGGCGTCAGCCTGGATCAGCGGTTCGACAAGGGCGTCTATCTGTTCGCCGGCGCCTCGGCGCGCTGGCTGGAGTACGACGAGGCGGATGCGATCTTCCTGGGCGGCGCGACGCGCGAGGATGTCCGAACCCATGCCCGCATCGCCCTCGGAGCGCCGCTCAGCGCCTTCACCGCGCGCGGGGCGACGGGCGACTTCCGCGAGAATGTGACTTTGGAAGGGGCCGTGAACTACAGCCGCCGCGAGTCCTCGAGACCCTTGGCCGATTTCGAGGGCTGGGGCGCCGAGGCGCGTCTGATCTGGCGTTTCGGCGCGCGTGATTGATGTCGGGAGCCCGGTGATGCGGAAGTCTGAAATCCTGATGTCGGCCATGGCGGCCCTCGCCTGGCTGGCCGTCGCCGCTCCGGTCCAGGCCCAGGATTCCGTCGGGGTCAATGCGGCCATCCGCAACTCGGTCCAGACCCGCAGCGGGGCCGCCGCGCCGCTCCGGGCGGCCCAGCTACGCGCGCCCGTCCGGCTCGGCGACCAGTTCGTGACCGGCCCGCAGAGCCAGGTCCAGGTGCTGCTCAGGGACCGCTCGACCTTCACCGTCGGCGCCAACGCCCGGATGACGGTCGACCGGTTCGTGGTCAGCGAGAACGGCGGCTCGGCCGTGTCGGTGGCGCGCGGCGCCTTCCGTTTCGCCTCGGGCCGGACCTCGCGTTCGGGGTCGCGCGAGGCGATCTCGACGCCGGTCGGCTCGATCGGCGTGCGCGGCACCATCGTCGAGGGCGTGGTCGGGCCGGACATCCTGGCCCTCCTGCGCGCCCAGCCGGACGTGCCGCCCTTCACCGGCGACGAGGAGACGATGCTGCTGGTGGTCCTGCGCGGCCCGGCGGGCGAGGCCCGGACCTTCGACACCCCCGGCGCCGTCGACATCGAGCGCAACGGCGTGATCGTGACCCTGGACCGGCCCGGGCAGGCCCTGCTGGTCAGCAGCGACGGCGTGTTCGGGCCCTTCCTGCTGCCCGACGATGTTTCAGGCGCGCTCGGCGATCTGCTCACCCCCGCGCCGGACGCCGGGCCCGATGCGGGCGGGGCGGAGGTCGAGATCGCCGCGGCGATCGCCGCCGACGATACGTCTGTCTTCGCGGAAAGCCGGCCGCCCGCCGATCCCGCGGAAGACTATGAGCCGCTGCCCCTCGACGACGACCAGCGGAACTTTCCCTTCTTCCCGCCGCCGTCGCCGACTCCCTGACCTCGATCAGGCGAAGCCGTCGTCCCAGGCGTTGAGTGGACGCGGCTCGAACGGCATGGCGTCGGCCGGCCGGAACGACAGCTCTTCGGACTGGTCCCGCCGCGGAAACAGATCGCGCTCCGGCCTGATGTCCAGATCGTCCACCACCGGGGGCGGCGCGGCCTTGTCGTCGGCTGCTCCAGGGAGGACAAGCGGCGGCGCGCCTTCCCCGTCCGCCAGTTCGTCGGGGCCGTAGCAGATTTCCGGACCGCCGCCCTTCGTGGACGGAACGGGCGCGCCCGCGATGTCCAGCACATTGACCTTGAGGGCCTGCAGATCCGCGATCTGGCCGTCCGAGGCCGCCACGATGACGTCATAGACATTGTCGCGGCCGGCGTCCGTCGGCGCCTCGAAGTCCGGGGCTGTGATGAAGCCCAGAACCCCCGTGGCCGCGTCGATGGTGAACAGGGCGGCATCGGCGCCGCCCGCGATACTGTAGGTGATCGGGTTCAGGTTGGCGTCCGTGGCCGTGACCGTGGTGACGATCGTCTGTCCCTCGTCGATATCGACCTCGGCCTCCGACTGTCCGGCTTCCGAGGTGATCCGCGGCGGCTCGTTGTTGGCGAAGTTCAGATTGACGGTCTGGTCGTCGAACTGCAGGAACTCGCAGTTCAGCACCAGGTCGTTTCCTTCCGGCCCGATGACCCGGACCACGCCCGCGCTGATGAACTGGATGGTGTAGGAGCTCATGAGTCCCTTGAAGATGGCGGTGTCGATGCCCGCGCCGCCGTCGATCCGGTCGTCGTCGCCGTCGCCGCTCAGTTGGTCGTTGCCGTCCTCGCCCTGGAGGTCGTCGACGCCGATGCCGCCCGACAGGATATCCTCGCCGTTGCCGGCGAACAGGAAGTCGTCGTCGTCCCCGCCGCTCAGCCGGTCGAGCCCGTCGCCGCCCATCAGCGTATCGGCGCCGGCGTCGCCCGACACCCGGTCATCCTCGCTTCCACCGTCCAGGGTGTCGTCGCCGTCGCCGCCTTCCAGCTGATCGTCGGAGGTATTGCCGAAGATCGAGTCGTTGTCCTCGTCTCCCCGCAGAACGTCGCGTCCGTCGCCGCCGGTGATGGTGTCGAGCCCCACTCCGCCGCTGACGAAGTCGTCGGCGTCGCCGCCATCCAGCGAGTCGTCACCGCTGCCGCCGAAGATGCGATCATCGCCGACGCCGCCCGACAGGGTGTCGAGGCCCTCGTTGCCGTTGATCACGTCATTGCCGCGCAGGCCGTTCAGCGTGTCGTCGCCGTCCGCCCCGTTCAGGATGTCGGCGGTGAACTGGACCGCGACAGCGACCGGCGCCGACGTCTGGCCGAGCGTGTTGGTGATCTGCAGGAACAGGGCGTGGGTCCCGATCGGAATGTCCGAGGTCGAACGGTACTGCAGGGCCTCGACCAGGGCCTCGATCGCCGCCCGGGTGGCGGCGGGGTTGAAGGTCACGACGAAGGTTCCGGTCGGCCCTGCTGCGATCGTTCCGAACGGAACGCCGCCAAAACTGACCGCCGGGCCGACCACCCCGATCTGGCCGGGGCCGTTCCCGAAATCGATGATCGACACCACGTCGGTGGGGTTCAGGCCCGATACCGTCAGATTGCCGCCGTCATAGCCGGCGCCCGCGTCGGTGAAGGTGACGTCCTGGTCGATCTGAATGGCCGGATCGCCCTCGTTGCGCGCCACGACACCGGCCACGTCGCTCAGAACCAGGGTGTCCGCGACATCGGTGACCGTGACGCGCAGCATCTGGATGTCGATACTGGCCCCGTCCGAGGCCTGGACCACGACGTCGTAATCGTTGTCGCCGTTCTGGTCCGCCGGAGCCTCGAAATCCGGCGGGCCGACGAAGGTCACCGCGCCGGTGGCCGGGTCGATGACGAAGAAGGCCGCGTCCGGGCCGCCGACGATCGAATAGGTGATCTGGGCGCCGGCGTCCGGGTCGGCCGCGACCACGGTGGTCACGGCGCGGACGCCCTCGGCGACGAAGACCGTCGCGTTCGGCCCGCCCCCGTCCGAGGTGATCATCGGCGCCTCATTGGCGTTGGTCACCGTCAGATTGATGGTCTGGGTGTCGGTCAGCGTGCCGTCGGACGCCTGGACGATCACCTCATAGACATTGTCGCCGTTCTGATCGGCCGGGGCCTCGAAATTGGGCGGATTGATCAGTTGCAGCACGCCGGCGTTCATCGTGAACAACGCCGCGTCCGCGCCCCCGATGATCGAATAGGTCAGGTTGGCGCCGGCGTCCGGATCGGTCGCCGTGACCGGGTTCGGCCCCAGCGTATTCTCCGAAATCGTATAGCCGCCGACCGCCCCGCCCCCGTTGGAGGTGATGACGGGCGCGTCATTGGCCCCGGTGACGGTCACGGTGACGGTGGCGTCATTGCTCAGGCGGGTGACGTTGCGCGCGCCGAACAGGACATAGCTCGATCCGGCGTCGGTTCGCCCCGACGGATCGGCCATGGGCGCGCCGATGATCAGGTCGTCGATACCGTCGCCGTTGACGTCTCCCGCCGCCGAGACCGACTGGCCGCTGTAGGCGCCGGCGGTGGCCCCGCCGATGGCGAAGCCGGTCTGGCCGTTCAACGCGTTCAGATCCAGAACCCCGCCGAACCCGCCCTGACGCCCGAACACCACATAGGTTTCGCCCGCATCGACGCCGCCGGCGCCGTCGGCGTACAGCGCGCCGATCAACAGGTCGTCGAGGCCGTCGCCGTTGACGTCCCCGGCCGAGGCCACCGAATGGCCGGTCAGGTTCAGCGCCGCCGTGCCGGTGATGATGAACCCCGTTGCGGGGGTCATGTTGGACAGGTCCAGATTGGCCCCGAAGCCGCCGGCCCGACCGAACACCACATAGGTTTCGCCCGCGTTCTCGCGCCCGCCCGGATCGGCGTACAGGGCGCCGATCACCAGATCGGCCCGTCCGTCTCCGTTCAGGTCCCCCGCCGAGGCCACGGACCAGCCCGCGTGGTCGCCCGCGTCCACGCCCGAGATGGTGAAGCCGTTGACGCCGTTCAGCGCGCCCAGGTTCAGGCTCGCGCCGAAGCCGCCCAGGCGGCCGAACACCACATAGGCCTCGCCCGCATTGGCCCGTCCGCCGGGATCGGCCTGGGGCGCGCCGACGATCAGGTCGTCGATGCCGTCGCCGTTGACGTCTCCGGCCGCCGCCACCGAATAGCCGCTGCGGTCGGTGGGATCGGCGCCGACGATCGAAAAGCCGTTGGCGCCGGTCAGGGCGGTCACATCGATTCCGGCGGCGAACCCGCCGGCCCGGCCGAACACCACATGGCTGGCGCCGGCGTCGAGACCTCCGGCGCCGTCCGTTTCCCGCGCGCCGATGATCAGGTCGTCTATCTTGTCGCCGTTGATGTCGCCCGCCGCCGAGACCGAGAAGCCCAGACCGTCGCCGGCCGCCGCGCCGCGGAAGGTCACGCCGGTGACGCCGTTCAGCGTCGACAGATCGAGCGATGCGCCGAACCCGCCGGCCCGTCCGAACACCAGATAGGTCTCGCCCGCATTGGCCCCCTGGGCGGCCTCGCCCCATGGCGCGCCGATCAGGAAGTCGGCCAGGCCGTCGCCGTTGACATCCCCCGCCGCCCGAACGCTGGCGCCGCTGTAGTCGAAGGCGCCGACGCCGGTGATGGCGAACCCCGTCGTCCCGTTCAGGCTGGACAGGTCGAGTGAAGCGCCGAACCCGCCCGCGCGGCCATAGACGACATAGCTGGTCCCGGCGTCGATCCGGCCGCCCGGATCCGCCGACAGGGCGCTGATCAGCAGGTCGTCGCGGCCGTCGCCGTTGACGTCGCCGATGCCGGCCACCGAATAGCCGCTGCGGTCCCCGGCGGCGGCGCCGTGGATCACGAATCCGTTGGTCCCGTTGATCGCCGCGGCGTTGAATACCCCTTCCGGAGCCAGGGGCGAACCGCCGCCGTCGACCGCCGTATAGGTAAAGACATCCTGCGCCGTCTGGCCCGCGCCGAGGTTCTGGAACGCCGCGCCGACCTCGTAGGACAGGGTCCCGTCCGGATTGACGACGACCCGGGCGCCCGATTGCAGGGTGACGATGCTGCCGGGCGTCACCGCCACGCCGTTGATCCGGGCGACCGCCGCGACGCCGACGTCATTGGCCAGAACGGGGACGGCCACCGGCGGGCCGTCCTCGGTGGCGTTGGCCGTATCGTTGCTGGCGGTCACCGGCCGGGGCGCGTCGAGCGGACCCGGTAGGGTCTGGCTCTTCTCAACCGCCGGCAGCGGCGTCATGCGCGACGGTTCGGGCGCGGTCTCGTCGGTCGGAAGGGGACGGCGCCCCGTCGCGGCGATCCCGTCCGCGTCGGCGCCGAGCAACTCCTGACGGACCCGGGCGCGGGCGGCTGATTCGGCCGGGCCCAGTCTTGAGAACATGGTCCGATTGGCCATCGCCGTCCCTCCCGGTCTGACCAGGGCGGGCGCGTCGTCAGCCGGCCCCCCGGTCTGACGAACACTGTGCGTCCAGCTTGGCGGCATGGCAACCGGACCGGCCTTCATGAGTCGGTACGCCGATCAGGAAGCGAATGGCGCGCCCGGAACGATGAAGCCATCGGCGCTAGAACTCGGACGATAACCCACTGATTTGTAGAAAAACCAATATTAAGCCGACACTTAATCATCAGATCGCTGTTATGAGCGTTGTAAATCTGGTTGTGTTTTAGTCGAGTGTGGTGCGCGTGGGACGTCATAGAGAGCCAGGGAATGAGCGACTCGGAGAGTATGTCCAGCGCCGGTCCAGTCGCAGACTTGAGCTTCGCTTTCCGCTGGAACTCGACGTCGCGCCAGCGTTCACGGTCTCATTCAGCGGAGGCCGACCCTACATCATCCGGTCCTTGGGCACGTCCGATGTGCGACTGGGCAACGCCAAAGCGGATGTCCTGCGGGCGAAACTTCGGGGGGACATCGCGGCTGTCAGAGCAGCGCAGGCGGCGCCCGACCTCGACAGCTACCTGGCGTCCCTCTTCGACAGCGAACTACGGCAATGGGAGAGCCAATCGGCCGCCTTGGCTCGGGATGCGCTGAAGACCAATACGCCTCAGCGCGCAGAAGCCAGCCGGGAACGATCAGCAGCTGCCCGCAACGCATGGGCGGGCGCGCTGCTGTCCGACGACCCGGCTGAGCGCAGAGCTGTCGCGAGTTGGGCGGCGGAGCGCTACTACTCGGATAGGGGCCTGACGCCGGAGGACTCGCCCGCATTTCTCGCCGTCGTTGACCGTTGCGCCTCCACGCTGGTCGAAGCCCAGATCGTAATCAACGACATTGCCGGCGGAAGGCAGCCGGCTGCACATCCGTCGGCGCTCAGTGCGCACGCACCTGCGCCGGTCCCGGTCCACTCCGACGACAACTCGGCGATGAAGCTGAGCGACTATTTCAATCAGGTCTATATGCCCACGGTTCTCCAAACAAAGGCCGCCAGAGGCGAACGCATGCTGTCGGGGAAAGATCGTGCCGTGAGGCTGTTCGGCGACCTGGTTGGGGACCTGCCGATCGGCTCGATTGCGAAACGTCACATCTGGATTTTCAGCGACGAGCTGCTCAAGTTGCCAGACGTCAATGCGCTGACCGCGAAGTGGCGAGATCTATCCGCCAAGAAGCAGATCCAAGCGCTCGCCAGCGGCGACCTGAACCGCCCCGGGTTTCCCGGAGGCTCCAACTCCTGAGTAGGATGGAGCCCGATGAGCAAGACAACGAACAAGTTTGCGCCTGAAGTCCGCGATCGAGCGGTGCGGATGGTGCTGGATCATGGCGGGGAGCATCCGTCGCGCTGGGCGGCGGTTGTTTCGGTGGCGAGCAAGATCGGCTGCTCGGCGCATACGCTGAACGAGTGGGTCAAGAAGGCGGAGGTGGACAGCGGCCGGCGCGCCGGTGTGCCGACCGATCTGGCGGACAGGCTCAAGGCGCTGGAACGGGAGAACCGCGAGCTGCGTCAGGCGAACGAGATTCTTCGCAAGGCGTCGGCCTATTTCGCGCAGGCGGAGCTCGACCGCCCGTTCAGGCGATGATCGCCTTCATCGACGATCACCGCCAGGTCCACGGGGTCGAGCCGATCTGCAGGGTTCTGCCGATCGCCCCGTCAACCTGGTATGAGCATGTCGCCCGACGCCGCGACCCGACCCGGCGGCCGGCTCGTGCCCGGCGCGACGAAGCGCGACGGCCCGAGGTGCTGCGCGTCTTCGCCGAGAATTTCGGCGTCTATGGCGTGCGCAAGGTCTGGCGGCAGATGCGCCGGGAGGGCCGTCCTGTCGCGCGATGCACGGTGGAGCGGCTGATGCGGGATCTGGGCCTCCAGGGCGTGATCCGCGGCAAGCCCGTGCGCACGACGATCAGCGACAAGGCCACGCCCTGCCCGCTGGATCAGGTCAACCGCCGGTTCCAGGCGCCCGCGCCGAACCGGTTGTGGGTCTCGGACTTCACCTATGTCGCGACCTGGGCGGGCTTCGTCTACGTCGCCTTCGTGATCGACGTCTACGCCCGCTACATCGTGGGCTGGCGCGTCAGCCGGACCGCCCATGCCGCCTTCGTGCTCGACGCCCTGGAGCAGGCGATCCACGACCGCCGCCCCGCCCACGGCGGGGGCCTGATCCACCACAGCGATCGCGGCAGCCAGTACCTGTCGATCAAATACACCGAACGCCTCGCCGAGGCCGGGATCGAGCCCTCGGTCGGCAGTGTCGGCGACAGCTACGACAACGCCCTCGCCGAGACCATAAACGGCCTCTACAAGGCCGAGGTCATCCATCGGCGCGGACCCTGGCGCACCTTCGAAGCCGTAGAGTACGCCACCCTCGAATGGGTCGACTGGTTCAACAACCGACGCCTGCTCGAACCCATCGGCAACATCCCGCCCGCCGAGGCAGAGCAGCGATTCTACGCGGCGATGGACCACGTCCCCATCGCAGCATAACTTAAACCAAACAGCCTCCGGGAAACCCGGGGCGGTTCAGTTCAGAGTTGCAGCTCTTGGGAGCCATGACCGGCTCCCAATCACACGCACTGAAGTCGGTCTGCTTCAACCCCCAGCCGCCGACATTTGCCGTGATGCGGCGAAACGACAGTTCAAGATTGGCGTCTTCCGGACGCCCCCGACTTTCAAAGACCACATGTTGAAGGCGACCGGCCTGGCCCAATGCGATCAAGCGCTCGACCGCCTTTTCCATGCAGAACAGGAGGGCGATGTCGTACGGATTCCAAGGTGTCGCGTATTTTTGGGTCAGGCGATCCTTGTGAATGACGGTGCTGATGATCTCGATTCCAGCTTCTCCGACCACCTCGTTCAACCGGTTGAGGAAATCCGCTCGAAGGGCTGCGTCGGTTCCGCAGAAAGCCAAATGGTGGCGACTGCCGGCGAATATCCCGCTCATGCAGAACAACTTGATCGTGGCCGAAGAAGTCGAGTTTGAGCTGCTGGAGTGTCGGCACGATCGACGCGACGTACCGGTCCTTTCGGACCAGCACGAACACCAGAACGAAGACGGGATAGGATGCCTCGAAGGTTGCAAGGCCGTGATCCCCGCTTTCGTCGGCGAAGATCAGGTGCTCCGAGTAGGGACTGCTCATGGCTCGATACTCATCGAGTCATGGTTGCATTGCTAGACCTTCGACAGGATCAGCGTCCCGTTCGTGCCGCCGAAGCCGAACGAGTTGGACATGACGTGTTTCAGCTCGCCGTCGTGACGCTTCCTGAGGATCGGCATGCCATCGAACTCGGGGTCGAGGTTTTCGATGTGGGCGCTTTCGGCGGCGAAGCCGTGCTTCATCATCAGCAGGCAGTAGATGGCTTCCTGGGCCCCCGCCGCGCCCAGCGAATGGCCGGTCAGCGACTTGGTCGAGCTGATCATCGGCATGGCGTCGCCGAAGACGTTGCGCACCGCCCCCATCTCCCTGGAGTCGCCGACCGGCGTGGAGGTGCCGTGCGGGTTGAGGTAGTCGATCCTCGGATGACCGGCCATGTCCAGCGCGATCTTCATGCAGCGCTCGGCGCCCTCGCCCGAGGGGGCGACCATGTCATAGCCGTCGGAATTGGCGCCGTAGCCGGTGACCTCGGCATAGAGGGTGGCCCCGCGCGCCAAGGCCCGCTCGTATTCTTCCAGCACGACGATGCCCGCGCCGCCGGCGATGACGAAGCCGTCGCGGGCCACGTCATAGGCGCGCGAGGCGACCGAGGGGGTTTCGTTGAAGTTGGACGACATGGCCCCCATGGCGTCGAACATGTTGGACATCGACCAGTCGATGTCCTCCACACCGCCGGCGAAGACCACGTCCTGCTTGCCCCAGGCGATCTGTTCGGCGGCCGCGCCGATGCAGTGGGCGGATGTCGCGCAGGCCGAGGAGATCGAATAGTTGATCCCCTTGAGCTGGAACCAGGTGGCCAGGACGGCCGAGGGACCCGAGGCCATGGCCTTGGGCACGGCGAACGGCCCGATCCGCTTGGGCGAGGTCTTTTCCTTCGTCGTCTCGGCGGCCTGCAGGATGACCTGGGTCGAGGGGCCGCCTTCGCCGACGATCACGCCGATGCGGTCGGACTGGATCTCCTCGGCGGTCAGGCCGCTGTCCTTCAGCGCCTCCTCGAAGGCGATGTGGCCCCAGGCCGTGCCGTTGGCGAGGAATCGGGCGGCGCGGCGGTCGACATGCGGGGCCCAGTCCTCGGCCGTCACGCCCAGGGCGGGCGGGGCCCAGACCTGCGAGCGGAAGCCGTACCGGATATGGTCCGGCGCGGCGACGACGCCCGATCGGGCCTCGCGCAGGGACGCCGAGACTTCATCCTGGCCGGTGCCGATGGAGGAGACGATGCCCAGACCGGTGACAACGACGCGCCGCATGGTGGTGTCCTTCTTGATTTCGAAAGCGCCGCGTTGGCCGCGGTCTGTGGGTGGCGAGACTCAACCCCCGACCGGGTCGGTCGCGCCGAACAATCCGACACGCATGTCCGTGGCCGTATAGATGGGGACGCCGTCGGCCTCGAGAAGCCCGTCGGCGATGCCCATGACCAGGCGGCGGTTGATGACCCGCTTGAGGTCGATCTTGTAGACCACCTTCCTGACGTCCGGGGTCACCTGGCCGGTGAACTTGACCTCGCCGACGCCCAGCGCCCGCCCTTTGCCGGGACCGCCGATCCAGCCGAGGTAGAAGCCGACCAGCTGCCACATGGCGTCCAGTCCCAGGCAACCAGGCATCACCGGGTCGCCGATGAAATGGCACTGGAAAAACCAGAGGTCGGGATGGATATCGAGTTCGGCCTCGACATAGCCCTTGCCGTGGGCGCCGCCGTCGCCGTCGATGGTGACGATCCGGTCGAACATCAGCATCGGCGGGGCCGGCAGCTTGGCGTTGCCCGGCCCGAACAGATCGCCCCGGCCCGAGGCCAGCAGGGCCTCGTAGTCGAAGGACGACGGATATTTCGACTGGCTCAACGCGGCTCTCGCATTCTGATGACCTAACGCGCTTCGCGCTACATGAGGCCTGTGTTGCCGCCGGGGTACACGACGGGAACCGGCGGCTCAACAATTTAGCGGCGGGCGGACCTTAGCGGCCGCGCCCCGCCGGCCGCGCCGCGCTGCACAGGGCGCGTTCCTGACCGCCGAAGACGTCGCCCTGGCGCACGAAGCCGTGCATCCGGCCCGCCCGCACCTCGCACCAGCCGTCCTCGCAGTCTTCCATGGCCACCACCGCATGGGGCGACAGCCGGGCCCGCATGGCCGCGGTCGCGGATGGGCCGGAGCGGATCGGGATTTCGGCGTCCGAGGCGTTGAAGGCGCTGCGCCGGCTGGAGACGACGCTGCGGTGGACCCAGGCCACCCCGCCCTCGGGATCGCAGATCTTGCGCCATTCCGTGGTCTCGGCGACCACCTGCACCGGCAGGCCCGAGACCCGGTATTCCCACAGGATGCGGTAGTCGAGACCCGGCCCGAAGCGCGCCCGCACCTCGTCGGACTTGAGCGAAAGCCAGCGCGGCACGGGCTGGCCGCTGGGCGTGGGTCGTCCGTCGGGCATGGCCTGGCCCGCGCCGACCACGACGCCGGCGGCCAGAACCGCCGCGATGACAGCCAGTCTTTGGAGGCGGGAGCGAGCTTTGCTAGACACCGTCTGCATCCGTTGAATCCAGGGTCCCGAATGTCCGCCCCCCGGCTTAAGGTCGTATTAACCAGACGCCTGCCGGACGCGGTCGAGACGCGCATGCGCGAACTGTTCGACGCCGAGCTGAACCTGACCGACCGGCCGATGGACCGCGCGGCGCTGGAGGCGGCGGTGGCCTATGCCGACGTGCTGGTTCCGACCATCACCGATGCGATCGACGCCGCCCTGATCGCGAAGGCGGGCGAACAGCTGAAGATGATCGCCAATTTCGGCGCGGGCGTGGATCATATCGACATCGACGCGGCGGTGGGGCGCGGCCTGATCGTGACCAATACGCCGGGCGTCCTGACCGAGGACACCGCCGACCTGGCCATGGCCCTGATCCTGGCGGTCAGCCGCCGCATCGTCGAGGGCGCCCAGGTCGTGGCCGAGGGCCGGTTCGAGGGCTGGACCCCGACCTGGATGACCGGGCGCAAACTGTGGGGCAAGCGGCTGGGCATCGTCGGCATGGGCCGCATCGGTCAGGCGTTGGCCCGGCGCGCCAGGGCCTTTGGCATGCAGGTCCACTATCACAACCGCAAACCCGTCCCGGCCATGATCGCCGAGGAACTGGGCGCGACCTGGTGGGACGATCTGGACCAGATGCTGGCGCGGATGGACCTGATCTCGCTGAACTGTCCGGCGACGAGGGAGACGCATCACCTTCTGTCGGCCGAACGTCTGGCCCGGCTGCAGCCCCACGCCATCCTGATCAACACCGCCCGCGGCGAACTGATCGACGAGGCGGCCCTGTCCGACGCCGTGGCCCGCCGCGCGATCGCGGGCGTGGGGCTGGACGTCTATGAGCGCGAACCGGCCATCCATCCGGGCCTGAAGGGACACGCCCATGTCGTGCTGCTGCCGCACCTCGGCTCGGCGACGATCGAGGCGCGTCAGGACATGGGCGACCGGGTCATCGCCAACATCCAGACCTTCGCCAACGGCCACCGGCCGCCGGACCGGGTGATTCCCGCCATGCTCTGACGCGCTGTGCTTGACGCCGACGCGAACCTTGGGTTGGTAGGGCTCGGGAGTATCGGGGGGCGTAGCATGACAATCAGGAATTCCACGGCGGCGCGGTGGGCGCTGTCGCGGCGCGGTCTGCTGGCGAGCGCCGGCGGACTGGGTCTGGCGGCGGCCGCGGGTCCCGTGGCGGCGCAGGGGGCGACGCCGCACGCCCTGGCCGATTTCTTCGTCAAGCCCACGACGCGCGGGGTGGCCATGTCCCCGTCGGGCGAGCGCATCGCCATCATTCGCGAGCTCAGGGAAAACGGCGAGCGCCGCACCATGCTCGACCTGGTCGACGCCGCAGACCCCGCCAGGCCGGCGATCCGGTCGCCGCTGGGCGACGTGGAATGCGAGTTCATGGAATGGGCCAACGACGACCGGGTGCTGGTCGGCGTCGCCTTGAAGTCCCAGATCGCCCGCGACACCCGTTCCGCCAGTTCGTTCATCCGGGCCGAGAGCGAAGAGGTGATCTCGCGCCGGATGCTGTCGATCGATCCGATGACGGGCGGGGCGGTGGCCCTGTTCGGCAACGATCATCGACGCATGCGGCGGGCGCTCCATCTCGGGGTGGTGGTCGATCTGCTGCACGACGACGACGATCACGTGCTGATGGCCTCGACCACGGTCCTGGGCGTCATCGCCCTGTACAAGGTCAATGTGAGGACCGGCGTCGCCGAAGAGTTCGAACGCGGCGACAACGACACCTATCACTGGGAGACCCAGGCGGGCGTGCCCGTGATCCGCTACGACATGAACCTCAGCGGCACGGTGATGACGGTGCACGGCCGGGCCCCCGGCGAGCGCGACTGGCGGATGCTGCGCCGTGTCCGTGTCGAGGACGCGCCGGACTTCTCGTGGATCACCGAGACCGACCGGCCCGGCGTGGTGATCGTCTCGTCCCGCCAGGAGGGCGAGGATGTGGAATCCGTGCGCGAACTGGACCTTCGGACGTTTGAATTCGGTCCGCCGATGGCCTCGCGGGCGGGCAACGACGTCTCCGGCGGCCTGCTGGACGACCGGGGCCGCTATCTGGGCGCGACCTACTGGAAGGATCGGCTGGAGTACGATTTCGCCGAGCCGGCCCTGACCGCCCACCACCGCGCGATGAACCGCTTCTTCGACAATGACTGCAACGTCGAGCTTTCGGATGTGGACGCCGCCCACAACCGGTTCGTGACCTATGTGAGCGGCCCGCGTGAACCGGGGGCCTGGTATCTCTACGACCGGGCCGCGCGCAGCTATGTGAACCTGGCGCAGCGCACGGTGCTGGAGGCGGCGCGGCTGGGTCCGACCGAAGCGGTCACGGTGACGACGCGCGACGGCGCGGGCATCACCGCCTCTCTGACCGCGCCTCCGGGCGGGCGCCCCGGACCGCTGGTGGCGCTGATCCACGGTGGGCCGGAATCGCGCGACCGGCTGGACTGGGACCGGCAGGTGCAGATTCTCGCCGCCCAGGGCTGGTGGGTGCTGCAACCCAATTTCCGCGGCTCGGGCGGCTATGGCCTCGGGTTCGCCCGCGAAGGCTGGACCCGCTGGGGCGACCGGATGCAGGAGGACGTCGAGGACGCCATCGCCCAGGTCGTCACGGCCAAGGGTCTGGACGCCGGGCGGGTCGCCATCATGGGCGCCAGCTACGGCGGCTATGCGGCGCTCATGGGGGCGGTGCGGCGGCCCGAGCTCTACAAGGCCGCCATCGCCATCGCCGGGGTGTTCGACCTGCCGGACATGCTGGCGCACGTGCAGCGGCGCGACGATTCTCCGGGCAAGGAGGCCTATGAGTTCTGGATCAAGCGGATCGGCCAGCCCCAGACCGATGCGGCGCGCCTGGCCCAGGCCTCGCCCCGCCGCCGCGCCGGAGAGGTGGCCTGCCCTGTGCTGCTGATCCACGGCGTCGAGGACGCCGTCGTGCCGGTGTTCCAGTCTCGGCAGATGAAGGACGCCCTGCAGGCGGCGGGCAAGTCGGTGGACTACCGCGAACTCCCCGAGGTCGGACACGGCGGCTGGGAGGAAGAGGTGGAGCAGGACATGATGACCCGCTGCGTGGCCCTGTTGCGCCGGGTCTTCGCCTAACCGGCGGCGCATACCGGGCAGTCCGGATCGGCCGCCACGGCGACGGTCCGGGCGGTTCCGGCCAGGCCGTCGTAGATCAGGAGCCGGCCGTCCAGCGGCGCGCCGGCGCCGACGATCCGCTTGATCGCCTCCAGCGCGGCCATCGACCCCACGACCCCGGCCAGGGCGCCGATCACGCCGACGCGGGCGCAGGTCTCGGCATCCGGCGGGACGGCGGGCACCAGGCAACGGTAGCAGGGCCGTCCGGTGAAAACCCCCACCTGCCCGCTCCAACGGCCCAGAGCCCCCGACACGAGCGGGATCCGCGCGGCCATACAGGCGGCGTTGACGGCGAACCGGGTCGCGAAATCGTCGGTCCCGTCGATGACCAAGTCGCAGCCGGCGATCAGCCGGGCGGCGCCGGCCCCGGTCAGCCGTTCGGCGAGCGGCTCTATCCGGACATGGGGATTGAGCGCGCCGAGCCGCTCGGCGCCGGCCTCGACCTTGGGGCGGCCGATGTCGGCGCCGTCGAAGGCGATCTGACGCTGGAGATTGGACAGGGCGACCGTATCGTCGTCGATCAGCCGCAGGGTCCCGACGCCCGCCGCGGCCAGATACAGCGCCGCCGGCGCCCCGACCCCGCCCAGGCCGATCAGGCCGACGCGCGCGGCCTTCAGCCGCTGCTGCCCCGAGCCGCCGACCTCGGCCAGCACCAGATGGCGGGCATAGCGTTCGATCTCATCGTCGGAAAAGGTCACGCCCCCAGTTAGGGCGTGCGGACCGTCAGGTCCACGCAAGCGCCTGATCGGTTGAGATGGAATCGCTTCGCGATTCCGCCGACGCCGTGAATCAGGCTCCGGCATAGGGGTCGGGTCAGGCCGCCTTGCGGATGTCCAGCATGGCCTCAGCCTCATTGGCGGTCACCCGCGAGATGCAGGGCAGACCGATATGTTCGAGCATCGAGGCCGGGTCGCCGCACAGGCTCATCGGCTCCTGCATGCGCCGCTCGGCGATGGGCATGTCGGACAGGATGCGAACGCCGGTGTGGCGCGGATCGGCGATGATCCGGCGCATCAGTCCGTCCAGATCGTTCCGGCGCCCCTCGAGCACCTGCAGGATATGGCCCTGATGAAACATCACGCAGCCCGTCACGCGGTCGCGACGGTTGTTGCGGTCGGACTCGCCGAGAATCTGGGCGACCGACAGAGTCGAAGTTCCCGTCGCGCCAACGGCTTCGCTGGCGTATATCACGCGATGAAGCACGACGCTTCCCTCATATGTCGAATTGTGGGGTATGGTTGGTCAATGTAACGGTTTACATTGGTAGGATTGTGGCCAACCACCGCCGTTGAATTTGCTTCGATTCTGCTTGCGGGGCCGCATTTCGGTCGCCATCTGAAGCCGATGACCCACGCGAACCCGAGTTTTCCGGACTGGCACGGCACCACAATCCTGGCGGTGCGAAAGAACGGCCGGACCGTCATCGCCGGCGACGGCCAGGTCTCGATGGGCCCGACCATCGTCAAGGGCGCGGCGCGCAAGGTGCGGGTTCTGGCGGGCGGCAAGGTGCTGGCGGGGTTCGCGGGGGCCACGGCCGACGCCTTCACCCTGATCGAGCGGCTGGAAGCCAAGCTGGAGCAGTATCCGGACCAACTGGCCCGCGCCTGCGTCGACCTGGCCAAGGACTGGCGCACCGACCGCTACCTGCGCCGGCTCGAGGCGATGCTGCTGGTGGCGGACAAGAGTTCGATCTTCACCGTCACCGGCGTCGGCGACGTGCTGGAGCCCGAACATGGCGTGGCGGCGGTCGGCTCCGGCGGCAATTTCGCCCTGGCCGCCGCCCGCGCCCTGATGGACCACACCGACATGGACGCCGAGACCATCGCCCGCCGCGCCATGGAGATCGCGGCGGACATCTGCGTCTACACCAACGGCAATCTGACGGTGGAGAGCCTATAGGTAAGGGCGCTAACGCTCGCGACGCGGTCGCTCGCTGCTTGAGCGCGCGCGGCGCCTTTCGTCGATTTAACGCGACACCCGCCTCTTTCTCGCGGTGAATGAGGGGGGAGGAATCATCCATGCGCACGCTCGTCTTCGCCGCCGCCCTGCTGACGGCCACGCCCGCCCTCTCCCAGACGCCGAGCGCGGCGCCCGTCGTGGCGGCCGAACGGGCCTTCGCCGCGGACGCCCCCGGAATGGGTCTGACCGCCAGTTTCAACAAATGGGCCGTGCCCGACGCCGTGATGATCGCCGGAGGACGGGTCCAGACCGTCCGCGATGTCTTCCCCCCGGACGTCCCACGCCCCGCTGACGAGATCCGTCTGGAATGGTGGCCGAATTTCGCGGGCATATCGATGTCGGGCGACCTCGGCTTCACAACAGGCGGGGTGGCCGTCAATGGCCGACGGACCGGCCACTACTTCACCGTCTGGAAGCGGCAGCCGGATGGATCATGGAAATGGATCTATGACGGTGGTTCGGGCGCCGCCGCCGCTGGTGTTCCGGGCGCGGACACCGAGCCGGACATTCTGCCGACGGCGACAATCGGCGAGAACAGTCCGGCAGTGGCCATCAATGAGGTGCGAGCGACCGAGTCGGCGTTGGCCGCGATGGCTGCCGTGGATCAAAAAGCCGCGCACCTGCGGATGCTGGCGGACAACGGTCGCCTCTATGTCGCGCAGCTTCCGCCCGCGATCGGTCGAGACGCCTTCGAGACAGCCCTCGACTCCTGGCCACGCACGTTCGACTTCGCGCCGACCGAGGGCGCCGACGTCTCCCTCGCAGGTGATCTCGCCTGGACCTATGGCGCCGCCACCTGGACCCAGGACGGGCAGGCGCGGGCCGGTCACTATGTTCGGGTGTGGCAGAGACAGGCTGATGATTGGCGCATCGTACTGGCCCAGTTGATCCCGGCGCCCCCTCCCGCCGGGGAGTGAGACGACCTATCTCCATCCCATGACCGACCTCTCCCCCCGCGAAATCGTCTCCGAACTGGACCGGTTCATCGTCGGCCAGGACGACGCCAAGCGCGCCGTGGCCGTGGCGCTGCGGAATCGGTGGCGGCGCAAGCGGGTGCCCGACGATCTGCGCGACGAAGTCACGCCCAAGAACATCCTGATGATCGGCCCGACCGGCGTGGGCAAGACCGAGATCGCCCGGCGGCTGGCCCGGCTGGCGGGCGCGCCCTTTCTCAAGATCGAGGCGACCAAATTCACCGAGGTCGGCTATGTCGGCCGCGACGTCGATTCCATCATGCGCGACCTGGTCGAGGCCGCCCTGGTCATGGTGCGCGACAAGCGGCGGGCGGGCGTCAAGGCCAAGGCGGAGGCCGCCGCCGAGGAGCGGATTCTCGACGCCCTGGTCGGGCCGGGATCGCAACCCGCGACGCGCGAGAGCTTCCGCAAGAAGCTGCGGGCCGGCGAGATGGACGACAAGGAGATCGAGCTCCAGCTGGCCGACACGGCCTCGCACATGCAGGGGCTGGATATCCCCGGCGGAGGCAATGTCGGCATGATCAATCTGTCGGAAATGCTGGGCAAGCTGGGCGGCGGACGGACGAAGACCGTCAGGTTCACCGTGCGCGACGCCCTGGCGCCCCTGGTCGCCGAGGAGGGCGACAAACTGCTGGATCAGGAGAGCCTGACCACCGAGGCGCTGGCGCTGGCCGAGAGCGAGGGCATCGTCTTCATCGACGAGATCGACAAGGTGGCGGGACGATCGGACCGGACGGGCGGCGACGTCAGCCGCGAGGGGGTCCAGCGCGACCTGCTGCCCCTGATCGAGGGCACCACGGTCTCGACCAAATACGGGCCGGTGAAGTCCGACCATGTGCTGTTCATCGCCTCGGGCGCCTTTCACGTGGCCAAGCCCAGCGACCTTCTGCCCGAACTGCAGGGCCGGCTGCCGATCCGGGTCGAGCTGAAGGCCCTGACCCGCGACGACTTCGTCCGCATCCTGACCGAGCCCGAGGCCAATCTGATCCGCCAGAACCAGGCCCTGCTGGCCACCGAGAACGTGACCCTGACCTTCAGCCCCGACGCCATCGAGGCCCTGGCCGACGCGGCCGTCGCGGCCAATGGCGCGGTCGAGAACATCGGCGCGCGGCGGCTGGTGACGGTGCTGGAGCGGGTGCTGGAGGAGACCAGTTTCAAGGCCTCGGACCTGTCGGGCCAGACCGTGGCCTTCGACGGCGAGCGGGTGCGGGACCTGGTCGCCGAACTGGCCCGCGACGCCGATCTGAGCCGGTTCATCCTCTGACCAGGCAACCGGGCGGGCGATTCAGCGTATCTTGAGGTCACGCCCGACGAACCCGCCGCCCGAGGATGCCCCATGACCCCGATCCGAAACACCTCTCTGGCCGCCGCCCTGATCGCCTCTTTGGCCCTCGCCGCCGTCGCTGCGCCCGCCGCGGCCCAGTCGAACGACGTGGTGCTGGACCGGTTCGACGGCCGCTGGTTCGAGATCGCGCGCAGCCCCAATGACGCCCAGAAGGACTGCCGCCGCGCCCAGATCGACTTCAATCCGCAGGACCGGCCGAACCGCTATTCGGTGGTGGTCACCTGCACCCGGCGCGCCGACGGGGTGGTCGAGACCCTGCGCGCCAACGCCCGCGTCACCGATCCGGGGACCAATGCCCGGTTCCGCTTCAGCCTGACCGGCCTGCTCAGCTTCGGCGGACTGGCGGGCCAGAACTACTGGGTCTGGGATCATGCGCCGGACTACAGCTGGGCCATCATGGCCCTGCCCAACAAGTCTGACTGGTGGGTCTGGCACCGCAGCCAGAGCCCGTCCGAGGCCGAACGCACGCGCCTGCTGGCTCGCGCGCGGGCCCTGGGCCTCGACACCGCCGGAGCGGTTCACACCGGGCGATAGAGGGCTCAGTCCGGTCTGACGGCCGCCATGGCGGGGGCACCGGCGATCTGGCCGGGCAGGGCCTCGGCCATCGCGACGGCGGCGCGGGCGTCCGCGCGGGTGTCGGCGGCCCGGAAGACATAGAGGCTGAGCACGGCGACGAGCGCGAAGGTCAGCCCGTTTATCAGCCAGACTCCGCCGCCGCCGCGATTGCGCCTCGCTCCCGGATCGCGCGCCGTCCTCATGACCGGTTCCAAGCCTCCCGTTCAGAATGGTTAATAACCCAGCGTTATCCCAACGGGCAATCTTCGTATGGCCGCTGCGCCACACCATCCCCGGCAAATCACGACGACTTGAAATTGGAACATATGCCGAACATAAGAAGGGAATGGCCGCCGCAGCGCTCCAGATCGATCTTGTCTTCAGCCGGCCGCAAACCACGCTGGCGGTGACGCGCGGGGCCGCGCGGCTGATGGTGGACCTCGGCTATGCGCCTCTGCTGGAGGTCGGCCTGCCCAACGGGCGGCGCGCCGACGTCATGGCCCTGGGGCCGCGCGGCGAAATCGTCATCTGCGAGGTCAAGTCGGGGGTCGAGGACTATCGCGTCGACCGCAAATGGGGCGAATACGGCCCGTTCTGCGACGCCTTCTATTTCGCCGTCGCGCCCGAGTTTCCCTCCGACATCCTGCCGGACGAGCCCGGCCTGATCGTCGCCGACGGCTTCGGCGGGGCGGTGGTCCGTGAGGCGCCCGCCTCGCCGCTGGCCCCGGCCCGGCGCAAGGCCCTGCTCATCGCCCTGGCCCGGCTGGGCGCGATGCGCAGCTTGCGGGACTAACCGGCAGGCTCAGCCTTTTCGACCACCAGCCCGCTCTCGCCGACCGACATGATGGCGGCGGTCGAGGCGGCGCAGCCGTTCAGCTCCAGTTCACCGAACTTGACCATGGCCGTCAGCGGATAGGTGCGGTCGCTCATGCCGTCGGAGCATTCGGTGGCCACCAGGGTGACGCTGAGCTCGGTCCCGTCAGCGGTTTCGGTCTCATAGGTCGCCGTCGTGCCCTGTATGACGGGCGCGGGCTGCGGGCCGCGCTGCTCGGGCGGCTCCGGCGTCGTATAGACCATTTCCGTCCCGGTCAGGTCGACGCTCCAGAACGGTTCCGTGCCCAAGGCGCGGACCGGACGGTTCAGATCGACGCCGCCCAGCACCGGCGGCGGTCCGGGCGGCTCGGGCGCCGGCGCCGGCTGTTCGGCCTCGACACAGGCCGTAAGGGCGAGAACGGACAAGACGGCGAGGACCAGACGCATGGGAGACTCCGGGGGTTCGGCGCAGAAAGCGCGGACGCACGCTCGGGGTCAAGTCCGCCGAGAGGCTCAGAGCCAGCCCTTCCGCTTGAACCAGAGCAGCGGCAGCATGACCGACACCACCATTGCGGCCAGAGCCGCGGGATAACCCCACGGCTGGGATAGCTCGGGCATGACGTCGAAATTCATCCCGTAGATCGAGGCGATCAGGGTCGGCGGCAGCAGGGCGGCCGAGGCGACCGAGAAGATCTTGATGATCGACGACTGTTCGATGTTGATCAGGCCCAGGGCGGCCGACAGTTGGAAATTGATCGAGGCCGCGACCGACTGGTTGTGCGCCATCAGACTCTCGGCGTCGCGGCTTAGCGAGCGCAGATGGGCGCGCGTCTCGTCGGTGTCGGCCCGTTCGTCCACGCCGACGAAGGCGAAGATGCGCGACAGGCCGGCCAGGCTCTGTTCGATGCGGGCGTTGGCCATCTGGGCCTGCCCCAGTTTGGTGATCAGCTTGCCGAACCCGACGGTCTTCTTGTCGGAAAAGACATGGCCGGCGATGGCCTCCACCCGCGTCACGTTCCGGGACAGAATGTCGGAGGCTCGGTCGACCACAGCCTCCATCAGGTTCAGGAACATGTCGGTCCCGGTCGCGCACAGGGCGGGCTCTCGGTCGAGCTTCTCGATCAGCATGGAGAAGGGCTTGGGGTCGGTGTAGCGGATGGTCACCAGCGGCCCGTGGGTCAGGACGAAGGTGACCGGCTCGTGGCCCGGGACGGGCTGATCGCCATGGGTGATGATGTCGGCGACGGCATAGACGGCGCCGTTCTCGCGGTACAGGCGGCTGGAGGCTTCAAGTTCGGCCATCTCCTCGCGGGTCGGAACCGACAGGCCCAGGGCCTTCTCTACGGCGGCGTCTTCCTCGCGCGTCGGTTCGATCAGGTCGATCCAGATGGCGTCGGGCGGCAGGATCCAGTCCGCCGGATCGACCGTCGACGGCTCGCAACTGGTGCAGCCGGCGCGATAGACGCGGATCATGCGGGGACCCTGCCGGGGGTCAGGGCCTCAGGGCCGGCCGTTGGCGTCCGTCGCCGAGGCCATGAGCACGCCGTCCGACGGCAGCGTCGGGGCTTTGTGGATGAATCCGTAGGTCGGATAGACGGAGGTGCCCAGTGCATTGATCGGGTTGTACCAGACCTTGACCGCCGTCCAATCGCCATCGTCGGAAACATCGACGACGGTGACGTTTTCCTCGACCCGCCCGCGGCTGCCGCCCCAGTTGGCGTGGGTCACGCGGATGATACGGTCGTTGAGGATTTCGGAGACCACCGCGACATGGCCCCGGGTCATGCGGCCGCTGGGCTGGAAGGCCAGGACCGATCCGGTCTCCGGACGCTCGCCGGTGCGGAACCGGCCCTGGGCCTGGCGCCACCAGGTCAGGGCGTCCCCGAAAATGTCGATCCCCGAAAAGAAGCGGGCGAAGGTCACGCACTGCCAGTACGGCTCATCGGCCTTCGCGGTGGGCGCATAACCCAGCACAGAAAATCCGAGGGTCGCCGCAACCGCGGCGGCTGTGAGCCGTTTAGTCATGCTGGCTTGGGTCCCGACCTGCCTCAACAGGCTAGCCTTAGACGATAGTTTCCGAGGGTTGAAGGACCCTGTCGGGCGAGTGCATGCGCGCTTTCGCCGCAGCGGACCGCGCGGCGCGGCGGTCGGCCATACCCCTCAGGGCCTTGCGGGCCGGGCGTTCGACGAGGTGGTAGGTGAGCATGGCCGCCACCGGGATCGCCGCCACCAGCGCCAGCCACACAATGATGTGAAACCGCTTGTCGTCGGCCCCGGTCAGGCGCGCGGCGACGTTTGTCGTCAGCAGCAGCACCGGCGCGCAGACCATATAGATCGAATAGCTGATCTCGCCGAGATAGACCCCGGCCTTCGAGCCGAGGACGCCCGCGCGGGCGTTGTCGAGCGATCCGAGGCCGAGGATCAGCCCGCCCGCCGCCAGCACGGTGATCGCATCCCACAGGCCGAGCGAGGCGCTGACCAGCACCGCCGCGCCGCTCGCGAGAGCCACGGGCCCGGCGTAGGGAACGCCGCCGCGGCGATGCACCAGATACAGGGCGCAGCCGAGGGCGAAACACGGGACGATGCGCAGCGCCCCCCAGCGGAAGGTGGCTTCGGTCAGGGAATAGCCGGCCAAGGGCTGGAAAGCGGCGTAGAGGCCCAGCGCGAAGGCCGCCGCCAGCATCGTCGCCAGCACCGGCCGGTTCCGGAGCCGCCAGGCGACGAAGGCGAAGGCGGGAAAGCTGAGATAGGCCGCCCATTCCGCCGAGATCGACCAGGACGGATGGTTGAACGCCGAACTCGGGGCCAGCCCCCAGGCATGGGTGAGAGTCAGATTCGCCGGCAGGGCCCTCCAGTCGGTCAGGCTGCCGTCGATGGCCAGACCGGCGAAGCCGGCGGCGAGACCCAGGCCGATCACGCCGAACAGGGTGACCAGATGCAGCGGATAGACCCGCGCCAGCCGCGCCCACAGAAAGCCGCCGTAGCTGAACCGCTTCTCGCCCGCCGCCTCGAGGTAGACGTGGCTGAGGATGAAGCCCGACAGGACGAAGAAGGTCTCGACGCCCAGATAGCCCTTGGTCACGGCCACGGGCGTGAAGCCGACATCGAGATGCGGCCAGGCCGTGTAGAGCACCACCCACAGGGCCGCGAGGAAACGCAGCGTGGTCAGGGCGCGCAGATCGGGCGGGGTCGGGACGAGGGTCATGGTCCGCAACACTGCCGCAACAGCCTTGGAAAACCATTAAGCCTCGGCCTTGGGCCTCAGGCGGCGCATTCCGCCGGTTTCGCCTCGCCCGGCTTGTAGGCGGCGCAAGCGCGATCAATCTCGTCGCGGATCAGCTGGCACGGATTTTCCGGATTGCAGGGCGGGTGCGAGGCCGGGCTGACGGCCATGCAGCGGCGGACCAGTTCCATGGCGCCGTCCGAGCCCCGATCGAGCGTGCACGACGTCGACGAGGCCTCGGCCGGGGCCACGGCCTCCTCCTGCGGCGGGGCGTCCGCGGGCATGATCGGCTCGGCGGTCGCCTCGGTCGCCGGGGCTCCGGCGTCTGCGGCGTCGGGCGCGGCCGGTGGCTGGCAGGCGGCCAGCAGCAGCACGGTCAGCAGGATCGGCAGGCGCATCGGTTCGTCTCCCCCGGAATGACCGGCGGACGATGCCTGTTTTCAGCGAACGATGAAACCCCGCGGCCTTACCGCCCCAGAGCGGCCCGTTGCAGCGCGAACAGTTCGGCGCAGCCGCCCTCGGCCAGCTGGAACAGGCGGTCGAACTCGGCGCGGGAGAAACCGCGCTTCTCGCCCGTGGCCTGGATTTCGACGATCGCGCCCGCGCCGGTCAGGACGAAGTTGGAATCGGCCTCGGCGGTGGAATCCTCCTCATAGTCCAGGTCCAGCACCGGCTGGTCGCCGCAGACGCCGCACGACACCGCCGCGACCTGATCCAGGATGGGATCGGCCTTGAGCACCCCCTCGGCGCGCAGATAGTCGAAGGCCGAGGCCATCGCGACCCAGGCGCCGGTGATCGCCGCCGTGCGGGTGCCGCCGTCGGCCTGGATGACGTCGCAGTCCAGCACCACCTGCCGTTCGCCCAGGGCCTTGAGATCGACCACGGCGCGCAGCGAGCGGCCGATCAGGCGCTGGATTTCCTGTGTCCGGCCGCTCTGCTTGCCCGCGGCGGCCTCGCGGCGGCCGCGGGTGTGGGTGGCGCGGGGCAGCATGCCGTATTCGGCCGTGACCCAGCCCTGGCCGGTGTTGCGCATCCAGCCCGGCACCTTCTCCTCGACCGAGGCGGTGACCAGAACCTTGGTGTGTCCGAAGGAAACGAGGCATGAGCCCTCGGCGTAGCGGTTGACGCCGGTTTCCAGCGTCACGGTGCGGAGTTGGTCGGGCGTACGGTCGGAGGGGCGGGCGGCGGTCATGGGGATTTCCTCGGGATGCCGCTTGGTGGGGGCGGCGGCGCTGCTTATCCTGAAACCGTGAGCCTGTATGCCCCCGCATCATCGTCCTCCGAGGTCCGGCTTCGTCCGGCCACGCCCGACGACGCCGAACTGCTGGCGATCTGGGACCGCGAGCCGCACGTCATCGCCTGTTCGATCGACGACCCCGAGGCCGACATCGCCTTCGGCGGCATCCAGTGGCGCGAAGAACCGGAAGACCAATCCGAGATCAGCGTCTACCGCCTCGCCGAGGCAGACGGCCGGCCGATCGGGGCGATGCAGGTCTGCGATCCGCATCTGGAGTCGACCCACTACTGGGGCGATACCGAGCCCAACCTGCGCGCCATCGACATCTGGATCGGCCCGAAGGATGCGCTGAACCGGGGGTATGGAACGCGGATGATGACGCTGGCCCTCGACGCCGCCTTCGCCGCGCCGGAAGTCGTCGCCGTCGTGATAGACCCGCTGAACACCAACACCGATGCGCATCGCTTCTATCAGCGGCTGGGATTCGCGGTCGTCGGCCGCAGGATGTTCGGCGAGGACGACTGTCTGGTCATGACGCTGAAACGCGCGGACTGGCGAGCAAAATCAACGAAGGCGCTTGTCACCCCGGCCGAAGCGAAGCGGAGAGCCGGGACGGATTCCTCTACACAGGGGGCTGGCCCGGCCCACGAGCCGGGCCGAACTCGATGCGCCGCGGACCTCGGTCGCGTTTCTCCCGGTTCGCCCCTGACGGGCCGCCCGGGAGCTTCGGGAGGGATCGGTGAACGTCCCGGCTCTCCGCTTCGCTTCGGCCGGGATGACAAGGCATGACCTTCCTGACTTCCTCGCCGGACCTGACCGGCCTGGATCAGCGCGCCCGGGACATCTTCCGCCGCATCGTCGAGGCCTACCTCGAGACCGGCGACCCGGTCGGATCGCGCACCCTGTCCATGACCGGCGTCGCCCTGTCGCCGGCCTCGATCCGCAACACCATGCAGGACCTGACCCTGGCCGGTCTGCTGGGGGCGCCGCACACCTCGGCGGGACGGATTCCGACGCATGCGGGTCTGCGGCTGTTCGTCGACGGCCTGCTGGAGATCGGCGATGTCGGCGCCGAGGAGCGGCGCGAGATCGACGCCCGCCTTGCCGGGCGGGGCCGCAGTTTCGACGAGGCGCTGAACGAAGCCTCCAGCCTGCTCTCGGGTCTGGCCGGCGGCGCCAGCATTGTCGCCAGCCCGGTGCGCGAGGCCGGGGTCAAACACGTGGAGTTCGTCGCCCTCGGCCACGATCAGGCGCTGGCGGTGCTGGTCGGCGACGACGGCTCGGTCGAGAACCGGCTGATGCCGCTCAAGGCCGGGGTCACCCCCTCGACCCTGACCGAGGCCTCCAACTTCCTCAACGCCCGGCTCAAGGGCCGCCCCCTGCACGAGGCGCGCACCGAGATGCGCACCGAACTGGACGCCGCCCGGCGCGAGCTGGACGCCGCCGCCGCCCGTCTGGTCGAGGACGGCATGGCCGCCTGGTCCGGCGGGGCCGAACGGGAACGCTCGCTGATCGTGCGCGGCCGGGCCAATCTGCTGCACGACCGCGAGACCGCCGAGGATCTGGAGAAGGTCCGGATCCTGTTCGACGACCTGGAGCAGAAGGAACAGCTGATCGGCCTGCTGGACGGGGTCTCGACGGCCCAGGGGGTGCGCATCTTCATCGGCGCCGAAACACGGTTGTTTTCGCTTTCGGGTTCCGCCGTGATCGCGGCGCCCTATATGACGGGCCGGCAGCGGGTCCTGGGCGCCATCGGCGTGATCGGACCCGCGCGACTGAACTATGCCCGCATCATCCCGTTGGTGGACTACACCGCCCGGGTGCTGGGCCGGATACTGGACGGACAAGAGACTTGAGCGACACACACGACGACTTCCCCACCTCCGAAGAACTGGCGGCCGACATGGCCGAGAGCGAGGCGAACGCCGAGGCCGGGCTGGACGACGGCCTTGGGCCCATCGACGCCCTGATCGCCGAGCGCGACCAGTGGAAGGATCGCGCCCTGCGCGCCGTGGCCGAGGCCGAAAACACCAGGAAGCGGGCCGAGACCCAGTCCAATGACGCGCGCGCCTACGCCATCCAGCGTTTCGCCCGCGATCTGCTGGGCGTGGCCGACAATCTGGAGCGGGCGCTGCAGGCGGCTCCGAAGGACGCCGACGCGGGCGAGGCCGGCCTGGTCACCGGGCTGGAGCTGACCCAGAAATCCCTCCTCCACGCCTTCGAGTCCAACAACCTCAAGCGCGTCGCCCCCGAGCCGGGCGAGGCCTTCGACCCGCACCTGCATCAGGCGATGATGGAGCAACTGTCCGACAGCGTGCAGGGCGGTCAGGTGATCCAGACCCTGCAGGCCGGCTACGCCCTGTTCGGCCGCACCGTGCGCCCGGCCATGGTGGTGGTCGCGGCCAAGGGTTCCGGCGCGGCCGCCGGAAATGCCGCCTATGCGGCGGCGGGCGCCACCGGCGGAAATTTCGACCAGAAGGCCTAACCCTTCAGCCGCGCCTCGAAGAACGCCAGCAGTCGGCTCCACCCATCCGCCGCGTCGGCGGCGCGGTAGCTGTCGCGATAGTCGGCGTGGAAGGCGTGGGGCGCGTCCGGATAGACATGGATGCCGCTGCCGGTCTGGCCGGCGCGTTGCAGGGCGGCGCCCATGGCCTCGACGCTGGGCATCGGGATGCCGCGGTCCTGACCGCCGTACAGGCCCAGCACCGGGCATTTCAGGTCGGCGGCCAGGTCGACCGGCCAGGGCCGGCCCGCGGCGGCCTGTTCGGGCGTGGCCGTCGGCGAGGGCATGAGCCGGCCGTACCAGGCGACCCCGGCGTCCAGCACGGCGAAGCGGGCGCAGGCCTGCCACACCACCTTGCCGCCCCAGCAGAAGCCGGTGATGCCGACCTTGTCGGAATTGGCCCACAGCTGGCGGCTGACCCAGTCGAGCGAGGCGGCGATGTCGCCCATCACCTGCTCATAGCCCGCCGCGCCGACGATCGCCTGCACCCGGCTCATGTCCGACAGGGTCGCGGGGTCCTCGACCCGGTTGAAGAAGGACGGGGCGACGGCCGCATAACCCGCCTTGGCCAGGCGGCGGCAGACGTCGCGGATATACTCATGGACGCCGAAAATTTCCGAAACGACGATCACCACGGGCCACGGGCCGGCGCCGGTCGGGCGGGCGGAGTAGATCGGCAGGTCGAAGCCGTCCGGGGCCGGGACCGTGGTGGTCTCGATCGTCAGGCCGTCGTCGTCGGTGGCGATCGGCGCGGCCTGCCGGGCCAGGGCCGCCGGGGCGTAGCCGGCCAGGGCCAAGCCCCCCAAGGCTCCCGTCGCCAGGGCGCGGCGGCTGAAGCGGAAGTCGTCGGGCTCGGGTCCCTCGGGGCGGATCAGGCGGGGCATCGGCGGCTCCGGGGTGACGAAGCCGGAACACTGGCCTCGCCGTCGCGGCAGGTCGAGTCACGATTGCCGTGAAGCTGGACCGGCGCGACGCAGGGTCAGATTGATCCGACCGCCGCCCGGGACCAGGCTGGAAGAGCCTGCGATGACCCGGTCGACGCCGTGCCGCGCCAGCCGCGCCGAGCCGGTCATGGCGCAGACGTCGCCCGAGGCCAGCTTCAGCGTCCGCGTCGGACCGCCCGAGGCCGCACCGATGCGAAACACCGCCGTATCGCCGAGCGAAACCGACAGCACGGGCGCGGGGTGATCCTGTTCGTCGAGATCCTGGTGCATTCCCATCTTCGCTCCGTCCCGATAGCGGTTGACCAGACAGGCGTCGGGCCGCTCGGACCAGCCGGTCAGGTCGCGCCATAAAGCGGTCAGCGCGTCCGGCATCGGCGGCCACGGCAGGGCGGTGACCGGATGAATCGGCTGATAGCGGTATCCGCCCCGGTCCGAGACCCACCCCAGTGGTCCCAGACAGGTCATCTCCACCGAGAACAGCCGCCCGCCCGGCGTCACGGGCTGATAGAAGGGCGCGTCCTCGACCGCCGCGAGCACCTCGGCCAGCAAATCCGCCTGTCCGGACGCGGAAAGGGCTCCCGGCCAGAACCGGAAGCCCTCCATCCCCGTATCGATCTCGCGCGCCGAAGCCATGCCCGGAGAATAGGGCCTGCTGCGCGGCGCTCAAGCAGTGAGCGACCGCGTCGCGAGCGTTAGCGCCCCAGAATCACCGCGTGTAGTAGTAGTCCGCGATCTGGCAGACGTTGACGTTGAAACGCGTCAGAACCTCGCCGTTGGTGAACTCGGCCTTGAAGTCGTACAGGCAGGCGCCCGAGCCGTCGTCGATGTTCATCATGATGCTGCTGCCGGCGGCCAGGACATCGCGGCCCAGCATGTCCTCTTCCCAGTCATCGACGCGCGAATCCGAGGCGTAGAAGCGCAGCATGGTCCAGCCGGTGTTGTTGTGGATGCGCACCCGGCGGTTCTGGCCGTCGCGCGACTGGACCGGCGCCGAAACGGCGGCCTTGTCGCCGGCGATCACCGGCTCGGCGGCGGCGGTGGAAACGGTTCCCAGGGCGGCCGCGATCAGGGCGGCCCGGGCGATGGTCATGAAGGTGTTCACGTCTGTCTCTCCCCAGCGGCCGGACCCTCATGGATCCGGCGATGACGTCGTTATGCCATTTTTCGCCCCGGGCCGCATCTGACGGACCCTGACGGTTGAATCGTCGCCGGCGGTCCTTTGGGGCTTGCAGGCGGGGGGGTGTTTCCCATATCGGCGTCAACCGCCGGAAAACCCCGCATGTCGTGGGGCTATCGGGCTGCATCGTACCCACCGACCAAAGACCCTGACACCAGGGGCGGTCACGCGCGGCGCTTCGCTTGAAAAGGCCGCCGCATCGCCCGCTGAAATGGAGTGAAAGACACCAATGGCCAAGATCATCGGCATCGACCTGGGCACCACCAACTCGTGCGTGGCCGTCATGGAGGGCAAGACCCCCAAGGTCATCGAGAACGCCGAGGGCAACCGCACCACGCCCTCCGTCATCGCCATCCAGGACGGCGGCGAGACCCTGGTGGGTCAGCCGGCGCGCCGTCAGGCCGTGACCAATCCGACCAACACCTTCTTCGCCATCAAGCGCCTGATCGGCCGCTCGTTCGATGACCCGGTGGTGGCCAAGGACAAGAAGATGGTCCCCTATGAGATCGTCAAGGGACCGACCGGCGACGCCTGGGTGCGCGCCAACGGCAAGGACTATTCGCCCCAGCAGATCAGCGCCTTCACCCTCGGCAAGATGAAGGAGGCCGCGGAGGCCTATCTCGGCGAGACCGTGACCCAGGCCGTCATCACCGTCCCGGCCTATTTCAACGACGCCCAGCGCCAGGCCACCAAGGACGCCGGCAAGATCGCCGGCCTGGAAGTGCTGCGCATCATCAATGAGCCGACCGCGGCGGCGCTGGCCTACGGCCTGGAGAAGAACGACGGCCAGAAGATCGCCGTCTACGACCTGGGCGGCGGCACCTTCGACGTCTCGATCCTGGAGATCGGCGACGGCGTGTTCGAGGTGAAGGCCACCAACGGCGACACCTTCCTGGGCGGCGAGGACTTCGACCTGCGCCTGGTCGACTATCTGGCCGACGAGTTCAAGAAGGAGCAGGGCGTCGACCTTCGCTCCGACAAACTGGCGCTGCAGCGCCTCAAGGAAGAGGCCGAGAAAGCCAAGAAGGAGCTCAGCTCCACGACCCAGTACGAGGTCAATCTGCCGTTCATCACCATGAACGCCTCGGGCCCGCTGCACCTGAACATCAAGCTGTCGCGCGCCAAGCTGGAGGCCCTGGTCGAGGACCTGGTCCAGCGCACCATAGAGCCCTGCGCCAAGGCGTTGAAGGACGCGGGCCTCAAGGCCTCGGACATCGACGAAGTGGTGCTGGTCGGCGGCATGACCCGCATGCCGATGGTTCAGGACGCCGTGAAGAAATTCTTCGGCAAGGAGCCGCACAAGGGCGTCAACCCCGATGAAGTCGTGGCCCTCGGCGCCGCCGTTCAGGCCGGTGTGCTGCAGGGCGACGTCAAGGACGTTCTGCTGCTGGACGTGACCCCCCTGACCCTGGGCATCGAAACCCTGGGCGGCGTCTTCACCCCGCTGATCGAACGCAACACCACCATCCCGACCAAGAAGAGCCAGACCTTCTCGACCGCCGACGACAACCAGTCGGCCGTGACGATCCGGGTGTTCCAGGGCGAGCGGCCGATGGCGTCCGACAACAAGGTGCTGGGCCAGTTCGACCTGATGGGCATTCCGCCGGCGCCGCGCGGCATGCCGCAGATCGAGGTCGCCTTCGACATCGACGCCAACGGCATCGTGCACGTCACCGCCAAGGACAAGGCGACCAACAAGGAACAGTCGATCCGCATCCAGGCCAACGGCGGCCTGTCGGACGCCGACATCGACAAGATGGTCAAGGAGGCCGAGGCCAACGCCGCCGCCGACAAGGCCCGCAAGGAAATGGTCGAGGCGGTCAACGCCGCCGACAGCCTGATCCACTCGACCGAAAAGGCCATGGCCGAGCACGGCGACAAGGTCGGGGCCGACGAAAAGGCCGCGATCGAAACCGCCCTGGAAGAGCTGAAGACGGCCAAGGACGGCACGGACCCGGAAGACATCCGCACGAAGACCAACACCCTGGTCCAAGCGTCGATGAAGCTGGGCGAGGCCATGTACGCCCAGGCCCAGAACTCGGGTGACGGCGACGACGCCACGGCCACCGCCGACGACGGCGTGGTCGACGCCGAGTTCGAGGAAGTCTCGGGCGACGACGACGAGAAGAAGAGCGCCTGAGCCTGTTCCTCCCCCTTCTGGGGGAGGGGGACCGCGTAGCGGTGGAGGGGGCCGGCCGGGAGCGCCGGCGCCTTCGGCCGCCCCCTCCACCCCCCTTCGGGCGGTCCCCCTCCCCCACTCGCTTCGCTCCGGGGGAGGAAAGGGTCTTTTCTTAAATCTTGCATCAGAGGATCGGGCGCCCATGTCAGCCCGGTCGCTGTCGCGCTCCAGACGCCGGAACGGCGCGGAGCCGACCGAGAAAGTCAGAGGACGAACGCCGGATGGCGACGCGTGACTATTACGAAGTCCTGGGGGTCCAGCGGACCATCGACGCCGCCGGGCTGAAGGCCGCCTATCGCAAGCTGGCGATGCAGCATCACCCCGACCGCAACGGCGGGTGCGACGACGCCATGGCGAAATTCAAGGAGATTTCCGAGGCCTACTCCGTGCTGTCGGATGACCAGAAGCGGGCCGCCTATGACCGGTTCGGCCATGCGGGCGTCAATGGCGGCCAGGGCGGGTTCGGCGGCCAGGGCCAGGGCTTCACCGACGTCAACGACATCTTCTCCCAAGTGTTCGGAGACGCCTTCGGGGACGTCTTCGGCGGCCGCCAGGGCGGCGCGCGCCAGCACGGGCCGCGCCGCGGCTCGGACCTGCGCTACGACCTCGAGATAACGCTTGAGCAGGCCTACAAGGGCGCCGACGTCGAGATCGCCGTGCCCACCACCGCCGTCTGCGAGGCCTGCGAAGGCTCCGGCGCGCGCAAGGGCGCCCAGGCGAGCACCTGCACCACCTGCCAGGGCGCAGGCCGGGTGCGCTCGGCCAACGGCTTCTTCCAGGTCGAGCGGACCTGCCCCCACTGCGGGGGCGCCGGCAAGCGGTTGCCGGCCGCGGACGCCTGCACCGCCTGCGCCGGTCACGGCCAGGTGCGCAAGAACCGCAAACTGCAGCTGAAGGTTCCGGCCGGGGTCGACGACGGCTCGCGCATCCGCCTGTCGGGCGAGGGCGACGCCGGGACGCGTGGCGGCCCGCGCGGCGACCTGTATGTCTTCATCTCGGTCACGCCCCACGAACTGTTCGAGCGAGACAATCTCGATCTGCTGGTCACCGTACCGGTGGCCATGACCACGGCGGCGCTGGGCGGCGAGATCGACGCCCCCTGCCTGACCTCCGAGGCCTGCGACGGCCGCTGCAAGGCCCCGGTCAGCGTCCCCGCGGGGGCCCAGACCGGCAAGACGGTGCGGATCAAGGGCAAGGGCATGCCGCATCTGAACGGCAAGAACCGCGGCGACCTGGTGGTCGAACTGTTTGTCGAAACCCCCACCGAGCTGACCGCACACCAGAAGGCGCTGCTTGAGGAACTGGCCGCCTCGCTGGGCGAGAGCCAGACCCCGCGAAACTCGTCCTTCGCCGGCAAGGCCAAACGCTTCTGGGCCGACATCCTGGGCGCCGAAGCGCCTTAGCAGGGCGGCTGGCGAGGGTGACGGCGCCGCCGAACAACGCCAGAATGTCCGCGAACTGACAGGGGTCCGAGTTGAGCGCCATCTTCCATGCCGGCATTTCCGGCGCGCGCGGCCGGATGGGCCGGGCCGTCTCGACGGTTCTGGACGCCCGCGAGGACGTGGTCGTCGCCGCCCGCTTCGACCGCGGCGAGACGCCCGACCTGTCGCTGTGCGACGTGATCATCGACTTCTCGACCCCGGACGCCTCGGTCGAACTGGCCCGGGCCTGCGCCGAGCGCGGCGGACCGGCGCTGGTGATCGGCTCAACCGGCCTGACGGCGGAACAGGACGCCGAAATCCTCGAGGCCGCCGAGAAGATCGCCATCGTGCGCAGCGGAAACTTCTCGCTGGGCGTCAACATCCTGATCGGCCTGGTCGAGCACGCGGCCCAGCGGCTCGACGCGGCCGACTGGGACATCGAGGTGCTGGAGACCCATCACCGACGCAAGGCCGACGCGCCGTCAGGCACGGCCCTGATGCTGGGCGAGGCCGCCGCCAACGGCCGCGACGTCGATCTGGCCGAGGTGCGCAGCGCGCCCTGGGACGGCCTCACCGGCGAGCGGGAGCCGGGCCGGATCGGCTTCGCCTCGCTGCGAGCGGGCGGCGTGATCGGCGAGCACACCGTCCTGTTCGCCTCCGAGGACGAGACGCTGACGCTCAGCCATTCGGCCATCGACCGCTCGCTGTTCGCCCGCGGCGCCGTCGCCGCCGCCGCCTGGGTGCGGAGCCGCAAGCCGGGGCTCTACGACATGCAGGACGTGTTGGGGTTCCGGCAGGCGTGATCGCTTCCTTCTCCCTCTGGGAGAAGGAACGAATTTAGTGCGCGTGGCCGTGACGGCGGTGGCTGCGGCCCGTGAACAGAGACTTGATGAAGAACATCACGGCGATCACCACGGCGAAGCCGAGGAACAGGGCCAGAACGGTCATCCAGAAGGTCAGGGTCAGCAGCGGCGGCATCACGAAGGCGCCCCCGTCCAGAAGCGGGCGCAGCAGTCCGACCAGAATGAAGATGAAGGCGGCCCCCAGCGACGTGGCCCAAAGTCTGTTCCAGGCGGGCATCATGAACGTCGCGATCACGGCGATGATCAGGCCGGTGACCTGGTTGATGGTGTCGAACCCGCCCTGGGCGAGGCCGAAAATACCGGTCAGAAACGCGCCGATCGAATCGAACAGGGACTCCATTACGCCAACCTCCTGGATACGGCCGCGCTTGGCCGGGACGCAGGGTTAACGCGGGTCGGCGAGAATGGCTCCGCTTACCGTCCCGTCGAGCCGAAGCCGCCGGCGCCGCGCGCGGTTTCGTCCAGCGTCCCGACCTCGACCATGGCGGCCTGCTCGTGTCGTGCGATGACCATCTGGGCGATGCGTTCGCCGCGGCGGATCACGAACGGCTCCTGTCCATGGTTGATCAGGATGACCCCGACCTCGCCGCGATAGTCGCTGTCGATGGTGCCGGGCGCGTTCAAACAGGTCAGGCCGTGCTTCAGCGCCAGCCCGGAGCGGGGCCGCACCTGGGCCTCATAGCCGGGCTCCAGCGCGATCTTCAGTCCCGTGGGCACAAGCGCGCGCGCGCCGGGGGCCAGGGTCAGCGGCGCGTCCTCGGCCACGGCCGCGCGCAGGTCCATCCCGGCCGAACCGCCGGTCTCATAGGCGGAAAGCGGCAGGCCCTCGGCATGGGGCAGGCGTTCGACGCGGACGGTGGTCATGCGGACGGGCTTTCAGGCTTTGAAATGGTTGGCGATTCTCGCGACGAGCTTTCTCGCCACCTCGGCCTTGGACTGACGCGGCCAGGCCTCGGCCGAGCCGTCCCGGGTGAACAGGGTGACCGTATTGCCGTCGGCCCCGAAGACCTCGTCGGACACGTCATTGCCGACGATCCAGTCGCAGCCCTTGCGCGACAGCTTGCTGCGGGCGTTGGCCTCCAGGTCGCCGGTCTCGGCGGCGAAGCCGATCACCAGGTTCGGCCGCTTCTTCCCGGGCGCGGATATGCCCGCGAGGATGTCGGGGTTCTCGATCAGGGCGAGAGACGGCGGGCCGCCGGGGGCCTTCTTGATCTTGCCCGAGGCGACGCCGTCGACGCGCCAGTCGGCCACGGCGGCGCTCATCACCGCGATATCGGCCGGAAGCGCCGCCTGGACCGCCGCCTGCATCTCGCGCGCGGTCTCGACCGGGACGCGGTTGACGCCCACCGGCGCCGGCAGGGCCACGGGTCCCGACACCAGGGTCACCTCGGCGCCCAGCCGGGCCAGGGCCTCGGCGATCGCATAGCCCTGTTTGCCGCTGGACCGGTTGGTCAGGCCGCGCACCGGGTCGATCGGTTCGAACGTGGGCCCCGCCGTAACCACGGCCCTGCGGCCCGCCAGCGGGCGTCCGTCGGGACCGACCAGCAGACCCTCGATGGCGTCCAGGATCGCGGCCGGTTCGGCCATCCGGCCCGGGCCGAACTCGCCGCAGGCCATTTCGCCCTCGTCGGGCCCGACCACCGCCACGCCGTGGAAGCCGTCAAACCCGGTCAGCCGCGCCATATTGGCCTGCACCGCCGGGTGCAGCCACATCCGCACATTCATGGCCGGGGCCAGGAGCACACGCTTGTCGGTGGCCAGCAAGGTGGTCGAGGCCAGGTCGTCGGCCAGGCCGTTGGCGGCCCTGGCGATCAACCCAGCCGTGGCCGGGGCGACCACGACCAGATCGGCCCAGCGCGACAGTTCGATATGGCCCATGGCCGTCTCGTCCTCGGGCATGAACAGGGCGCTGCGGACGGGATGGCCGGTCAATGCCGCCAGGGACATGGGGGTGACGAATTCGGCGCCGGCTTCTGTCAGGATCGTCCGGACCTCGGCCCCGGCCTTCTTCAGCAGCCGCACCAGTTCGAGCGCCTTGTAGGCGGCGATGCCGCCGCCGACAATCAGCAGGATCTTGCGTCCGGACAGCGAGGCCATGGTCATGCCGCTGCTCTAGCGAGGCGGCCGGGCGGCGTCGAGGGGCAGGGGGCTGAAAAAGAACATTGCGGGAACAAACAGCCTGTGGTTAACGTCATGGCGGCGGGTTCAACCAAGGGAGGGTTTCATGGTCGCCATCAAGGGATCGATGTGGGTCGTCGGCGCGGCCGCGGCGGCGTTGCTGGGACTGGCGGGATGCGGCAACGGCGGCTCTGCCGTCGAGACGCGGGACCGGGCGTCGGAGGGGGCGGAAGCGGTGCTGACCGCGGCGCCGGCCGAAGCCGCGAAGGCCTCGGCCGAGAAGGCCAGGCCGGTGCTGACGGCCAACCGGCGCGAAACCGTGGACGCCAAGATCGCCCGGCTGTTCGAGCGCAACGGCGCCGATTTCGATGCGCGGACGGCCGAGGACTATCTGGCCAAGATCCAGGCCTTCACGGCGCGGCCGCCCGCGGGGACGGAGCGGGCCGAGCGGCCCAATGGCGATGTCCTGCTGTACCAGGCCTCGACCAACACCTTCGCGGTGGTGTCGCGCGACGGCGCGCCCCGGACCATGTTCAAACCGCGCGAGGGCGCGGCCTATTGGGCCGAGCAGAAGGCCGCCGCGCCGACGTTCGGCCGGCGGCGCGCGGAATCGTCAGGGGAATAGGGCGGGCCGGATATCCACGCGGGGCGCGACGGGGACGTCAGTTCTCGTCCGTTTCCTTGCGATCGGCCATGTCGCGGATCAGCTCGAGCGCCAGTTTCTGCTGGCGGGTCGAAAGCTGGGGCGCCAGGCGGCTGATTTCGATGGTGTAGCGGGTGGCCGGGAAATCGTGCTCGAAGGCGGCGCCGCCCTCGGCCATGCCCGCGATCTGCGAACCGCTCAGACCCTCGAAGAAATAGCCGATATCGACCTTGAAGAACCGCGCGATGTCCCAGAGCTTGGACGCCGAGACGCGGTTCGCGCCTTTTTCGTATTTCTGAATTTGCTGGAACGTCAGCCCCAGCGCGCGACCCAGGTCGCTCTGATTATAGCCGAGCGCGAGACGTTTTTCGCAAACGCGCCGACCCACGTGCCGGTCCACCGGATGAGGACCGTCCTCGCCCTTGCCTCTCGCCATCGTTCATTCGTCCTTCGGTTGCTTACCGCCAAGCCTGAATGCGCTCGCGATTCGTCCGTGTCATCAAAAAATGCAAAAACGGCCATGCCCCGCTCAGCCACGGTTGCGTAACCGGTTTTCTTGCGCTCGCGTGGCGTGAAATTTCGCTGGACAAGACCGAATCAGCTATCGGCCCGGGCGCGCCGAATGCGGTCCCACGGCGCCGCGACCGCCAGCCCGGCCAGAACCGTCAGCCAGAACAGCAGGTCGCCGACCCGGCCGTACAGGGTCACCGCCGTCGGCCGCGGCAGGCGGGCGTCGATGACGCCGCTCTCGCCCGGCTCCAGCCGCTGGTCGCCGATCACCCGGCCCCACGGGTCGATCATGGCCGAAACGCCGGTCGGCGTGGAGCGCACCACCGGCAGGCCGGTCTCGATGGCCCGGTAGGAGGCCAGGTTCAGATGCTGGAGCGGGCCGGACGAGCGGCCGAACCAGGCGTCGTTGGAGATGTTGACGATCCACTCGGGGCGCCCCTCGGCGCCCGGAGTGAAGCCCGGGAACAGGCTCTCGTAGCAGATCAAGGGCTGGGCCCGGGGCGCGCCGGGAATGTCGATCGGCGCGGGCCGGGGTCCGGCGCTGAAATCGGTCGGCATATGGGTCAGGCTGCGCACCCCCAGCGCCCCCAGCAGACCGCCGGCCGGCAGATATTCGCCGAACGGCACCAGCCGGTATTTGTCATAGACGCTGGCGATCCTGAGCCCGTCGCCGCCCTCATCCGTCAGCACGAACAGGCTGTTGAAATAGCGCGCGCCCTTCGGCGCCGTCGGATCGGCCAGGCCGCGGCCCAGTCCCACGATCAGGCTCTGCCCGGGCTGCACCGCCCGGGCCATGGCCAGGGACTCGAACGACCCGGGGGCGAACACCTGATTGGCCGTGGCTGGCAGGGCGCCTTCGGGCCAGATGATCAGGTCGGGCGTGACCGCGCCGGGCCGGGCGGTCAGATTGACGTAGCGGTCGACGATGCCGCGATAGGCCTCCGGCGTCCATTTGGACTCCTGGTCGACATCGGCCTGAACGATCCGCACCACGGTGTCGGTCGTTTCCAGCCGGGCCTGGGACAGGCGCACGGCGCCGCCGATCAGAAGGGCCGCGATGGCCAGCCCGCCCAGCGCCGCCGTGCCGATCCGGGTCTTTCGCGGCCCGGACGAGAGCAGCGGCCCGAAGGCGGCGGCCGCCGCCACGGTGACGAAACTCAGCCCATAGACACCGGCGACCGAGGCGAATTGCGACGCCGCCGAACCGGCCTTCCAGCTGGCCCCCGCCGGGTTCCACGGGAAGCCGGTCAGGAGGTGGCCGCGCAGCCATTCCATCAGGGCGAACAGGGCGGCGAAGAACAGGACCCGCTTGACCCCGGCGGGCAGGAAGCGGCGATAGAGCGCCGTCGCCGTCCCCCAGAACAGCCCCAGCCCGATGGGCAGCAGCGAGGCCGCGAAGGGCGCCATCCAGGCCTGGGCCGGATTGATCAGAAACGCCTCGGCCACCCACCAGCAACTGATGAAGAAATAGGCGAAGCCGCCCAGCCAGCCCATCCAGAAGGCGCCGCGGGCGCCGGCCGACCGCTCGGCCAGGAACATCAGCAGGGCATAGCCGAGCAAACCGGGCAGGACGCCGAACGGCGGATGGGCCAGGGCCGCCGCCGCCCCGGCCGCCAACGCCAGGCCGATGCGGCCCAGCCGCAGGATCAGCCGCCCGCGCGGGCTTTCGTCTTCGATCGTCGCGTTAAACAGGTTCATGCGGGCCTGTATGGGTCGGCGACGCCCAGACTGGCAAGCAGGCTTCGCTCCTCGGCCTCCATCGCCTCGGCCTCGGCCTCGTCGACATGGTCGCGCCCCAGAAGGTGGAGCACGCCGTGGACGGTCAGATGGGTCAGGTGGTCGGCCAGGGTCTTGCCCTGGGCCTCGGCCTCCGCGGCGCAGACGCCGTAGGCGAGAACCAGATCGCCCAGATGGGGCGCGGCGCTCCCGGCGGCCGGAAAGGACAGCACATTGGTGGGCCGGTCCTTGCCGCGGAAACGGGCGTTGAGGTCCTGCACCGCCGCATCGTCGGTCAGGAGGACGACGACATCGCCCCCACCGCCTCCCAGGGCCGCGACGGCGGCGCGTTCGGCCACGGCGATGGCCTCGGGCAGGGCGTCGGTCCAGGCGGCGTCCTCGATCTCGACCTCGATCACGCGTCCGGATCCTCGAGATCGGCGGCCGGGCGGCGGGCCGCGGCGTCGGCGTCATAGGCGCGCACGATCCGCTCGACCATGGCGTGACGCACCACATCCTGCGCCTCGAACCGCTGCACGCCTACGCCCTTGACGTTCTCGAGGATGCGCAGGGCGTGTTTCAGGCCGGAATCGCGGGGATTCAGCAAATCCACCTGCGACGGATCGCCGGTCACCACCATGCGCGCGCCCTCTCCGAGACGGGTCAGGACCATCTTCATCTGCAGGCGGGAGGTGTTCTGGGCCTCGTCGACGATGATGAAGGCGTGGGCCAGGGTGCGGCCGCGCATGAAGGCGATCGGCGCGGCCTCGATCTCGCCCTTGTCGCGGCGCCGCCGCACGTCGTCGGGTCCCAGGATGTCGTTCAGCGCCTCCCAGATCGGGGCCAGATAGGGATCGACCTTCTCGTTCAGGTCGCCGGGCAGGAAGCCCAGCTTCTCGCCCGCCTCGACCGCCGGCCGGGTGATCACCAGCCGGTCCACCTGTCCGCGCCGCAACAGGGAGGCGCCGTAGGCCGCCGCGAGAAAAGTCTTGCCGGTGCCGGCCGGCCCGACGCCGAAGGTCAGTTCGCAGGACCCGAGCAGCGCCAGATAGTTCGCCTGGGCCGCCGTCTTGGGTGCGATCGCCCCGCGCCGTCCGACCGGCAGGGCGATGGCGCCGGGGGCCACGCTCCCCTGCCCTGCCCGCGGCTGGGCCTGAGCCGCCCCAAGCGCCGTGCGCACATCGGCCTCGGTGATCTCGGCGCCGGCTTCGGCCCGCTCCGCCAGCGTCTGGATCACCCGCTTCGCCTGCGACCGGTCCCTGGCCGAGCCGTTGATCGACACCCCGCCGCCGGGGGTCTCGACCAGCACCTTGAACCGATCCTCGATCAGGGCCAGGTGCCGGCTGTTGGGGCCGATCACCGCGCGGACGGCCGCATCGTCCAGCGCCAGAAACTCACTCTCACGCGCCATACACACTCCCAAGGCCGTCATCCTCGGGCTTGACCCGAGGATCAGGTGTCGTGCGCCTCGCTGAGGAAGGCGAGGCCTCGATCGCGGGCCGGCCCGAACCATCCAGACGCGGATCGTCTGATCCTCGGGTCAAGCCCGAGGATGACGGCGCTGGGAAGAGGAGGCGGCCGGCCAAGGAATTCTGTTGTCCCTTCAGGATCTCGACCGGAACGATCCGGCCGATCAGATGATCCGCGTCGTCGACATGGACCGATTGCAGCCAGGGCGAGCGGCCGATGGCCTGAGCGTCGTGACGGCCCTTCTTCTCGAACAGCACATCCATGGTCCGTCCGGCCATGGCGGCGTTGAAGGCCGTCTGCTGTTCCCACAGCAGGGTCTGCAACGCATGCAGCCGCTCGCGCGCCACGGCGGCGGGAACCTGGCCGGCCATGGTCGCGGCGGGCGTGCCGGGGCGGGGCGAATACATGAAGGAGAAGGCCGAGGCGTACCGGGCGCGGCGGACCAGATCCATCGTGTGCTCGAAATCCGCGTCCGTCTCGCCGGGGAAGCCGACGATGAAGTCCCCTGAAAGGGCGATGTCGGGCCGCGCCGCGCGGACGCGGCCGATCAGGTCGAGATATTTCGTCCGCCCGTGCTTGCGGTTCATCAGCCGCAGGACGCGGTCCGAGCCGGACTGCACCGGCAGGTGCAGCCAGGGCATCAGCGCCCCAAGCTCGCCATGGGCGGCGATCAGGTCGTCCGACATGTCGTTGGGGTGGCTGGTGGTGTAGCGAATGCGGTCGATCCCCGGGATCTCCGCCAACGCCCAGGCCAGCCGCGCCAGGGTCGAGGGCGCGCCGTCCGGTCCTTCGCCGTCATAGGCGTTGACGTTCTGGCCCAGCAGGGTGACCTCGCGCACCCCCCTGCCGGCCAGTTCGCGCGCCTCGGCCAGCACGGCCGCGACCGGCCGCGACCATTCGGCGCCCCGGGTGTAGGGCACCACGCAGAAGGTGCAGAATTTGTCGCAACCCTCCTGCACGGTCAGAAAGGCGGTCGGACCGTCGACGCCGCGGGTCTTCGGTAGGGCGTCGAACTTGTCGACCGGGGCGAAATCGGCGCCGATCCGCTCGCCGCGCGCCCGCGCCGTGCGTGTCAGAAGCTCCGGCAGCTGGTGATAGGCCTGCGGACCGACGACCAGATCGACGGCGGGCTGACGCCGCATGATCTCCTGCCCCTCCGCCTGGGCGACGCAGCCGGCCACGGCGATGGTCATGGCGCCCCGCCCCGCCGCCGCCCGCCCGTCCTTCATCGCCCGCAGCTTGCCGAGCTCGGAATAGACCTTCTCGGCCGCCTTCTCGCGGATGTGGCAGGTGTTCAGGATGACGAAATCGGCGTCCTCGGCCGCGTCGGTCGTGGCATAGCCCAGCGGGCGCAGCACATCGGCCATGCGCTCGCTGTCATAGACGTTCATCTGGCAGCCGTAGGTCTTGATGAACAGGCGCTTGGGCGCGACCTGTTCGTCCTGCGGCGGGACGGGGGTTTCGGTCATGGGAGGGGCTTTCTAGGGCGCCGGACGCCTTCGCGCCACTCGCGCGCCAACCTCTCAGGCGGCGTCTTCGCCGCGATGGGCGTGGCGGGTGAAGATCAGGCCTTCGCGCTTGGACGGCTCGGCCCCGGCGATCGGCTTGCCGTAGAGCTCCAGCTTGTGGCCGACCAGTTCGAAGCCCAGCCGTTCGGCGATCTCGGTCTTGAGCCGTTCGATCTCGGCGTCGAAGAATTCGATGACCTCGCCGGTGCGGGTGTCGATCAGGTGATCGTGATGGTCGTCGCCGGCCTCTTCGTAGCGGCTGCGGCCGTCGCCGAAGTCGTGCTTCTCGACCACGCCGGCCTCCTCGAACAGGCGGACGGTGCGATAGACGGTGGCGATCGAGATATGCGGGTCGATGGCGGAGGCGCGGCGGTACAGCTCCTCCACGTCCGGATGGTCCTCGGCGCTGGACAGCACCCGGGCGATGACGCGCCGCTGCTCGGTCATGCGCATGCCGCGCTCGGCGCAGAGTTGTTCGATCCGGTCCATGGCCGGCAAGATAGGCGGGCCGCGCGCCCTAGGGAAGCGCCGCCGTCAAGTTGAGAGCCAGAAGCAGGGCGTCCTGCCGGTCGCCGCCGGAGCGGGCGTAGTAGCCGGGCCGCCGCCCGACCTCGGCGAAGCCCGCGCCGGTGTAGAGGGCGAGGGCGGCGGCGTTGTCCCCGGCGACCTCGAGAAACAGCCGCGTCGCGCCCCGTGCGGCGGCCGAGGCCGCCCCCTCGCTCACCAGCCGGGCGCCGAGGCCCTGCCGCCGGGCGGACGGGCGGACGGCGAGGGTCAGGATTTCCGCCTCGTCGGCGACCGCGCGCAGCAGGATGAAGCCGCCGGGCTGTTCGAGGACGATGACGCCCGCCTGACCCAGCAAGGACTCGAACGCGGCGGCGTCCCACGGCGCGTCGAAGGCCGCGGCATGGATCGCGGCGAGCCGTTGGGCGGCGGCGGCGCGATCCGTCATGACGCCGGAGCCCGGGCCTGACCCGGCAGGCGGGTCGGCGGCGTGGCGTCTGGCGCGCGCAGATACAGGGGCCGGGCGGGAGCCCTCGCCGGATCGACCGCCGCCGTCAGCCGGGCCAGAGCGTCGGGCGCGGGGCCTTCGAGGGAGAGCAGGGTCTTGCCCGAGGCGATCCCGGCGAACAGGGCCGCGCCGGACCCGACCAGCACCGCCGCGGACCCCAGGGCCGCGATCCGCGCCGCCGCCGCCTCGAGCGTCAGGGCCTCGGCGGGTCCTTCCGCCTCCCCGCCGCGCCAGAAGCGGGCGTACACCTGTCCGCGGCGGGCGTCGATCAGGGCCGCGACCGCCGGAGCGTCCCCGGCCGAAGCGGTCAGGGCGTCCAGCGCCGATATGCCCACGACCGGCCGGTGCAGCGCCGCCGCCAGTCCCTGGGCGAAGGCCAGACCGACGCGCAGGCCGGTGAACGAGCCCGGCCCGATCGTCACCCCGATACGGTCGAGGTCCGCGAAGGCCGCGCCCGCCTCGATCGCGGCGTCGCGGGCGAAGCCGGCGATCCGCTCGGAATGGCCCTTGACCATCGGCTCGGAGCGCAGACCCAGCGCGCGCGCGCCGGACCCGTCGACCTCGAACACCCCGGCGGTGCAAAGGCCCAAGGCCGTATCGACGACCATCACCCTCACGACGCCGCTCCCGCGCCGCGAACGGTCAGTCCTCGCGGGCCAGCGCCCGTACGATCCGCGCCACGGCCCGGCGCAGGTCGCGGTCCTCGATCCTCGGAAAACCCGCCGCCACGGTCCGTCCGTCGGCGGTGGCGGTGATCAGGCGCAGCGCCGCCCAGCCGTCGTCGGACGCGCCGCGCGCGATCTCGACCGGGGGAAAGAAGGTCTCCACCGAGGTTCCCAGGACCGTCGCCGCCCGGTGCAGGCGCGAGGCCGAGATGCGGTTCTGGCCGCTCTCGTATTTCTGAACCTGCTGGAAGCTGATCCCCAGCTGCTGGGCCAGGGCGCTCTGCGACAGGCCCAGCGCCGAGCGCCTCAGACCGATGCGCGCGCCGACATAGGCGTCCACTTCGTCCCGTCCGCCGATCCTGGCCATGGCCGTTTCCTCGCTCTCGCTCAACTTTGGAGAGTTTCATACAAACGGTCAGGTTGCAATCGGTCTGTTCGCGTGCGCTCAAAGCACCTGCTCGACGCTCGTCACTTCCGGGATGTAGTGTTTCATCATCTGCTCGACGCCGGCCTTGAGGGTGGCCGAGGACGAGGGACAGCCGGCGCAGGCGCCGCGCATGCGCAGGGTCAGCACCCCGGTTTCCTCGTCGAAGGCGTCGAACAGGATGTCGCCGCCGTCCTGGGCCACGGCCGGGCGCACGCGGCTGTCCAGCAGCTGTTTGATCTCGGCCACGATCTCGGAGTCCTCGCCCGCCTCGGCGTGGTCGGCGGCCCCGTCGCGCAACAACGGCGCGCCCGAGACGAAATGGTCCATGATGGCCGCCAGAATCGGAGCCTTCATCTGGGCCCAGTCCAGACCCTTCGGATCGCGGGTGACGGAAACGTATTCGTAGCCGAAGAACACCCCGGTGACGCCTTCGAGCTGGAACAGCGCCTCGGCCAGGGGCGAGGCGGCGGCCTCGTCCCGGTTCACGAAGTCGCGCGGATCGGACGAGACATCCCGGCCGGGCAGGAATTTCAGGACGTTGGGGTTCGGGGTCGGTTCGGTCTGGATGAACATGGCCGGTAAGTGCGCCGTGGAGGCGGCGGGTTCAAGTCCCGCAGGACGTTCTCCCTCCCCTCATGGGGAGGGTGGCTGTCGCGATAGCGACAGACGGGTAGGGAACCGCCGCACCTTCGTGCGCTGCCCTGACACTCCCCACCCTGTCGTCGCTTCGCGCCGACATCCCTCCCCACTTCGGGGGAGGGAGAAGCGCGCAAGCATCACGCCAGGTCCTCGATGTCCTTCTCGGTCAGTTCGCCGGGGACGATGGTGACCGGCAGCTTGCGGCCGGTGAAGGCGGCGCCCTGTTTGACCACGGCGGTGACCAGCGGACCGGGGCCGCGCCCGCCGCCGCCCGCCGCCAGGACCAGGATCTTGATCTCATTGTCCTCGCCGACGACCTTGCGGATCGCGTCCTGGGGTTCGCCGCGCTCGATCAGCAGCACGGGGGTCGCGCCGGAGCGTTCCGCCGCGTCCCCGGCCCATTTGTTCAGCGACGCCTCGGCCTCGACGCGCGTCTGGCGCTCGATCTCCTCGCGCACGCCGGCCCAGTGGGCGTCGGACGCCGCGGCGGGAATGATCCGCAGCAGGGCCACCCGCCCGCCCGTCGACCGGGCCCGGCGTGAGGCGTAGCGCAGCGCCGCCTCGAACTCCGGACTGTCGTCGACGACCACCAGAAACTTGCGCGGCATCAGCCCTCTCCCTCGGCCGGGCAGGCTAGCAGAACCCGGACAAATGCGCGAAGCGCCAGGCCGCGTCGGGTCGAGAAAGGCGGAGCCTTTTGACCGCGGCCCAGCAAAATCGCTTCGTCAGCTTGCTGACGAAGCGATCTCGCGGATGACGCTGTTGGCGATGGTCAGTTTGGCGAAGCTCCAGCCCGAGCCTGACGCCTCGATCTCGTCGACCGAAGCGCGCAGACCCTCCACCACCGGCTGCTGCGAGCCGATCCAGGCGTCGACGGCGGCCTCGGCCGCCTTCTCGCCGGCCCCGACCGAGGCGTCCGACGCCTTGGCGACGGCGCGGGTCAGGGTCATCTGTTCGGCCATCAGGTCCTCGATCAACCGGCGCACGGCCAGTTGGTCGAAATGATCGGTCGAGGGCACATTGCCCGCGCCGGCGCGCAGCCGGTCGAAGTCAAAGGCGGCGCCGACCTGGTGGTAAAGCGTGGCCATGGCGGGTTCGGTCCAGCCCACCTGCCGAGCCAGGTCGCCGATGTCGGCTGTGGCCACCATCGGACGCATCAGGGCGAAATCACGGGCCATGGCCTGGGGCGCGCCGAGGTCGGCGAAACCCTGGGCGCGGGCGGCCCGCCGGTCCTGTTCGAAGCGCGACAGCACCTTGCCGCCCGCCGCGCGCAGGGCGTCCGCTGCCGGGCGGTAGGCCGTGACCAGGGCGTCGACCGAACAGCCGGGCCGCATCGCCCGCCGCGCCAGCCAGAAGGTCTGGCGCCGCAGCACGGTGGCGACTTCCTGATACAGCAGCGTCTGGGCCGCGGCCGGGATTTTCAGATCCAGCGCCGAGACCTGGTCCCAGGCCTCGTCGAGGCGGAACACCTGCCGCGCCGCCTCGAAGGCGACCACCATCGCCGCCGTATCGCAGCGCGCGGCGATGCGCAGCCGTTCGGGGAAGGTCGCGCCGCACATGTTGACGATCTCGTTCGACAATATGGTCGAGATGATCTCGCGGCGCAGTCGGTGGCGCTGCATGTCGGCTTCGTATTTCGCCAGGGGGGCCGGGAAATAGCGGACCAGCGTCTTCTGGAAGAAGGCGTCGTCCGGGGCCGTGGAGCCGACGATGTCGTCGAACAGCTCCAGCTTGGAGTAGGCGGTCAGCACGGCCAGTTCGGGCCGGGTCAGGGCCTGACCCGCGGCCTTCCGCTCGGCCAGTTTCACATCGTCGGGCAGGCCTTCGACCTTGCGGTCCAGCCTGCCCTTCGCGCCCAGCCACTGCATGAACCGCTGCTGGGCGTCCAGGGCGGCGACGCCCTCGGCCTCCTGCAACGAGACCGCCAGGGTCTGGTCGTAGTTGTGGGCCAGCACCTTGAGGCCGACCTCGTCGGTCATGGAGGCCAGCAGCGCATCCCGCTTGTCGGCCTTGAGCGCGCCCGAGGCGATGGCCGCCCCGGTCAGGATCTTGATGTTGACCTCGTGGTCGGAACTGTCGACCCCGGCGGAGTTGTCGATCGCGTCGGTGTTGATGCGGCCCCCGCTGCGGCCGAAGGCGATGCGCCCGGCCTGGGTCAGGCCCAGATTGGCCCCCTCGCCGATGACCTTGGCGCGCAGATCGCCGCCATCGACGCGGATGGCGTCATTGGCCTTGTCGCCGACCTGGGCGTCCGTCTCGTGCGGCGCCTTCACATAGGTGCCGATGCCGCCGAAATAGAGCAGCTCGGCCGGGGCCAGAAGGATGGCCTTCATCAGCGCCGCCGGATCGACGACCTTGTCCTGGATATCCAGCACCGCCCGGATCTCCGGGCTCAGTTCGATCGATTTGGCCGAGCGCGGGAAGACGCCGCCGCCCTTGGAGATCTTGGACCTGTCGTAGTCCTGCCAGGACGAGCGCGGCAGTTTGAACATGCGGTCGCGCTCTTTCCAGCTGGAGGCCGGATCAGGCGTGGGGTCGATGAAGATGTCGCGGTGGTCGAAGGCCGCGATCAGGCAGGTGGCCTTGGACAGCAGCATGCCGTTGCCGAACACGTCGCCCGACATGTCGCCCACGCCGACCGCGGTGAAGGGCTCGGTCTGGATGTCCTTGCCCATTTCGCGGAAATGGCGCTTGACCGCCTCCCACGTTCCGCGGGCGGTGATGCCCATGACCTTGTGGTCGTAACCGACCGAGCCCCCGCTGGCGAAAGCGTCGTCCAGCCAGAAGCCGTAGTCGGCCGAAACGCCGTTGGCGATGTCCGAGAAGGTCGCCGTGCCCTTGTCGGCCGCCACGACCAGATAGGGGTCGTCGCCCTCGAACCGGACCACGGCGGCGGGCGGAACCACCGCGCCGTTCCCGGCGATGTTGTCGGTGATGTCCAGCAGCCCTGACAGGAAGGTCCTGTAGGCGCGGATGGCCTCGGCCTGCTGGGCGTCGCGGTCGGCGCCGGCGCGGACCATGCCGGCCAGATTTTTGGGGAAGAAGCCGCCCTTGGAGCCGACCGGCACGATGACGGCGTTCTTGACCTGCTGCGCCTTGACCAGCCCCAGGACCTCGGTGCGGAAGTCGTCACGCCGGTCCGACCAGCGCAGGCCGCCGCGCGCCACCGGGCCGAAGCGCAGGTGCACGCCCTCGATATGCGGGGCCCAGACGAAGATTTCCCTGAACGGTTTGGGCAGCGGCAGATCGGCCAGTTCGCGCGAGGCGATCTTGATCGAGATGTGGGCCTTCGGCGCGCCGTCGGGGCCGGTCTGATAGTAGTTGGTGCGCTTGATCGCCTGGACCAGCAAGGCCATCCGCCGCAGGGCGCGGTCGTGGTCCAGGCTCTTCACGTCCTGCAGCAGGGCGTCGATCTTGCGGACCAGCTTGTCGACCGCCCCCGCGCGGCTGTCGGCGTCGCCGCCCGCCGCCGGATCGAATTTCGCCGCGAACAGGGCCAGCAGACCGCGCGCCACGGCCGGATAGTCGCGCAGCGCCTCTTCCTGCACCGCCTGGCTGGGATCCAGGCCGGTCTGCTGGCGATAGCGGGCCAGGGTCCTCACCAGGGCCGCGTCGCGCCAGTCGACGCCGAGCTCCAGCACCAGCCGGTTGAAGCCGTCGCTCTCGGTCTTGCCGGTCCAGACCGCCGAGAAGGCGGCCTCGAACGGACCCCTGACGTCCTCGAAGCGCAGGTCGCCGCCACGCGGGTCCTCCATGAGGAATTCGTGGACGTGGATTTCGGCGTCGCCCGCCGGGAACAGGGCGTGGCCCCATTCCTCCAGCGTCTTCAGCCCCATGTCGGCCAGGATCGGCAACACGTCCGACAGAGGCACGGCCGCGCCCCGGCGATAGAGTTTGAAACGGAAATTCAGCGGCCCGTCGCGCTCGTTGCGGAAGGCGCGGACCGCCACAGGCTCGCCGCCGTCGTTCAGACCCGTGTCGTTCAGGGCGTCGATGGCCTGCAGGTCGCGCACGGCCTCGTCGGCGTCATAGCGCTCGCGGTAGCCCGCGCGGAAGGCTTCGGCCCAGCGGGTGCTCACGGGACCGACGGCGACATCGTCGACATCGGCCTCGCGCAGGGCGCTCTCGAACCGGTCGATCCAGCTGCGGCCGGCCTCGGTGATCTCGGCGTCCAGGATCGCCTGGTCCGGGCACGGATGATCGCCCGGGGTGACGCCGATGATGTAGTGAATCCGCACCAGCGGCTGGTCCGACAGCTGCGGATACCAGGCGGACAGGCGGCCGCCCCACGCCCTGGCGAGGATGACGCCAATCCGCTCACGGACAGAGGCGTCGAACCGCTCGCGCGGAATGAAGGCCAGCACCGAGACGAAACGGTCGAACGGGTCGCGGCGGGTGAAGGTCTTGATCCGCGGCCGGTCGTGCAGGTGCAGGATGCCCAGCGCGATCTCCAGCAGCTCGTCCTCGGTGATCTGGAAGAGTTCGTCGCGCGGGTAGTTTTCGAGAATGTTCTTGAGCCGTTTCTCGCTGTGGCTGCCGGCCGCCTTGCCGGCGCGGGTCAGGGCGTTGGCGACCTTTCGCCGGACCAGAGGCACCTGGGTCGCGGTCTTGTCATAGGCCTCGGCGGTGAACAGGCCGACGAACCGCGTCTCGCCCGAGGGGCGGCCGTCCGGGCCGAACCGCTTGACCCCGATATAGTCCATATAGGCGCGGCGGTGGACGCGAGAGCGGACATTGGCCTTGGCGACGGTCACCGGCTCGGACAGGTCCAGCTGCTTCTTCATCGACTTCGTCAGCACGGCCGGTTCGCTGGCGCGGCGCAGCACGGTGCGTTCCGGATCGGCCAGCACGCCCAGGCCGACGCCCGATTGCGACAGAGGCGCCTCGGCCTCGTAGCCGCCGTCCTTCGAGCGCGGATAGTCGTAGTCGCGGGCGCCCAGGAAGACGAAATGGTCGGCCTGCAGCCACTGCAGGAAGGCCAGGTTCTCGGCCAGGACCGCGGCGTTCACGCCCGGCGGGGCCGAGTCCAGATGGGCGATCGACCGGCGCATGAGCTCGGCCATGGCGGCGTGGCCGTCGACCGCGGCGGTGACATCGTTCAGGGTCTGCGACAGGCCTTCGCCCAGGGCGTCGCGCCGCTCCTGCGGCAGGGGGTCCAGGATCACGATGATGGTGGATTCACGTCCGCCCTCCTCCTCGGTGACCGGATGGTACATCGACCGCACGGTGACGCCGGCGTCCGCCAGCTCGCCCATCACACTGTCCACCAGGAACGGCCGGTCATCCTGGATGACGATCAGGACATCGTATCCCAACGGCGGCCCGCCGGCGGCCTGCAGCGGCGACAGGGTGATCCGCGCGGCCTCGCCGTGGGCCCGTCCCTCGGCCGCCCGCCACGCCGAGGCCAGAAGGCCGGCCATGTCCCGGCCGCCCAGTTCGGGCGTCTCGTCGGCGGCGTAGTCTTCATGGGCCTGCCGCAGGAAATCCCGGGCCGGGCCGGTCAGGCCGCCGGGTGAAAGCTGGTCGAAGCTGGCTTCCAGCGCCTCCAGGGTGATCGCCTGAGGGTGCTTGGGGGCCGCTTCGCCGGACATGGGCAGGTCTCTTCTGGTCGCGGCCTCGTCAGCGAGCCGCCGGAGATGGTCGCCAGACTAGGCTGCTTTGCCGCCCGGGCAAGCGTCCGCGTCGGACGCGGCCTGACTAGGCCAGCCGGCGCGGCTCGGGAACCCCCAAAACGACGGCGCCGGCCCCGTTTCCGGAGCCGAAGCCGCGTCAGTCAGTGATCGATCGGGCCACGAGGATCAGAAGCGGACGTTCATCCCCAGCCGCAGGGCGTGCAGCTCCATGCCGTCATTGCTGCGCGTCATGTCGGTGCCGGCGGTGTTGGGCGGCAGGATGAAGGGGTTGGTCGGCCCCGCCGTGCCCGGCCCGACCCGGACCACATAGTCGCCGGGCTGCAGGTTGGTGAACAGATATTCGCCCGTCAGCGTCAGGTTGGGGGCCAGGCTCCATTCGACGCCGGCGCCCAGCTGATAGCCGTCGGCCTCGTCGTCATTGACGGTTTCGGTGAAGCTGTTGGCCGTGTTGGTGGTGCGGAAGCTGTTCCGGATCTTCGCCTTGGCGCCGCCGCCGGTGGCGTAGAGCAGGGCCGGGCCGACAGCGAAACCGGCGCGCAGACGCAGCGCCGCCATGGACTCCAGGTCGCGCGTGAAGACATAGGCCGCCGGCGTGACGCTGAACGAGGTGACCGTATCCTCGACATCGGCGCCGCTCAGTTCGCCGACCGCGCCGATGACGAACGAGCCGAACTGCATGTCATAGCCGATGCGGACCGAGGCCTCGACACCGGTCGGATCGACGTCGCAACCATCCGAGGCGGTATTGGTCTGGGCGCCGCCGTCACAGGAGCCGGGGCTGAAGGCGTTGTTGGTCGTGCCGTTCAGAACCACGGCGTCATCGAACTCGCCGTCGAAGTCGCGGTCGAACACCAGGCTCTCGCCGGCGTCCTCGTTGTTCTCCAGCGCGCCGCCGTAGACGCCGATATAGGGGCCTCTCCAGTCGGGGGCCGACTGGGCCAGGGCGGGGGAGGCCGCGCCGGCCAGCAGAAGCGTCAGGGACGCGGCGGAGATCGACTTCATCATCGGGGAGGATCCTTTGAGCGGGACGCGGAACAGCCGCGAGTTCGCCCTTCCGCCGCCGCTAACGCAGACTGTACGCGGCCTGTTCCGGCGGTCGCGGCGCAATGCGCGCCAACGCGCGGCGCCTGTGACCTGAAAAGCGCGTTGTGGTCCCCTCAAGGGCGCCCCGGAAACGACAAGGCCGCCGAACTTGCGTCCGGCGGCCTGCTTCGGACCGGCGCCCAGGAGGGGGGAGGGTTGGCGCCGATCTATTCCGCCGCGGCCTTGGGGGGGAGGGGAAGGGGCCGCGGCGACAGGTGTGAGATAGGCGCCGGTTGTGGCCAATCAAGGGCGCCGGACCCTTCTCAGTCAGCCTTCGCCTGCGGCGGGTTGACGCGGCCCCGCTTGCCGCCCGTCGCCGGTTTCCGGTCCTCGTCGGCATAGGGTTCGCCGTCGCCGGACAACAGGATGGCCATCCAGCGCGAGCCCTTGAACTCGGCCAGGACCGCCATGGCCATGACCGCCAGCGGCGTCGACAGGAACATCCCCACCACACCCCACAGCTTGCCCCAGAAGGCCAGGGACAACAGCACCACCACCGGATCGATGTTCTGGTTGTCGCCCTGCATGCGCGGCTGGATCAGATTGCCGCTGACGAACAATATCGCCTGCAGGCCCACCAGAAGAACCGCCGCGGGCCAGTAGCTTTCGAACTGCACCAGGGCGAACAGCGGCGGCGCCAGGCCCGCCACGGCCCCGCCCAGCACCGGGATGAAGCCGACGATGAAGATGACGAAGGTCCAGAACTCCGCGTTCTGCAGCCCCACCGCCCGCATCAGCACCCAGGCGGCGGCGCAGATCATCGCCCCGGTCACGGTCTGGACCCAGATATAGCCCTCGACCCCGCCGCGGACGCGGTGGAACACCTCCAGCGCCTCGTCGCGCCGTTTCCCGTCGGGGAACATATTGACCATCTTGCGCCGGAACCCGCCCTGCGAGGCCAGCAGGAAGCCGAGATAGACCAGCACGAAGAAGGCGCCGGTGACCACGCCCTGGGCCTGTCGGGCGACCAGGGCGATATAGCTGCGCACGTCCAGCTGGGCGATCAGCTGGTTGGCGGTCGGGGCGGTCTCGACGCCCAGCATCCGGGAGCCGTCGGCCAGCACCTGGTCGAGCCGCGGCCCGATCCGGCTGGTCACGCCGGTCGCCTCGTCAAAGAAGCCCGCCGCGCCGTCGATGATGATCCAGATCGAGGCGGCGAAGGCCGCGATCACCACCAGCAGGGCCGCCAGACCCGCCCAGCGCCGCGCGATCGGGGTGCGCCGCTCGATGAACCGCTTCACCCCGTCGATCATGATCAGCAGGAAGATGGCCATGGCCAGAGGGGTCAGTATGTCCGCCAGCCAGTAGATCGCGGCCCCCGCCGCGACGATGGCGAGAGTCACCAGCGCATTGCGCGAGACGGTGGGGCTGGGAACGATCGAGGGCGGCTTCATCCCGCCATCGTCGGCGTCGTCGCCGGTTCGGTCAATGATCGCTTGATGCACGCTTCCGGTCGCGACAGGGTGACGGGCCTTCAGGAGTCTTCCATGCCAGAGCCCGCCCCCGGCCTGTTCCTCGGCCAATCCTCGGACAACGGGGCAGACAAGCCGGAGCAGCTGCTGTTCCATCGCGCCAATCGCCACGGCGTGGTCGCCGGCGCGACCGGCACGGGCAAGACGGTCACGCTGCAGATCATGGCCCAGGGGTTTTCGGACGCGGGGGTCCCCGTCTTCTGCGCCGATGTGAAGGGCGATCTGTCGGGCATCTGCGTGCCGGGCTCGCCGAACGAGAAGCTGCTGGCCCGCGCCGCCGGCATGGGGCTGACGCTGACGCCCCGCGCCGCGCCGGTGGTGTTCTGGGACCTGTACGGCCTCAAGGGTCATCCGATCCGGACCACCGTCAGCGAGATCGGCCCCCTGTTGCTGGCCCGGATGCTGAACCTCAACGATGTGCAGGAAGGGGTGCTGTCGGTCGTCTTCCACGTCGCCGACAAGGAAGGGTTGCTGCTGCTCGACCTGGACGATCTGCGCGCCATGCTGGTCCATGTGGGGGAGAACGCCGAGCGGATCGGCCGCGAGGTCGGCAATGTCGCCCCCGCCTCGATCGCCTCGATCCAGCGCGCCCTGCTTCAGCTCGAGCAACAGGGCGGCAAGGCCTTCTTCGGCGAACCGGCCCTGCGGCTGGAAGACATGATGCGCACCGGGCTCGATGGTCGGGGCCAGGTCAATGTGCTGGACGCGACCAAGCTGATGGCCAGCCCGCGCCTCTACGCCGCCTTCCTGCTGTGGCTGCTGTCGGAGCTGTTCGAACAGCTGCCCGAGGTCGGCGACCCCGAGAAGCCGCGCCTGGTCTTCTTCTTCGACGAGGCCCATCTGCTGTTCAACGACACGCCCGACGCCCTGCGCGAAAAGGTGGAGCAGGTGGTGCGGCTGATCCGCTCCAAGGGCGTCGGGGTCTATTTCGTCACCCAGAACCCGGCCGACATCCCCGACAGCGTCCTGGCCCAGCTGGGCAACCGCATCCAGCACGCCCTGCGCGCCTATACCCCCGCGGAACAGCGCGGACTGAAGGCGGCGTCCGACAGTTTCCGCGCCAATCCGGCCTTCGACACCTCCGAGGCCATCCAGGGTCTGGGCGTCGGCGAGGCCCTGGTCTCAACCCTGGACGAGAAGGGCGCGCCCCATGTCGTGGCCCGCACCCTGATCCGCCCGCCCGACAGCCGGCTCGGGCCGGCCACCGACGCCGAACGCGCCGCCCTCATGGCCGCCAGCCCGGTGCGGGGGCTGTATGAGGCCGTCATCGACCGCGAATCCGCCGAGGAAGTCCTCGCCGCCCGCCGCGGCGAGGCCGATCAGGCCACGGCGGACGCCAGACTGGCCGAGGCCCGGGCGAAGGCCGACGCCCTGGCTGCGAAAGACGCCGAGAAAGCCGCCGTCGCCCGCGAGAAGGAACAGGCCCGCTACGAACGCGAAGCCGCCCGCCCCCGCGCCCCGGCCCGCCGCTCGACCCGCGAAACCCCCATCGAGGCCGCGACCAAGTCGGTGCTGCGCACGGCGGGGAGCACGATCACGCGGGAGCTGCTGCGGGGGCTGCTGGGCGGGTTGAGGCGGCGATAACGTCTCCTCCCCGTCGCTTGCGATGGGGAGGGGGACCGTCCGGGCCACTTGGCCCGGATGGTG
>CALSBO010000007.1:0-61866 GCA_943373195.1 Brevundimonas vancanneytii
CCATCATCCGCCGCGCCATCCAGGCCCCGATCCGTCAGATCGTCGAGAACGCGGGCGTCGAAGGCTCGATCGTGGTCGGCAAGGTGCTGGAGAACAAGTCCGACACCTTCGGCTTCAACGCCCAGACGGAAGAGTATGTCGACATGATCCAGGCCGGCGTCATCGACCCCGCCAAGGTCGTCCGCACCGCCCTGCAGGACGCCGCCTCGGTGGCCGGCATCCTGATCACCACCGAAGCGGCCGTGGCCGACGCCCCGAAGAAGGCCTCGGCCGGCGGCGCCGGCGGCATGGGCGGCGGCGGCATGGGCGGCATGGGCGACATGGACTTCTGATCCAGACGCCCGGCCTCAGCCGGACGAAATGGACCCCCGGCTGGAAACAGCCGGGGGTTTCTTTATGAAGCGCACGAAGTCGAAACTCGGGTTTTGCCGCCCGGCCGTCTCGGCTATTCGAGATTTGGCGGCCCTCGGATCGCCTCACGGAAGAAGCGCCAGAAAATGAGCTCACTCACCACCGACCTCGCCTCGTCGGCCACGCCCCGCCACGACTGGACCCTGGATGAGGTCGAGGGGCTCTTCGCGCGGCCGTTCATGGAGCTGGTGTTCGAGGCGGCCACGGTGCACCGGACCTGGTTTGACCCGTCCGAGGTGCAGAAGAGCCAGCTGCTGTCGATCAAGACCGGGGGCTGCGCCGAGAATTGCGGCTACTGCTCGCAATCGGCCAGTTTCGACACCGGGCTGAAGGCCGAAAAGCTGATGGACGCCACGGCGGTCATCGCCGAGGCCATGGCGGCGAAGGCCGGCGGGGCCAGCCGGTTCTGCATGGGGGCGGCCTGGCGCGAGCTGAAGGACCGCGACACGCCGAAGCTGGCGACCATGATCGCGGGGGTGAAGGCGCTGGGGCTCGAGACCTGCGCGACTTTGGGGATGCTGACCGCCGATCAGGCGCGCCAGCTGAAGGCGGCGGGGCTGGACTACTACAACCACAACCTCGACACCGGCCCGGAGTATTACGCCCAGGTCGTCACCACGCGGACGTATCAGGACCGGCTCGACACCCTTCAGCATGTGCGCGACGCGGGCATGAGCACCTGTTGCGGCGGCATCGTCGGCATGGGCGAGGCGCGGCGCGACCGGGCCAGCCTGCTGCACGCCCTGGCGACCCTGCCGGTCCATCCCGACAGCCTGCCGGTCAACGCCCTGGTGCCCGTCACGGGCACGCCGCTGGGCGAGCGAATGCTGGCCGAGGGCCAGATCGACCCGATCGAATTCGTCCGCACGGTCGCCGTGGCGCGGATCGTCTGCCCGAAAGCGATGGTCCGGCTGTCGGCCGGGCGCGAGACGATGAGCGCCGAGATGCAGGCGCTGTGCTTCCTCGCCGGGGCCAATTCCATCTTCGTCGGCGGCAAACTGCTGACCACGCCCAACCCCGAACAGGACGAGGATGCGGCCCTGTTCGCCCTGCTGGACCTCAAGCCGATGCTCTCCCTCCCCTTCATGGGGAGGGATGTCGGCGCGTAGCGACGACAGGGTGGGGCGCATTTGATCGCGCTCCGGCCCATTCGAACCCCACCCGGATCGCTTCGCGATCGTCCCTCCCCATGAAGGGGAGGGAGACGCGCCTGTAACCGACCTTTAAGCGCCGGGCGCTAACGTCGGCGCATGGATCGCCGCGCCCTTCTCGGATTGAAAGTCTCGCCCCGCAAAACCAGCGGAGGCGGCGGCGCGGCCCAGGCGACCTATCTGCGCCTGCCGACCATCACCGCCAATGTCACGCGGCCCGGCGGCCGGCGCGGGGTGATGACCGTCGAGACCGGGGTCGACACCCCCGACGCCGCCCTGCGCACCCGCGTCGCCCAGTCGGCCCCGCGCCTGCGCGCGGCCTATGCGGCGGTGGTCCAGCAGTCCGCCAATGCGCTTCTGCCGGGGACGGCGCCGGACGTCGAACGACTGGTGGCCCAGCTTCAGGCGGCGACCAATACGGTGATGGGGCGGGCGGGCGCGCGTCTGCTCATCGGGACGGTGATGGTGGTCTAGGGATTAGGGACAAGGGATCAGGGATTAGTGGGCGCAGCTCGGCGGCGTCATCCATATCCGCTCCCCCATCCCTAATCCCTAATCCCTCGTCGGACTGACCTGTGTGGCATCCCCATAGGTCAACGCCAGGAACACGTCCTCCAGGTCCGGATCCTCGGTGACGATGTCGGCGATGGTGACGCCGGCGGCGCGGACGGCGGCCAGCACCTGTTCGACCGAGGACTGGCCCTTGCGATAGGTGACGGCGAAGGCGCCGCCCTGGCGGGCGACGGCCTCGAAGCCCTTGAGTTTGGGCGGGCCGTCCAGCGCGCCCTCGGGCGTCACCACGACATTGCGGGTGTCCAGCCGGCGCAGCAACTGGGGCGTGGGCTCGCAGGCCACGACTTCCCCGCGGTTCATGATGGCGATCGCATCACAGAGCTCCTGCGCCTCTTCCAGATAGTGGGTGGTCAGCAGGATGGTCACGCCCTCGGCGTTGAGGGCCCGGACATAGTCCCACAGCTGGCGGCGCAGCTCGACGTCCACCCCCGCCGTCGGTTCGTCCAGGATCAGGATGGGCGGATTGTGCACCAGGGCCTTGGCCACCATCAGCCGGCGCTTCATGCCGCCGGACAGGGCGCGGACATAGGCGTGGGCCTTGTCCGACAGGCCCAGGGCGGCGAGCAGTTCGTCCGAGCGGCGCTCATGGGCGGGCACGCCATAGAAGCCGGCCTGGACCTCCAGCGCCTCGCGTGGGGTGAAGAAGACGTCGGCGACGATCTCCTGGGGCACCACGCCGAGGGCGGCGCGGGCGTCGCGCGGCTGTTTGTCGATGTCGCGGCCCCAGATCGCCGCCGTGCCGCCGGTCTTGTTGACCACCCCGGCGAGGATGTTGATCAGGGTCGACTTGCCGGCGCCGTTGGGGCCCAGCAGGCCGAACATCGAGCCGCGCGGAATGACCAGATCGACGCCGCGCAGGGCCGTCTTGGGCGGCGCCTTCTTCGAACCCGCATAGGTCTTTTCCAGCCCCCGGACCTCGATGGCGTTGACGGGCATGGCGGCGGTCTCGGACATGCAGGGGCTTTCGGCGGTGTGCGGCCTAGGTAGGCGCGCCGCGCGCCCGCGCCAAGGCCGCTGTCGGTCCGTGCACCGGCGTGTCAATGACGCTTGACATTGCATGTCGCTATGTCTAGGTTGCTTGTCATTATGAACAGCTCGCTTGACGGAGATCGGCGCATGACCCGCACGAAGATGATCGGCTGGACGGCCTTCGCGGTCTGCATCCTCGGCTACGGGACCTTCACCGCCATGGTGGTCCTCACGAAGATGGGCGATGTCACCATGCGCGAGGCCCTGCTGATCGGCGGTCCGGCGGCGGTGATCGGGGAGATCGGCCTGTGGGTCGCCGCCGGCTGCCTGGGCTGGTCCCTGTTCCGCAAGCGCAAGGCCCTGTTCGACCGGGTCTTCCGCAAGGGGTCTCAGCCGGTTTGACGCCGGGGGCGGGGCCGGCATTGGACTGGACCATTTTCTGGATTCAGGTCGGTTCGACCTGAAGCAAAAATGGTCTAGGGAGTCGGCGACATCCCGCAGCTCCTGTCCAAGGTCGTTCCATGCCGCCCCGCCACGCCGATGCGATCATCCCGCCGCCGGAAGCCATCGTGGTCGCGACCAAGCGCGTGGCCTGCGACGGCGGCGGCGGCGCCCTGGGTCACCCGCTGGTCTATATGGACATGGGCGGCGAGGACTTCGTCGAATGCGGCTATTGCGACCGCCGGTTCGTGCTGAGCGCCCGTCCCAGGGACGAGAGCGAATACCTGAGCCCCGCCGCGCGGCCGCCTGAAGCGCACTAATCCTCCGCCGGCGGCGCCGGCATCAGATCGCCGAACGGGGCAGCGTCCTCCAGCGCCCGGACGAATGACGGCCGCGTCATCAGCCGTGCGTGCCAGGCCCTGAGCCGGGGCCGGTCGCCGAACGGGACCAGCCGCCGGGCATAGGTCAGGATCGGCGCCGCGCCGCAGTCGGCCAGGGTGAAGGTCTCGCCCGCGCCCCAGGTCCGGTCGTCGGACAGCCGTTCCTCCAACCAGTCCCAGGCGCCGGCCAGGATCGCCGCGTCCTGCGCATCGCCGTAAGGGTCCTCGTTTTCCGCGGGCCGGAATTTCCGCGGAATGATCCGGTTCATCGGCCCGCCGGCGTAGACATCGACCATCCGGTCGACCAGCCGCGCCTCCAGCGCCGCCTCGGGGTCGCCGGGGATCAACCGCCCGCCGCCCGCCAGCCCGTCCAGATATTCGATGACGATGCTGGATTCGATCAGCGTCCTGTTCGTCTCGGTATCGACCAGAACCGGCATTTTCGAGAAAGGCGACAGGGCGCGGAACTCGGCCATCACGGCCTCGTTCGCCGCATCGACCAGCTTGAGCTTGAACGGCAGGCCGAGTTCGTACGGGGCCACGGACGCCTTCTGGCCGTAGCCAGCGTAGGGATGGGACCAGAGTTGCAGCGCCATGGACCGACGCTCGCGCGTCTTCGGCGCTCTCGCAACCCCCCGTTAAGGGACGCGGCGCACCCTTGAGCCCGGTTCATTCCCGGAAGACGCCCATGTCGACCATCCAGACCAACAGCTATCGCCGCCAGCGCGATCATTTCGAGCCGCAGGACATCGATCCGCAGGAACAGCGACGGCTGCGCGGCTTGCTGGAGCAGATCGACTATGCGGCCTTCGTGGCCAACCGCGAGGTCATCGGCCAGATGCTGCCGAAACTGGACGCGGCGGTGTTCCAGCGGCTGGCCGTGCTGACCGCCACGGCGCGCGCGAAATGGGTCTCGGAGGGGCTGCGCCAGTCGGAATCGGGCGCGCCCTCCACGCCGGATCAGATCGCCCGCCTGACTTCGGCGCGCGCGGCCTATGAGGAACTGGCCGAGGCCTATGAGGGCCTGCGCCGCATGGTCGAGCGCGGCTACGTCGCCCTCCGTTAGGCGAGCGTCCCCTGACCGAGCGGCTGGGGTCGGGTCGCGATCGGCGAGTCCGGGTCCGCCTGCGGTCGCTCGGCCTCGGTCGGGGCCGGGCCGGGCGGCGGCGCCGGGGCGATCTCGATCAGGGGCGCGACGACGACGATCGGCGGCGGGGCGGCGGCCTCGGCGGAAGGAGGCGCGGCGGGTCGGACCGAAGCGGGGGCCGGAACGCGCGCGGCGGCGGCAGGCGCGGGTGACGGACGAGCCGCGGTCGGACGAACCGGCGGCGTCAAGGTCGCGGGCGCGGCTGTCGCGGCGGGCGTCTCGATCACGGGGACCGGAGCCGGCGGCGCGTCGAGGACCGGGGCGGGCGCTGTCGCCGCGACCACGGCGGCCGCGGGCGGGGCGGCGGCGACGACCGGCGCCTCGACGGTCGGACGCAACCAGATCCAGGCGCCCAGGGCGAGCACGGTCGCGGCGGCGACCGCGACTCCGGCATAGAGCGGCGTGCGGTTCGCGGTCCTGCGGGCGGCCGGAGCGTGTCCGGGGGCAGGCCGCTCGATCTCGTCGCGAACAGTCGGCTGGAAGGCGGGCAGGGCATCCAGTTGCAGCGGGGCGGCGGGCCTGGCCGGTTGCCGCGGCGGCAGGGGCCGGACCGTCAGATCGGCGGCGTGGTTCGCCCAGGACGCCGCGGTCGGAGCGGGCTTGGGAGCGGGGGCGGGAATGGGCGCGGCGACGGGCGCCTCGCGCGGCTCGGGCGCGGCCGAGACCATCGGATCGACCGGCGCCGGCTCGTGGGCCGGATCCGTTTTCGGGGCGGGGGCGGCGCGCGGGATCATCGAGCCGCTGAGGATGCCCGAGCCGATCGTGCGCGGCGGCTCCGGCAGGGGCGGCAGGCGCTCGCCCTTCGGCAAGGGACCGGCCCGGAACACGGTCGCGGGCGGACGGCCCCACATCACCGGGCGGCGGAATGGCTGGGGCGCGCCGTTGATCGGCTTGTCGGTCTCGGTGGCCATGAAATCTCCCGCGCCGGGGGCGGCGCGCTTCCTCTAACGCGGAGGCCCCGTTTTCGAGGCATGGGCAGGGTGTCCGCCGATCTGGCCCGTTTCGTGGCCCGAAGCTGAAGACCTCAGTTCTTCAGCCGATAGCCGGTTTTGAACATCCAGCCGACGACGGCGAGACAGATCAGGAAGAAGGCGGCCATGGCCGCGGCGCTGACGCCCACGCCCACGTCGCTGACGCCGTAGAAGGCCCAGCGGAACCCGTCGATCAGATAGACCACCGGGTTGAACAGGGTCACGGTCCGCCAGGCGGGCGGCAGCATGTCGATGGAATAGAAGGCGCCGCCGAGAAACGTCAGGGGCGTGACCACCAGCATCGGAATGAACTGCAGCTGTTCGAAGCTCTGGGAGACCAGGCCGATGATGAAGCCGAACAGGCTGAAGGTCACCGAGATCAGCAGCAGAAAGCCGATCATGGCCAAGGGGTGCTGAACCTGGAGCGGCACGAACAGGGCGGCGGTCGCGAGGGTGACGAGACCCACCAGCATCGACTTGGACGCCGCGGCCCCGACATAGGCGGTCACGGTCTCCAGCGGCGACAGGGGCGCCGACAGGATCTCGTAGATCGTCCCGGTGAATTTCGGGAAGTAGATGCCGAAGCTGCCGTTGAAGATCGACTGGGTGAAAACCGACAGCATGACCAGGCCCGGCACGATAAAGGCGCCGTAGGGTACGCCGTTCACCTGTTCCATCCGCCCGCCGATGGCCGAGCCGAAGACGACGAAATACAGCGCCGTGGTGATGACCGGCGTCACCAGGCTGCCGAAGACGGTGCGGCCGAACCGCGCCATCTCGAACCGATAGAGGGCCCAGACACCCCAGAGGTTCACACCCATCACGCCGCTCCCTTGCTGCCGTCGCGGCCGCTGTCGTGGACCAGGCTGACGAAGATGTCCTCCAGCGAGCTCTGGCGGGTGTTCAGATCCTTGAACGCGATTCCCAGGTCGGACAGGCGCCGCAGCAGGGACGGCACGCCGGTCTTCTCCAGATTGGAATCGAAGACGTACTCCAGCTCGTGCCCCTCGGCCTTCAGCGTCGGCGACCATTCGGCCAGTTCGGGCGGCACGGCGGCCAGCGGCTCCTGCAGGTTCAGGGTCAGGGCCTTCTTGCCCAGCTTCTTCATCAGGGCCGAGGTCTCCTCGACCAGGATCAGCTCGCCCTTGAGGATCACGCCCACCCGGTCGGCCATCTCCTCGGCCTCCTCGATATAGTGGGTGGTCAGGATGATGGTGACGCCCGTGTCGCGCAGGCGCCGGACCAGGTTCCACATGTCGCGGCGCAGTTCGACGTCCACGCCGGCCGTCGGTTCGTCGAGGAACAGGATATCGGGCTCGTGGCTCAGGGCCTTGGCGATCATCACCCGGCGCTTCATGCCGCCGGACAGGGTCATGATCTTGTCGTTGCGCTTGTCCCACAGCGACAGTTCGCGCAGCACCTTTTCGATATGGCCGGGGTTCGGCGCCTTGCCGAACAGGCCGCGGCTGAAGGTGACGGTGGCCAGCACGGTCTCGAAGGCGTCGGTGGTCAGTTCCTGCGGCACCAGGCCGATCTTCGACCGGGCGGCGCGGTAGTCGGATCGGATGTCATGGCCGTCCGCGGTCACCGTCCCCGTCGTCGGGGTGACAATGCCGCAGACGACCGAGATCAGCGTCGTCTTGCCCGCGCCATTGGGTCCCAGCAGGGCGAAGATCTCGCCCCTGGCTATGCTCAGGTCGATGGGTTTGAGGGCCTGGAGGCCGGACTTGTAGGTCTTGGTCAGACCCTGGATCGATATCACCGGCTGCATACGCGCCCTCCCGAGACGTGGGCAGATATGCGCGCGGCCGCCGCACCTCAAGGGCGCCGCCACGGAGCGGAGCCATATTCCGGGCCGGGAGTTACCGTCGCCGTGCCCAGCAGTCCCCTCGCCCTTCTCCGTCGCCGCCTGGCCCATCTGGGCGAACAGGGCAGACGCCGCTCGTCCCTGCTGCGGCGGGTTCCGCCGTTGCATGATCTGCTCGAGCCGGCGGCGCGTGTCGGCTACGGGGCGCGGGGCTTCGTCTATCTGTCGGTCGGGGCGCTGGTCCTGCTGGCGGCGGTGGACCTGATCGGGGATTCGGTAGGGACCAAGGGGGCGTTGGCCTGGCTGGCGCTGCGGCCGCTCGGCCGGGTGTGGATGCTGCTGATCGGTCTGGGCCTGCTGGCCTTCGTCATGTGGCGCGCGCTTCAGGCCGTGTTCGATGCCGACCACGAAGGGACGTCCTGGCGCGCTGTCGGCACGCGCCTCGGTCAGGCGTTCAGCGGCCTGAGCTACGCGGCCCTGGCGGTCGGCGCCTTCGGACTGCTGGGCGACTCTCCCGACGACCCGGCGCGCGAAGGCGTCGTGAACAGCCGGGAACAGGCGGCTGAGGTGTTGTCGCTGCCGTTCGGAAACTGGCTGCTGGTCGCGGCGGGCCTGGCCATTTTCGGCATCGGCGCCGCCAACGTCGTCAAGGCCTGGCGCGAGGATTTCACGGCGTATCTGGCGTGTTCGCCCCAGACCTGTCGTCGGGTGGCGCCGCTGGCCCGCATCGGCCATGTCGCCCGGGGCCTGGCCTATCTTCCGCTGGCGACGCTGGTCGTGCTCGCGGGCCTGAAATCCCAGGCCTCGGACGTCACCAGCCTGGGCGCCGCGCTGGAAGCGGTCGAGCGCCAGCCCGCCGGTCCGTGGATTCTGGCCGTCGGCGCGCTGGGCTTCGTCGCCTTCGGGGCGTTCTCCTTCATCGAGGCGCGGTTCCGGCGCATTCGCCCGCCGCGCGACCTCAATCCGCTGAGCTGAGGCGTCCCGACGGAACCGGGGGCGTATCTGTCCTGTTCACCCCTCGCCGGAGACACCCATGCCCATGCGAGCCCTCGCCCCCATCCTCGCCGCCGCCGTCATCCTGTCGGGAGCCTTGGGGCTGACCGCCTGCGTCACCGCGCCCTCGCCGGATGAAATCCGGGCGCCCGCGCCGGCCCGGGCCGTCGATCCCGAGCGGTTCTACGCCGGCCGCTGGCTGGAGATCGCCCGGCTGCCGATGCGTCTGACCGACGGCTGCGTCGCCGGAGCCACCAACTATGTCGTGGTCAATCCGACCCGGGTCGATGTGCGCGACACCTGTCAGGTCGGTTCGCCCCAGGGCCGGGAAAAGGCCATCGGCGGGCGCGGCGAAATCCTCGATCCGGGCACGAATGCGAAGCTGCGGGTCCGCTATCTCGGCGGCCTGATCACCTGGGACTATTGGGTGCTGGACCACGCCGAGGACTATAGCTGGTTCATCTCGGCCGACCCGACCTTCGACAAGCTGTGGATCTATACGCGCGAAGTCCCGGACGCCGCCGAACGTCGGGCGCTGATCGCGCGGGCCGCGGCGCTCGGCTATGACGTCGGCCGTCTGGAATTCCCCGAGTTCTGACCTGTCGATACGAGGCCGCCGATGACCCGCTCCGCCCTGTTCGCCGCCTCCGTCCTGGTTCTCACGCTCGCCGGCTGCGGAGGGGCTGAAGGCACGCTGGATCCGGCGCTGGGCTATGGACCCAATCCGACCCTGCCCGCGCCGTCCCCCCAGCGTATCCCCACCGTCAAGGTCGCCGAGGCCGTCGGCTGGCCGGCAGGGCGGACGCCGACGCCGGCGCCCGGGTTCCGGGTCCAGGCCTTCGCCTCGGGTCTCGATCATCCGCGTTGGCTGTACCGCCTGCCCAACGGCGACATACTGGTCGCCGAGACCAATGCCCCGCCCAGGCCCGAGGGCAAGAAGGGGGGCCTGCGCGGCTGGGTCCAGGGGCTGTTCATGAAGAAGGCGGGGGCCAAGACGCCCAGCGCCGAACGCATCACCCTGCTGCGCGACGCCGACGGCGACGGCGTGGCCGAGTTGAAGACGGCCCTGCTCGAGAACCTGACCTCCCCGTTCGGCATGGCTCTGGTGGGCGAGGTGCTCTACGTCGCCAACGCCGACGCCGTGGTCGCCTTCCCCTATCAGACGGGCCAGACGCGCATCACCACCGCACCACGAAGGGTGGCCGCATTGCCCGCCGGGCGGAACCACCACTGGACCAAGAGTCTGGTCGCCGGCGCCGACGGCGCGCGGCTGTACGTCGGGGTCGGGTCCAACTCGAACATCGCCGAGAACGGCATGGCCGAGGAGGCGGGGCGCGCGGCCATCCACGAGATCGACATCGCCACGGGAGGGAGCCGCATCTTCGCCTCGGGCCTGCGCAATCCCGTCGGCCTGGCCTGGCAGCCGGACAGCGGCAAGCTGTGGGTCGCGGTCAACGAACGGGACGAACTCGGCAACGATCTGGTGCCCGACTACATGACGTCGGTCACGCCGGGCGGCTTCTACGGCTGGCCGTGGAGCTATTATGGTCCGATCGTCGATACGCGGGTCGAGCCGGCCAATCCGGAGCGGGTGGCGGCCGCGTTGAGGCCCGACTATGCGCTGGGCGCCCATACGGCGTCTCTGGGCCTGACCTTCGGCGAGGGCGCCCTGTTCCCGGCCCGCTATCGCGGCGGGGCCTTCATCGGCCAGCACGGATCCTGGAACCGCACCCCGCGCAACGGCTACCGCGTGGCCTTCGTGCCGTTCGTCGGCGGCGTCCCGGCGGGACCGGCCGAAGATTTGCTGACGGGCTTCCTCAACGCGCGGGACCAGGCGATGGGCCGGCCGGTGGGGGTGCAGTTCGACCGTCTCGGCGCCCTGCTGGTGGCCGACGACGTCGGCAACGTCATCTGGCGAGTGTCGCCGGCGGTCTGACGCGCCGGACAAGGAAAGGCCCCGGCGGATCGCTCCGCCGAGGCTTTTCGTTTCAGGGTCGCCCCCGCATCAGTCCCGGAGGATCAGTCCAGCGGCTCGACCACGATCGGCGGCGTGGGCGCCGGGAGGGTGGTTGGGGCCGGGGTCGGCGCCGTGTTGAGCGTCGAGGTCGACGGGGCCGTGGAGGCGGCTTCCGACGCCGGTCTGTAGGCCTGCGGGCCGGTGGGGGTCGCCGGCGCCGGGGTCACGGCGCGCGCGGCGGGCGCGGGCGTCCGCGGGGCCTCACGACGGGCGGCCGGTGTCGGGGCCTGGGCAGCGCGGCGAAGCGGGGCGGCTTCACGAACCGCGGGAGCGACAACGACCGGTGCGGGCGTCGCGGCGGCGGTCAGCGGGGCGGTCGCGGACTCGGTGGCGGTGGCCGACAGAACCGGACCGGTCGCGGCGGGTTCGGCCAGCGGGGCCGCGGCGTCCTCGCCGCCGCCCATGACCAGCATGGCGCCGATGCCGGCCAGGACGATGACGCCGACAGGCATCAGGATCATCCAGGTCTTGACCTTGTTCTGGCCGGTGCGCGCCTTGCCGCGACGGGCATAGACGGGAACGAACGGCTCATCGGCGGTCGCGCCCAGACGCGGGTCCATCCGCGGCGTTTCGAGGCGGTCGCCATACGGCTTGGTCGGATCGGCGGGATAGGTCACGGGCATCGGTGTTTCTCCAGAAAGCGTGGAGAGAGAACTCGTTCGTGAGATCACGGTTCCGAGATTCCTGTTTTGACACGAAGAAACACCGCTTCCGCCACAATTGAGACGGAAGCGGTGCAGTTTTTTGATCGATTAATACTTGGAAGCAGACTTCAGAAGCTGGAGGGTTCCGAAACAGACAGGACGGCGAGTTGGGTTTCGCCGCTCGAATAGGCGCCGACCCAGATTTCGTAGCGCCCCGGCACGTTCCGCAAGCAGCTCTCAAACTTGGACGGGTTCACCCCGCGTCACCGCCGCATCGGCGCCACGCTCGCAAGCAAACCGGCCCTCATTCCGGTCCAAACGCCCGTGAGATTCCCCTGCCGGTTGACCGCGCGCGGCGGCTTGTCCATCACCAAGGCCGGGACGGCTTTCTTCAGGGTGACGACGACAATGGGTCTGGTGGCGAACATCAAGCGCGATATGCGTTTCGCCAAGGGGCTGAGCCGCCTGCTGAAACGCATCAAGCCGATCGAGCTGGATAGCGCCGACCTGGTCTGCGACGACTGGGAAGAGGCGGTCGACAAATTCCCGGACCACGTCGCCATCCAGGACGACCGGCGCACGGTGACCTATCGCGAGCTGGACGCCATGGCCAACCGCTTCGGCCATTGGGCGCAGAGCCGGCGGCTCAAGCGCGGCGACACCATCGCCCTGGTGATGCTGAACCGGGCCGAATACATCGCCGCCTGGATGGGGTTCGCCAAGGTCGGCGTCGCCAGCGCCCTGATCAACACCAATCTGAGCGGCCACGCCCTGGCCCACTGCCTGTCGATCTCGAACGCTTCCCAGGTGGTCACCGACGAGGATTGCTGGAAACGGGTCGAGGACGCACGCGCCCTGTCGGGGCGCAATCTGATGCTCTGGGTGCTGGGCCTGCCCGATGCCGAGGAGGCCGACGAACGGCGCGGGCTGGACAAGCCGGTGCGCAGCGGATCGTCGGTGCGGCCCGCCCGGTCGGCGCGCGCGGGCCTGACCAATCGCGACACGGCCCTGTACATCTACACCTCGGGCACGACCGGTCTGCCCAAGGCGGCCAAGGTCACCCACGCCCGCGCCCGCACCTATATGCGCGCCTTCGCCGGGGCGACGGGGGCGACGGACAAGGACGTGACCTTCAACGTCCTGCCGCTCTATCACTCGACGGGCGGTCTGGTCGGCGTCGGCCCCGCCCTGCTGAACGGCGGCCGGCTGGTGCTGCGCAAGCGGTTTTCGGCGACGACCTTCTGGCCGGACGTGAAGGCCTCGGGCGCGACCCTGTTCGTCTATATCGGCGAACTGTGCCGCTATCTGGTCAACTGTCCGGAAGGCGCCGACGAGCGGTCTCACCGGCTGCGGCTGGCCTTCGGCAACGGCCTGAGACCCGATGTCTGGACCGATTTCCAGAAACGGTTCGGCGTGCCCGAGATCCTGGAATTCTACGGCTCGACCGAGGGCAATGTCTCGGTGTTCAATTTCGACGGCAAGCCGGGGGCGATCGGCCGCGTCCCCAGCTTCCTCAAGAAACAGATCAATTTCCGCCTCGTCCGCTTCGACATGGACACCGAAGCCCCGGTCCGAGGGCCGGACGGCCTGTGCCAGCCGGCCCGTTCAGGCGAGGTCGGCGAGGCGCTGGGCATGATCGGCGACGATCCCCGCCACGCCTTCTCCGGCTATGCCGACAAGGCCGCGTCCGAGAAGAAGATCCTGCGCGATGTCTTCGTGCGCGGCGACCGCTGGTTCCGCACCGGCGACCTGATGCGGCAGGACGGCGAGGGCTATGTCTATTTCATCGACCGGATCGGCGACACCTATCGCTGGAAGGGCGAGAACGTCTCGACCGCCGAGGTCGAGCAGCGGCTGGCCGATGCGCCGGGCGTCAAGGAGGTCATCGCCTATGGCGTCCCGGTCCCCGGTCAGGACGGCAAGGCGGGCATGGTCGCCCTGGTGATCGACGGTCGCTTCGCCGCCAGAGCCTTCGCCGACTGGGTCGATCAGGAACTGCCGACGTTCGCCCGTCCCGCCTTTGTGCGCCTGATCAAGTCGGCCGAGACCACCGGCACGTTCAAATACCGCAAGATCGACCTGGTCGCCGACGGGTTCGACCCCGGCAAGGTCGACGGCCCGCTCTATGTCCGGGGCGGCAAGAACGGCTACGCCAAACTGACCGAAGCGGCCCGCGCCGCCATCCTGAGCGGCGAAACGCGTCTCTAGACGGCGGCGGTTCGCAACCGCCCCTTAATCATTAACGGCGAAGGTCGGCGTCTCTCGCGCGCAGGATCGACCGCTCTCCATGTTCCAGATTATCGGCATCGTCCTGCTGTTCGCCATGGTGTTCGGCAGCTACATCCTGGCCGGCGGCAAGATGGAGGTCATCCTCCACTCCCTGCCCTACGAACTGATGGCCATTCTGGGCGCGGCCGTGGCGGCCTTCCTGATCGGCAACAGCGTCTCGACCATCAAGGCCACGCTCGGCGGCTTCGGCAAGGTCTTCGCGGGTCCCAAATGGAAAAAGCAGGACTACAAGGACCTGCTGTCGCTGCTGTTCCAGCTGACCAAGACGATGAAGTCCAAGGGCGTCATCGCCCTGGAAAGCCACATCGAAAAGCCGGCCGAGAGCACGATCTTCCAGAAATACCCCAAGGTGCTGAAGGACCATTTCGCCACCGACTTCATCTGCGACACCCTGCGGATGATGACCATGAACCTCGAAGACCCCCACCAGATCGAGGACGCCATGGAGAAACAGCTGGAGAAGCACCATCACGAGGGTCTGGCGGGGGCCCATGCGTTGCAACAGATGGCCGACGGTCTGCCGGCCCTCGGCATCGTCGCGGCGGTGCTGGGCGTCATCAAGACCATGGGCTCGATCACCGAGCCGCCCGAGGTGCTGGGCGGAATGATCGGCGGCGCCCTCGTCGGCACCTTCCTGGGCGTGTTCCTGGCCTATGGGCTGGTCGGGCCGATGTCGGTGCGCCTGAAGGAAATCATCGACGGCGACGGCGCCTTCTACAAGATCGTCCAGTCGGTGCTGGTGGCCCACCTGCACGGCAATGCGGCCCAGATCTCGGTCGAGATCGGCCGTGGCGACATTCCCTCCACCGCCCAGCCGTCCTTCCTCGAGATGGAGGAAACCCTGTCCGGAGCGACTGTCGAGGCCTGATCGGGCGGCCCTGATCTCACGCGCCGCTCACCGGTCCTCACCGACGATCACGGGATCGGGAACGTCCATGGCCACCGCCGGTTACGGATTGGATCGATCGCGCGCGGGCGGCTGATTCGCTCGCGGCATCGTCCGGAGACCCCGTTCATGCGCACCTTGATCCTTGCAGCCGCCGCGGCCCTCGCCCTGACGGCCTGTTCCGGCGGCGACGACGCCCCCAGGACCGATGCGGCCCCGCAGGCCGCTGTGGAGGCGGCGGCGACGGCTCCCTCGGACGCCGCCATGGCCCCGTCCGATGGGCCGGCGCCGACCCCGTCCGGGTCCGTAACGCCGGGAAATCCGGACGGAACCTACCCGCCGGGCCAGACGCCGCCGGTTCTTCCGACCGAACCCGCCACGACCTCTCCGGCGACCAGCCCGCCGCCGCAATAGGCTCGCGCAGGGGCCGAAACGGGACGAAACGGCATGCGGATCGGCGCGCGATCCTTCCCGTGCGTCACACCGGTTCACGAATGCGTGAGAATTTAGCTTGCGCTTCTGCTCACGTTCCCGTTATCTCCGGCCTGCGAGGATTCATGACCTCGTATGACCCTTCTGAAGGAAGAAACAACATGCGCATCACCGCTCTGGTCGCCGCTTCGGTCGCCGCTCTGGCCCTGGCCGCCTGCACCCCCGCCGCCGACGACAAGGCCGCCGACGCTTCGGCTGACGCCGCTGCCGCCGCCGACACCGCCACGGACGCCGCCGCGACCGCCGACGCTGCCGCCGCCGACGCGACTGCCGCTGCCGCGACCGCCGAAGCCGCCGCTCCGGCCGCCGACGCCGCCATGGCCCCGGCTGCTCCGGCCGCCCCGGCCGCTCAGTAATACGAGCATCCGACGGGTCCTTCGGGGCTCGACGAGGAAGGGCCGCCCCCACGGGCGGCCCTTTTTCCTTGCCCGGACAGGAACATCCGCGAAGCGCGGGTATTTCACTTGCGGTTACAGCTTGGCGGTCGGCATCCTGATGGTCGGGAGCGGCCGAGCGCCCTCCAGCCACAAGGATTTCCCATGCGCACCGCCGTCCTCCTCGCCGCCGCCGCCGCGGCCCTGACCCTGACCGCCTGCAACCGGGCCGACGACACCGCCGCCGACGCCTCGACCGAAGCCGCGGAGGCCTCGGGCGCCGCCACGGACACCGCCGCCGCAGGCGCTGACGGCTATGCCTCGGGCGGCGCGAACGCCGCAGGCGGCTCGAGCGGATCGAGCGGCTCGGGCGAGACCATGAACCCCTCGGGAAGCGGTTCGGTCAATGACGGCGCCTCGATGCCGCCCGCCCAGCCGGGCGACACCGCCGGCAACAACATCACCGAGACCGAGCGTCGGCTGAATCCCCCGACCCGGCAGTAAGTCCGAGGGAAAAAATGAAGGGGCCGTCCATCGCGGGCGGCCCCTTTTCGTTGCGGCGGATTTCTCGTTGCGTCCGGGCGCGACCCGTATAGGCCATGGCGGATGGCCGAAGACCGCACGCCCCGCCTGATCTGGACCGACGACGGTTCGCCGCGTTCCGGGCGGTTCGATGACGTCTATTTCTCGCGGGAGGATGGGCTGGCCGAGACCCGGGCGGTCTTCCTGACCGGCTGCGGCCTGCCGGAGGCCTGGGCGGAGGGCGAGCGGTTCTGTGTGGCTGAACTGGGGTTCGGCACGGGACTGAACATGGCCGCCCTGCTGGATCTGTGGCGCCGCGAACGCCCGCCGGGCGGTCATCTCAGCGTCTTTTCGGTGGAGGGCTTCCCCCTGACCCGCGACGAGGCGGCGCGCGCGCTCGGCGCCTGGCCCGAACTGGCCGAGGCCGCGCGAGCTCTGCTGGAGGCCTGGCCGGAGCCGACGCCGGGGTTTCACCGCCTCGACCTGCCGGGTTTCAACGCCACGTTCGATCTGGCGGTCGGCGACGTCGGCTGGGCGCTGGCGCAATGGACGGGACGCGCCGACGCGTGGTTTCTCGACGGTTTCGCGCCCTCGACCAATCCGGACATGTGGTCGGAGGCGGTGCTGGACGGGATTGCCGTCCGGTCGGCTCCGGGCGCGCGGGTGGCGACCTTCACCGTCGCCGGAGCGGTGCGGCGGGGGCTGGCTGAACGGGGCTTCAAGATCGACAAACGCCCCGGCCACGGGCTCAAGCGCGAGAGGCTGGAGGCGCGGCTGCCCGAGGGGGGCGGCGAGGTCCCGCCACCACCGACGGTCGCCGTGATCGGCGTCGGGATCGCCGGGGCCGCGCTGGCCCGCGCCTTCGCGGCGCTGGGGGTGCGGGTCAGCGTCATCGAGGCCGAGCGGCCCGGCGCGGGGGCGTCCGGCTTTCCCGCCGCCCTCGTGACCCCGCGCCTGGACGCCGGCGACGGCGACATCGCCGCCCTGCACGCCCAGGCCCTGACGCGGGCCGCTGACCTCTACGCCGCCACGCCCGGCGCCGTGATCGAGACGGGCGTGCTTCAACTGGAACAGTCGCCCCGCGACGCCGAACGCTTCGCCAAGGTCGCGGCTCAGCCGATCTGGTCCGATCAGGCCATGACGGTGCTGGACGCCGACGCCTGCGCCGAACGGCTCGGCGAACGGGTCGAGAGCGGCGGCCTGTGGATGCGCGACGCGATGGCGGTCCATCCGGCGGCCGTGCTTGAGGCGTGGTTGGGCGAGGCGGATCGGATCGCGGCGACGGTCGGGCGGATCGAGGCCGCGGGCGACGGTTGGCGACTGCTGGACGACCAAGGCGGGGTGGTTCTCGAGGCGGACGTTGTCGTGGTCGCAGCCGGTTGGGGCGCCGCCGCACTGGTTCCGGTCATGCCGCTGGCGGCGGTGCGGGGCCAGGCCGACTGGGTCGAGGGGGTCAAGGCAGGCGCGGTCGCGTGGGGCGGCTATGCGGCGCCGACCGGGTCCGGACTGCTGTTCGGGGCGACGCACGACCGGGGGGAGATCCAAGGCGAGCCGTCGGAAGAGGCCGGCGCGCGCAATCTGGCGACCGTCGCGGCGCGTCTGCCTCAGCTGGCGGGACGGATCGCGGCGGCCGGGTCCGCTCAGAGCCGGACCGCCGTGCGCGCCACCACGCCGGATCGGCTGCCCTTGGCCGGGGCCGTGCCGGGGGCGGAGGGGCTGTTCATCCTGGGCGGGCTCGGGTCGCGGGGCTTCTGCGCCGCGCCGCTGCTGGCCGAACATGTCGCGGCGCTGGCGACCGGGGCGCCGTCGCCGCTGCCGGCCGGACTGGCCGCGCGGGTCGATCCGTTACGAAACGCTATCGCCGGGGCCCTTGTGCAACCGGACGGCAAGGCGGACGGTTGAGGTTCTGCTTTTCGAGGAGACCCCCCATGCGCGCCCTCGCCTTCGCCGCCCTCGGCGTCCTGCCTTTTCTGGCTTCCTGCGCCCCCGTCGACGACGGCATGGGCGGCGACCGCGTCCCGCCGCGCGCGCGTCAATGTTTCAGCGTCAGCCAGGTCAATAATTTCGAACAGGGCCGCCCCGATCAGGTCTTCCTGAGGGTCGGGCGCAACGACGTCTATGAGCTGAACGCGGCCGGCGGCTGCCCCGACGTTGATTTCGCCACCCGCCTGGCCCTGATCCCGGATGGCGGAGCTGTCGGCACGCGCATTTGCACCGACGACTGGGCCAGGGTCATCGTTCCGGGGTCGACGTCCCAGACCACTGTCTGTCGCGTGCGGGTCAGCCGCAAGCTGACGGCGGAAGAGATCGCGGCCCTGCCGGAGCGGCATCGGCCCTGACGCCGCCCTCAGGTTTTCTGGGCGTAGCCCAGCCGCTGGTTCAGTTTCTCGATCAGGTCGATGGCCGTGTCGGCGATGACCGAGCCGGGCGGATAGACGGCGGCCGCGCCCATGTCGATCAGGGTCTGGACGTCCGACGGGGGGATCACGCCGCCGACCACGATCATGATGTCCGGCCGCCCCAGCTTCTCCAGCTCGGCCTTCAGCTCGGGCACGAGGGTCAGGTGGCCGGCCGCCAGCGATGAGGCGCCGACGGCGTGGACATTGCCGGCCACGGCGTCGCGGGCGGCCTCGGCCGGGGTCTGGAACAGCGAACCGGCGACAGCGTCCAGTCCCAGGTCGCCATAGGCGGTGGCGATGACCTTCTGGCCGCGATCGTGGCCGTCCTGGCCGAGCTTGGCGATCAGGATGCGCGGCGGGCCGCCGTCGTTGTCGACAAAGGCGGCGACCATGTCGCGGGCGCGGCTGATCTTCGGATCGTTTCCGGCCTCGCGGGCGTAGACCCCCCGGGCGGTCTTGACCGTCGCCACATGGCGGCCGAAGGCGGCTTCCAGGGCGTCCGATATCTCGCCGACAGTGGCGTAGGCGCGGGCGGCCTGTACGGCCAGCTCCAGCAGATTGGCGTCGCCCTTCGCCCCCGCCGTCAGCGCATCGAGCGCGGCCTGCGTCTTCGCCTCGTCGCGTTCGGCGCGCAGGCGTTTCAGCTTTTCGATCTGGGCCGTCAGGACGGCGGCGTTGTCGACCTTCAGCATGGGAATGTCGTCGACCGCGTCGGACAGATAGCGGTTCACCCCGACGACGGTCTGCTGGCCCGTGTCGATCCGGGCCTGGGTGCGGGCCGAGGCTTCCTCGATCCGCATCTTGGGCACGCCGGCCTCGATGGCTTTCGCCATGCCGCCAAGGGCCTCGACCTCGGCCATCAGGACGCGGGCCTTGTTCGCCAGTTCGTGGGTCAGGCGCTCGACGTAGAAGCTGCCGCCCCACGGGTCGATGACGCGGGTCAGGCCGGTCTCCATCTGCAGCAGCAGCTGGGTGTTGCGCGCGATCCGGGCCGAGAAGTCGGTCGGCAGGGCCAGGGCCTCGTCCAGCGCATTGGTGTGCAGGCTCTGGGTCTGGCCGCCGGCCGCCGCCATGGCCTCGACCATGGTGCGGGGCACATTGTTGAACACCTCCTGCGCCGCCAGCGACCAGCCGGAGGTCTGGCAGTGGGCGCGCAGGGACAGGGAGCGGGGGTCCTTGGCGCCGAATTTCGACACGGCCTCGGCCCACAGCAGGCGGCCGGCGCGCAGCTTGGCCACCTCCATGAAATAGTTCATGCCGATGGCCCAGAAGAAGCTGAGGCGCGGCGCGAACCGGTCCACGTCCATGCCCGCCGCGACCCCGGCCTTCAGATATTCGACCCCGTCGGCGAGGGTGTAGGCCAGCTCGAGGTCGGCCGAGGCTCCGGCCTCCTGCATGTGATAGCCGCTGATCGAGATGGAGTTGAATTTCGGGGTGTGCTCGGCGGTCCAGGCGAAGATGTCCGACACGATCCGCATCGAGGGCCCGGGCGGATAGATGTAGGTGTTGCGGACCATGAACTCCTTGAGGATGTCGTTCTGGATGGTCCCGGTCAGGGCGGCGTGGCTGACGCCCTGCTCCTCGGCCGCCACGACATAGAGGGCCAGGATCGGCAGGACGGCGCCGTTCATGGTCATGGACACGCTCATCTGGTCCAGCGGGATGCCGTCGAACAGGGTCCGCATGTCATGGATGCTGTCGATGGCCACCCCGGCCATGCCGACGTCGCCCTTCACCCGCGGGTGATCGCTGTCGTAACCTCGATGGGTCGCCAGATCGAAGGCGATCGACAGCCCCTTCTGACCGGCGGCGAGGTTGCGGCGATAGAAGGCGTTGGACGCCTCGGCGGTCGAGAAGCCGGCGTACTGGCGGATGGTCCAGGGGTTGGACGCATACATGGTCGGATAGGGGCCGCGGACGTAGGGGGCGATACCGGGCAGGCCGTGAATGAAGTCCAGCCCCTCGACCGCGCCGGGGCCATAGGCGGTTTCGACCGTCAGGCCTTCGGGGGTGTTCCACGCGTCGCGCGCGGGACCGGCGCCGGTGGTTCCGAGGTCGAGCGGGATTCTGGCGAAGTCGGGGGCGCTCAACGGGCGGCCTCCCAGGCTTCGGTTTCGAAGGGCGCGGCGAACCGGACGGGGGTCAGGGGATCGCAAGCGTCGCCGCCGGTCTGCGGCGCGGTCGCCGCCTCGCTCTCGAACGGCGCGGGACGCGGCTCCGGATCGACGAATTTGGTGACGCCGACGAGCTGCGAGGCCCCGCTCGCCAGCGCCGCCTCGCGCTCGGCGCGGGCCGCGGCGACGCGGTCCTGGACGCCGCCGGTCTTCAGGGAGGCGACCAGACCGCCCTCGCCCTCGATGCGCTGGAACTCGGTCCAGCCGGCCTCGGCCAGATCGCGCGTGCGGGCGTCGAGGAACCACGACCCCGCCGCCGGATCATCGACCCGGCCCAGATGCGCCTCCTCCATCAGAACGGCCTGGGTGTTGCGCGCCTGCCGCCGGGCGAAGGCGTCCGACCGTCCGTTGGCGCGCGACAGGCCGTCCAGCACCACGGCGTCGGCTCCGCCCACGGCGCCGGCGAAGCCCGCCGCCGTCAGCCGCAGCAGATTGGGCCAGGGATCGCGCGCCGACAGCATCCGCCGCGACGAGCGGACCTCGATGACGGCGGGGCTCTCGGCCTCGAAGGCGCGGCAGATCGAACGCCACATCAGCCTCAGGGCCCGGACCTTGGCCAGGCCGTCGAAATATTCCTGATCGAGCGAGAGGCTCAGCACCGTCCCTTTCAGCGCCGCTTCCGCCGTCATCCCCGCCGCGACGGTCGCCTTGGCCAAGGCGACCGCATTGGCCGCCGCGAAGCCCAGTTCCTGCCCGATCGAGCCGCCCGCCTCATGCACCACCCGCCCGCTCGCGAGGAAGAAGGAGGCTTCGGGATAGGCGCCCGCATGGCGCGCCGCCGTATTGGCCGCCAGCATCAGATGCTCGTCGATGGCCCGCGGCGCCGCCCCGGCTTCGGCGAAGGCCGACAGGGGGTCCATGTGGAACATCAGCTTCGCCCGCGGCGACCCCTTGGCCGCCACCGCCAGCGCATTGGCCGCCTCGGGGCCGTCGAGGCCCGCGTCGAGCCCGACCGCCGCCAGTTCGAGGGCCACGCCCTCAAGCGCGCGGGCCAGCGGCTCGGAATCGGCCAGCACCCGGCCCTTCAGCAGCACCGAGGCCGCCCCGCCTTCGAGATCGGCCAGCAGCGCGGCGTTCACCGCCCCCGGCTCGTCGCCCTCGACCAGGGTCCGCACGTCCCAGGGCCGGCCGTCCGCGTCCGAGGGCCGCGGCGCGAACACCGGCTCGCCCCCGCTCACGGCGGCATAGAGGGGCCGGATCGCCAGGCCGTCGGGATCCAGATGCACCAGGCTTTCCAGCGGCCGGTCCTTCAGCGCCTTTTCGGCCAGACCGCGCCAGTCGGCGGGGGAGGGGATCGCAAACGTCATGGCGTCTCCATTGCCCGCGCGGACGCGCCGGGTCCAGTCGGCGGAGGCATACGCCACCAGAGCGGTTGCGGTTCAGGACGGCCTGCCTACATCCGTTCCGAACTCCGCTGGAGCCTCCCCATGGCCGACCTCTCCGCCTTCCCGATCACCCGCCGCTGGCCCGCGCGGCATCCGGACCGGCTGCAGCTGTATTCCTCGCCCACGCCCAACGGGGTGAAGGTCTCGATCATGCTGGAGGAGATCGGCCTGCCGTATGAGCCCCACTACATCGACATCATGAAGAACCAGAGTTGGGAGCCGGAGTACCTGTCGCTCAATCCCAACGGCAAGATCCCGGCCATCCTCGATCCCGACGGCCCGGGCGGCGAACCCCTGGCCCTGTTCGAATCCGGCGCCATCCTGGTCTATCTGGCCGAGAAGACCGGCAAGCTCCTCTCGACGGCCGCCGCGGACCGCTACCAGACCCTACAGTGGGTCATGTTCCAGATGGCCGCCATCGGCCCGATGTTCGGCCAGGTCGGCTTTTTCCATAAGTTCGCAGGCAAGGCGTATGAGGACAAACGCCCGCTGGAGCGCTATGTCGCGGAATCAAAACGGCTTCTAGGCGTGCTGGAGGCCCGGCTGGAAGGCCGCGACTGGATCATGGACGACTGGTCCATCGCCGATGTCGCCACGCTGGGCTGGGTCCGCAACCTGATCGGCTTTTACGAAGCGCGCGATCTGGTCGGGTTCGACAGTCTGACCGAGGTTCCGGCCTGGCTGGAGCGCGGCCTGGCCCGTCCGGCGGTTCAGCGCGGGTTGACCATTCCCGAAAAGCCCTGAGGCGTCAGCGCGGGTCGAAGGACCTGTGTTCCGGCGCCGGCGCCAGGAACAGCCGGTCGCAGCGGTCGGTCCCGTCGGTCAGCGGAATGACCTCGAAATCGGCGCCGGCGGCGTCCAGAACCTCGGCGGCGAGGGCGTCGAACGCGGCCTCGTGTCCCGGGCGCCGGAACAGCACCACGCCGTCGCGGGCGTCCACGACGCCGTAGGCCGGTGCGCCTTCGAGAAGCGTGTCCAAATCAAGAGCCATGAATCGGCAATCCGCGAACGGCGCGAAGGTTTCAACCCGAACCGCGAATTCCGTGGACGATCCAAGGGGCGTCAAGGACGGGTGGATTGTCGGGGAGGAGATGGTGGACGCGACAGGGATTGAACCTGTGACCCCTTCGATGTCAACGAAGTGCTCTCCCGCTGAGCTACGCGTCCGCCGAAACGGCCCTGGAGCGTGAACTCCGGGGCGGGAAGGCGCGGTCTATAACCCGTGCGGCTCGCGGACCGCAACCCTTAAGCGGCAACCATTCTTTCGACCTCGCCGACGAGGTCGCGCAGGTGCACCGGCTTGGCCAGCACCTTGGCCTGGGGGCTGGCCTGGGCGGCGCTGAGCGCCACGGCGGCGAAGCCGGTGATGAACATGATGCGGATGCCGGGCTGGTGGGCGGCGGCGACCCGCGCCACCTCGATGCCGTCGGCGCCGGGCATGACGATGTCGGTCAGCAGCAGGTCCCACGGACCCTGGTCGAGCGCGTCGATGGCGTCGTCGCCGTTCTCGCAGTCGACCACCGAATGGCCGGCGCGCTCGAGCGCCCGCGTCAGGAAGCCGCGAAGCGAGTGATCGTCTTCCGCCAGAAGAATGCGCGCCATATCGGTGTGTCCGCCCCGGTCGTCTTTCGCGAACGCTACGCCCCGACTGGTAAACCCGCCATGAAAATCCCGGATCGCGCGAACGCCGGGCCTGTGGACGGCGGCGCGAAACAGGTTAGGGCTGGCGGCATGGATCAGGGCGGGGGCGACGAACCGGGCGAAGAGGAGGCTTTCGAGGTTCTGCGCCCGTCCATGCCCGGCCGGTTCGTCTTCGCCTCGCCCCATTCGGGCACGGTCTATCCGCCCGGGATGGGAATGGATCCGGCTCTTCCCGAGGCCAGCCTGCGCAGCGCCGAGGACGCCCTGGTCGACCGGCTGATCGCGCCCGGCGTCGATCTGGGCGCGACGGTGGTGCTGGGGCGACTCGGCCGGGCCTGGGTCGATCTGAACCGCGATCCGGCCGACCTCGACCCCCTGCTGATCGACGGCGTCAAAGGCCCGGCCTCGGCCCGGACGGCGGCGGGGTATGGCGTGATTCCGCGGCTCAGCGGCGACGGGCGACCGCTATATGCCCGGCGGCTGACGCTGGCCGAGGCCCGGGCGCGGATCGCCGGGACGCATGCGCCCTATCACGCCGCCCTGGCGGAGATGATGCGGGCGGCGCGCGACCGGCACGGCGAAGCGGTGCTGGTCGACTGGCACTCGATGCCGTCGCGCGCGACCCAGGGCTCGGGCGGGGCCAAGGGACCGGACGTGGTGCTGGGCGACCGGCACGGCGCGTCGTGTCCGTCGGAGTTGACCCGACGGCTGCGGCGGGCGTTCGAGGCGCTGGGTTGGCGCGTGGCGCTGAACCAGCCCTATGCGGGGGGCTGGACCACCCAGAGCTGGGCTCGGCCTGCCGAGGGCTTCCACGCGATCCAGATCGAACTGAACCGGGCGCTGTATTTCGACGAGGCGGCCCGGACGCCGGGGCCGGGCTGGACGCGGACGGAAAAGGGCGTGGCGCGGGTCATCGCCGACCTGGTGGCCGGGCCATAAAAAAAGCCGCGCCCGGGGGCGCGGCATGAAGTCTTTGGGAGGAAACGCCCAGAAGGGCACGACGCCCGGAGGCGTCGGAAATCAAGCTAGGTTGCAGCGCACAAATCGTCAAGCGACTATCTCGCAACTGCGTTCACGGAGTGTAACCGTTTCCAACCGCCTCAGCTCCGCTCCAGCAGGCGGCGCGCGTTGCGGATAGCGCGGGCGGCGGGCGACCCGGCCTGACGCCAGACCAGCAGGCAGAAGGCCCCCGTCACCCCCAGCGCCAGCCAGCCGGGCCCGAACAGCCAGGCCGCCGCCGCCAGCGCGAAATAGTAGCCGCGCACGCCCTGGCTGAAGGCGCTGAGGGCCGGGTTGAGCAGGTCGGCGGCCGCCTCGCCGAGCGCCATCCGGTCGGCCTCGGTATGGACCTCCGGCGCCGCGCCGATCAGGGCCAGGGCGTAGTTCATCTGACGGATCGACCAGATGAAATCCAGCAGGCCGCGGGCCAGGCAGACCAGCACCAGGGCCAGTTTGGCCTCCAGCAGCTTCATCGGCACGTCCTCGGCCCCGACGGAGGCGAAGCCCTGCATCGCCTGCTCGCCGCCGAACAGCACACTGGCCACGGCCGCGATCAGCAGCAGGTTGGTCGAGGCGAAAAAGCCGCCGGAATTGATGGTGTGGCCCATCAGATTGCTGTCGACCAGGCGGATTTCGCGATGGCTCATGGCCGTCATCCAGACCCGGCGGATGACCCGCATGTCGTCGTTCAGAGTGCCGCTGCGCCGCGCCAGCAGGGCCAGCAGCGGACCGTAGGCCAGCCAGCACAGCATGAAGAGGCCGAGCGCGAGCCAGTCGAACAGGGTCATCGGATGCTCCCGGAACCGAGTGAAGAGTGCGAGTGCTGGTGAGCACGATCGCAGCGCCAGCTCACCAGCACTAGCACTCTTCACCTGCCGCGGCGGCAACGACCGGGGGGATGTCTGCCTTGCTTCGGGCGCCGTGCGCGCCTATCACGCCCGGCACTTCGTATCGCACTGCACAATAATCGAGCGCGCCATGAACATCGACGCCATTCCGGTCGGCCCGAACCCGCCGTGGGACCTGAACGTCATCATCGAAATCCCCCAGGGCGGGCTGCCGGTGAAATACGAGATGGACAAGGCCTCGGGCGCCCTGTTCGTCGACCGTTTCCTGCACACGGCGATGTACTATCCGGGCAACTACGGCTTCGTGCCGCACACCCTGTCGGACGACGGCGATCCCTGCGACGTGATCGTGCTGAACCCGACCCCGGTGGTGCCCGGCTGCGTCATCCGCTCGCGCCCGATCGGCGTGCTGATCATGGAAGACGAAAAGGGCATGGACGAGAAGATCCTCGCCGTGCCGGTCGACGCCCTGCACCCCTATTACACCGACATCGCCAGCTATCGTCAGCTGCCGACCATCATGGTCGAGCAGATCCAGCATTTCTTCACCCGCTACAAGGATCTGGAGAAGAACAAGGAGACGATCGTCAAACGCTGGGGCGACGCCGGCGAGGCCGCCGAGATGATCGCCGCCGGCATGCGCGCGCATCAGGAAAAGCTGAAGTCGGCGAACAAGGCGGCCAACGCGGCCTGAGCTTCCTTCTCCCGCTTGCGGGAGAAGTGCCCCGTCCTCGAGCGAAGCGAGAGTAGGGGCGATGAGGGATTCCTTCCTCGCTAGCCGGACACAACCCCCATCGTCACTGGATCGGCTGCGCCGATCGACGTGACACTTCCCCCGCAAGCGGGGGAAGGGCTAGAGACGTCCCATGGCCGCCGCCGAAACCCCCGCCGAAACCTTCAAGCGCGCCCTCGCCCATGCGGCGCGGGCGCTGGCCGAGCAGTCCGAACTGGAGGTGGTCTTCGGCTCCGACGGGCCGCGGTTGTCGAACGGCGTCCTGACCCTGCCGCACCCGCCCCGCGATCCGGGCGGCCCCGAGAGCGCGACGCTGCGCGGCCAGGCGGACCGGCTGGCGCTGAGGCTGGCCAATCACGACGAGACCCTGCACGCCCGTCTGCGACCGCTCGACAGCCGCGCCGCCGATGTGTTCGAGGCGGTGGAGCAGGCCCGGGTCGAGGCGGTCGGCTCCCAGTCCCTGGCCGGGGTCCGCGCAAACATGAGCGCGGCCCTGCTGACGCGGCTGGAGAAGATGGGCGCCTTGGGCGCGACCGAGGCGGAGCGCGTGCCGGTGGCCGAGGCCGTGGCCCTGCTGGTGCGCGAGCGGTTGACCGGGGTGCGCGCGCCCGACGGGGCCGGGGCCATGCTCGATCTCGTTCGGACGGCGATCGAAGACAAGGCCGGCGTCCGGCTGAACGCCCTGGCCGCGGTCGCCGACGACCAGGTCGCCTTCGCCGACCGGCTCAAGGAGGTGTTGCGCGCGCTCGACCTCGATCCCGGCGACGGACGGGGCGACGACCTCTCGGACGAACAGGGCGACGACGAGGCCGATCCGCGATCGCCGGACGCCGCCGACGATCAGGACGAGGAAGACGACGCCGGCGGCGGCGAAGGCCAGTCGATGGACGGTTCGGCCGACGACCAGACCGAGGGCGACGAGCGCCAGGCCCGGCCCGACGGCTCAGCGGGCGATCCGGACGGCGAGGCCTCGGACGACGGCCCCGACGTCAACGAGGGTTCGTTGCCCAACCGTCGGCAGACCGCCGACGACGGACGCGCGGTCGACGCCTATCGCGTCTTCACCACCGCCCATGACGAGGTCGTGGACGCCGCCGATCTGTGCGACCCCAATGAGCTGGAGCGGCTGCGCGCCCTGCTGGACCAGCAGCTGACCGCCCTGTCGTCGGTGGTGGCGCGTCTGGCCAACAAGCTGCAACGCCGGCTGATGGCCCAGCAGAACCGCAGCTGGCATTTCGATCTGGAAGAGGGTGTCCTGGACACCGCCCGCTTGACCCGGATCATCACCGATCCGACCAGTCCGCTGTCGTTCAAGGCCGAGAGCGAGAGCCCGTTCCGCGACACGGTGGTGACCCTGCTGCTGGACAATTCCGGCTCGATGCGGGGGCGGCCGATCATGGTGGCGGCGGTCTGCGCCGACATTCTGGCGCGGACGCTGGAGCGGTGCGGGGTCAAGGTCGAGATCCTGGGCTTCACGACGCGGGCCTGGAAGGGCGGCCAGGCGCGCGAGGCCTGGATCACGGCGGGCAAGCCGGCCAATCCGGGGCGGCTGAACGACCTGCGCCACATCATCTACAAATCGGCGGACTCGCCTTGGCGGCGGGCGAAGAAGAGCCTGGGCCTGATGATGCGCGAGGGGCTGCTCAAGGAGAACATCGACGGCGAGGCCCTGACCTGGGCGCACGACCGGTTGCTGGCGCGGACCGAGGCGCGGCGAATCCTGATGGTCATCTCCGACGGCTCGCCGGTCGACGACTCCACCCAGTCGGCCAACGCCGCCCTGTATCTGGACAAACACCTGCGTCAGGTGATCGCCGAGATCGAGACCCGGTCGCCGGTCGAGCTGATCGCCATCGGCATCGGCCACGACGTGACCCGCTGGTATCGCCGCGCGGTGACCATCGTCGATGTCGAACAGCTGGCCGGGGCCATGATCGAGAAACTGGCCGAACTGTTCGAGGGCGAGCCCAAGGCCGCGCCCGCGCGACGGCGCAGGGCGGCCTGACGGGCGCTATCGTTTGGGTCAGGCGGCCGGGGTCAGCCCGAGGGCGGGACGCGGGCGCCCTGCATCTGGCGCAGCATCTCGCGGCTGGCGGCCCGGTCTTCCTCGGTCTGGACGGCGCTGCGGCAGACACGGCGGCCAAAACGCGAGCCGGTCACGGGCTCGGTGCGGCAGACCACGGTGGTGTCGGCGACCGGCCGACGGGCGTTGACGGTGGGCAGGGTGGCGGTCCGCTCCTGGGTCTGGCTCTCAGCCGGAGCCGGAGCCGGGGTCTGGTTGGACGCGGGAACCTGCTGGGCGAGGGCGAGTGAAGCGAACACAACAACGGGTAACAACACCAGGCGCTCCTTGTAGAACTGTGAGAGGGATCAGGGAGGTATCGGCCGCATAATGCCGGTTGTCCGCGCGTTCGCAACCCCGACGTGCGATCAGACGCGTTCGCTGACCTTGATGGCCACGCGGCAGCCGGCCTTGATCACCGCGCTGAGCAGGCCGTAGCCGGGCGCCTCGCGGCTGCCGTGTTCGACCGCATGGTCGTGGTGGGCCAGCTCCTCGTCGCGGAAGGCGGACAGTTCGGCCGCCAGGGCCGGATCGCGGTCGGCCAGTTCGGCGATCTGGTCCGCGTAGTGTTCCTCGATCACGCTCTCGACGGCCTCGGTGCAGGCATGGGCGGCCTTCTCGCCCATCAGGGCCGTGCCGGTTCCCAAGGCCAGGGCCGCCAGCCGCCAGACCGGGGTCATGACCGTGGGCCGCACGCGTTCGGCGTTCAGCAGGGCGTCGAACCGGGCCAGGTGCACCGCCTCCTGCGCCTGCATGCCGGCCATGTCGGCGGCGACCGCCTCATGGCCCGCCCGGCCCTCGAACACCGCCCGCTGGGCGCGGTAGATGTGGACGGCGGCGTATTCGCCGGCGTGATCGACGCGCAGAATTTCGGCCCGCCGCCGCCGGCTCGCGCCCCGTCCGGGCCGGGCCAGAGGGATGCGGCGGGGATCGGATTCAGTTGCGTGGCGCTCTGGCATCCTTGGGCCTCTTGGCGGCGAACAGGCTGAACACGGCAAGCGCGGCCGAGATCAGGGCGTTCCACCCTGCCATGGACAGGCCGATGAAGCGCCACGTCACCGCGTCGCACATGACCACCTTCTCGACCGGCCCCGTGCCCAGGGCCAGGGCGGCCAGGCTTTCCAGATTGACGTCGCCGCCGCCGGAACAGGTCGCGGGCAGCTCCCACCACTTCATCTCGCCGCCCATGTGGAAGACGGCGGTGATCGCCCCGGTGGTGAAGACCACGGCCAGCAGGAAGGCGGCGATGCGGGGCGTGCCCCGGCTGCCGCGGCTGATCAGGTGCCAGAGGGTGGCGACCAGGGCGATGGCGACGGCGCCCCAATAGACCTCGCGTTGCTTGAGGCAGAGGTTGCAGGGCGCCAGCCCCCCGAACCGCTCGAAGGCGTGCGCGGCCGCCAGCAGGGCCAGGGAGGCCGCCAGGGCGAAGGCGGTCCACCACCGCGTCAGGAGTCGATACAGGCCTCTCATCGGACGACGTTCATAGCGGCGTGGGAACGCTTCGTCGATGCAATCCTCCCCCTGGCGAAGCGCCGGGGGAGGGAGACGGCCCGAAGGGCGGTGGAGGGGGCCTTTCGCATACGCCGGCTTCAGGGGCCGGCCCCCTCCACCATGCCTCGCCTGCTCCCCCTCCCCCAATGGGGGAGGAATCAGAACAGAAACTTCACCGCCACGACGGCGCCGACCAGCACCACCAGGCCGACGACGGTCCACAGGGCCAGCCGCTTCTCGACCATCGCCAGCACCGCGGGTCCCCAGGTCTTGAGGATGAAGGCCTCGGCGAAGAAGCGTCCGCCGCGCGTGACGGCGCAGAGAAGGACGAAGAGCGGGAAGTTGAACTGGAAGATGCCCGAGGCGATGGTGATCAGCTTGAACGGGATCGGCGTCAGGCCCTTGATCAGGATCACCCAGGCGCCGTGTTGCTGGAACAGGGCCTTGGACGCCTCGAACGTCTCGGCCTTGCCCAGCCACGACAGGATCATCATACCCACATCGGTCAGGAAATAGCCGATGGCGTAACCGAGGATGCCGCCCAGCACCGAGGCCAGGGTGCAGACCCCGGCGTAGAAATAGGCCCGGTCCGGCCGCGCCAGGATCATGGGGGCCAGCATCACGTCCGGCGGAATCGGGAAGACCGAGCTTTCGGCGAAGGACACCACGGCCAGGGCGGGCGTGGCGTGTTTGCTGCGGGCGAGGTCGAAGACCCAGTCGTAGAGCTTGCGAAGCATGTGTTTTCCGAAAGGCCGAATGACGCGTCTAGCAGGCGCGGGCGGCGCACGCACCCGCCGAAACCGTCCGTGAGTCGCGGTCGCGGCCAAGGGTCGCTATAGAGGCCGCCCGCCGCCCCCCCCAGCTCCGGACGGAAATCCCGATGCGCTCCTCCCTCTGCCTGCTCGGCCTGATGTCGCTCGCCGCCTGCGCCTCGACGTCCGAGACCAATCCGTCGCGCACCGCGACCGAACAGCTGCTGGTCGCCCGCGCCGCCGACCGCGCCGTCGAGGGCCTGACCCTGCCGATCCCGGCCGGGTCGCGCGTCTTCGTCGATGACACATGGTTCCGCGCCGAGACGTCCGCCTATGCCGTCAGCGCCATCCGCGCCGCCCTGTCCGAGGCCGGATACGCCTTGGCGACGGACAAGGCCGGCGCCGACGCCGTGTTCGAGCTGCGCGCCGGCGCCCTGTCGCTGGAGCAGATGCGCCGGGTCTTCGGCCTCCCGGAGATGCGGGTGCCGATCAACGACAGCTTCAACGTCGTCTCGGTGCCCGAGCTGTCCATCTACAGCCAGCGCGACCGCGTCGGCGTGGCCGAGTTCTCGGGCTTCCTCTACGAGCCGCGGACCGGCGCGCCCCTCGGCGCCGTCCTGCCCATGACCGGCGAATTCCGCATCCGCAGCCACAAGCTGCTGATGATCGTCGCCTGGGGCCAGCAGAGCATCGACCCCGGCGAGCGCGTCCCCGGGGACAGCTGGCGGGAATTCTAGGGGCGAGGGGCGAGGGGCGAGGGGCGAAAATACACCCTGCACCGGAAAAGCGTGACGCTGATCCGGAATCGTGTGGGTTGAGCCCCTTTTCCGGCGCCTGTTCCTGTCGACCGCTCCTGCACCGGAGCCGCCGTGAAACCCTGTTGTCAAAGACCCGCGCCGCCTTCCGGAGAGGGCGACGGGATCATTTTACCGCGGGCGCGAGGGACGATGGATGATTTCCGGCGGCGGGGGTCGGGAAGGGCGGAAACGGGGTCGAGAGGGGCGAGATTATACGGGGTGGGAAGGTAGCTCTTGCGGTTGTGGTCGGGACGGTTTCGACGCGCCGTAGGCGAGGCGGTGGACCGTCCAGCCGGCGACCGCGCCTGGCAGTACGAGTCCGAGCGGAACCCAGCTGAAGTTTGATGCGGTAACGTCCCATGGTCCGCACGCCCAGACGGAGGCGGGCGCGAGCATGGCTCCGGCAATGGCCGCGGCCCAGCGAGACCGGAGCCGCACGGCATGCAGCGCCGCCCACGCGGGGATGCCGACCACAACGAGCCCGACCAGGAAAGTCAGACCGGCGACGACCGCAGCAACCGGGATGATCGCCAGCCCAACGACGATGGCTTGTGCAATCGTCGCCAGCGTCGGCGGCGGGTTCAACGTGAATGGCCCGACCACGAACATAACCAGGTAGGTTTCTATGCCGGTCGCCAGGCCGCCGGATGCTGCACCCACTCCGAGGCCCTTGAGGATATCGCCAATGGACGGCCTCATCGCCCCGCGTCCGCCAACACCAAGGCACTTTCCCGATCCATCGTTTCCGGCGTCCTCACCTCCCACGCCAGTCCCAGCCGCTCGAGCAGCTGGATGAGGCGGAAGCCCCAGTCGCTCTGGCCGGGATACAGGCCGATGCGGGCCGAGCCCGGCCAGGCGTGGTGGTTGTTGTGCCAGGCCTCGCCCATGGTCGGGATGGCGGCCCAGGGCACGTCGTGCGCCTGAACGCCCGCGCCCCTGACCCGCCACGTCTGCGGGCCGCGCCGGTGGGCCAGATGGCCGACGAACCAGTGGCCGGTGACCGAGGCCGCGACCCGGGCGCAGACGCCCCAGACCACGAAGCCCCACCCGCCGACCAGATACAGGCCCGCCGCGATCGGCAGCTGCTGCAGCATCCAGGTCCTTTCGAGGAAGCAATAGAAACGGTCGCGGCCGATGCGGCCGAGGTCGAAGGTCGGGGGATTGGCCAGTTCCAGACGGCAGTGAATCTGGCGCCAGGCGTCGATCAGCATCGGCGCACGGTGCGAGAGGTAGTCGTGGCAATCCGGCCGGCGTTGGGCCCAGTCGCGCAGGTCATGGGTGCGGATCATCCAGAACGGCCCGCTCATGCCGACGGCGGTCCCGATCCAGACGAGGAGGTGTTCGAGCCACAGCGGGCACTGAAAGCTGCCGTGGATCAGCCGCCGATGGAAGCCGACCGAATGGCCGAGCAGGAGGGCGCCGCCGGTGGAGACGGCGAACACCGCCAGCGCGGCCGGGCTGACGGTCAGAGGGCCGAGGATGAGCGCCGCCGCCAGCATGCCGCCGTTCCACAGCGAATGCGCCGGGTCCCAGACGACGCGGCCCTCGACCGGACTGCATTCGGACGTCTCGACGAGGCTGTTCACCGCGCAGGGGTCTTCGGCGTCATGCATCGCTCAGCCCTTCGGTATTTAAGTCATGACTTAATCACTGAAATGCGGGGCTGGCAAGCGGTTAGCAAATCGCTTAATTGTCGCACCATGCAACGCGTCTTCGAAGCCCTGTCCTCCCAGATCCGGCGAAAGATCCTGGCCTATCTGGCCCATGCCGATATGACGGCGGGCGAGATCGCGGCGCGGTTCGAGATTTCCAAGCCCGCCGTGTCGCAACACCTGTCGGTGCTGGAGAACGCCGGGCTGGTGACCAGCGAGAAGAAGGGCCAGTTCGTCCACTACAGCCTGGCGCCCGACCATCTGGCCAACACCCTGAACGCCTACGCCCAGGAGGTCTGTCCGGTGTCCAAGCCGCTGAAGACCGAGAGCGCGAAGATCGCCCGGTCTCGCAAGACCACCGACAAGACCTGAAACGTCGCGCCCGCGCCGGCGCGGCCGATCGCCGCGTTGGCGGAACCGGCGGGCGCGCCTAGCTTTGTCGGAACAGACCTGAACCGGAGACGCCGATGCCCTTGCTGATGTGCCCCAATGACGACGCCGCCATGCAGACGATGGAGCGGGGCGGCGTGCAGTTCGACATGTGCCCGACCTGCCGCGGCGTCTGGCTGGACCGGGGCGAGCTGGAGAAGCTGATGGAATCAGCCACCCAGGACGGCCGGGCCTCCGCGCCCCAGGCACCGCCGCCGCAGGCCCAGCCCTATCCGCAACAGCCGTCCCCGCAGCCTTGGGGCGGCTCCGGCTATCGCGACGACGACCGCGGCCGTGGTCATGGCGGCGGCCATGGCGGCGGTCATGGCGGCGGTTATGGCGGCAAGCGCCGCGGCGGAATCTTCGATATCTTCGACTGACCGTCCGAACGCAGGCCGTACAAGCGGCGACCGCGCGGTGGCCGACCCGCGGTGTATTCGGGCAGTCTAGGCGGCCAGGCCGGCGGCCTGCATCAGCCCCTTCAGCGGGGCCAGGGTTTCCGGCGCGGCCGACAGGGCGGTGCGGGATTCGGGCGCGCGGAACAGTTTGACCGCTTCGGCCCGGGCGCGGTCGGCGGCCGGTCCCAGCGGGCAGGTCTCGCCGGCGGCGAGCCGGAGCAGCACCGACAGTTTCTGCAGCAGGGGCGCGGGCGAACGCGACAGCATCATCACGATCCGCGCCTCGGCCTCGACCGTTCCGCCGACGCCGCCGATGACGGCGTTGATCTCGGCGTCGTCCCGCTCGGACAGGCCGCAGGCGCGGACGGCGCGCTGCAAGCCCGCCAGCACGCCCAGCTTCTGGGCGGCGGTGAGGGTGGCGGAGGCGGCGCGCATCTCGCTTTCGAAGCGCAGCGAGCCGACGCAGGCCGACAGCCAGCGGGCCGCGGACCGTTTGTTGGCGGCGCCGGTGACGTTTTCGCACAGCCGGGTGAGGGCCTCGGCCTCGCACAGGACGGTGCTGCACGGCTTGACATAGGCGGCGACGAAATCGGCGGTGACGATGGCCTTGGAGCGTTCGTTGAAGGCGGTCTGAACCTCGTCGAGGGTCAGCAGCCGCCCGGCGGTGACGGTCAGGGCCGTGGCCAGGGTGCGCAGGATGTCGATCTCGCCCGCGGCGTCGTTGGGGCGGAGCCGGCGGGGGCTGATCAGTTCGCGCAGGACCATGCGGGCCAAAGTGGCCGACAACAGGGGAAACTCGCCCGCCTCGAGCCGGACGCCGAGCCGGGCGGCGGGGCCGTCGACGGCCGGCACCTGCAGCGCCAGCCGCGCATCCTGGGCGATCAGGGCGTTGATCTCGCGCGGGGCGACCATGCGGACCACGGCGGCCAGGGAGGCCCCCTGGTCGAGCGAGGCCCCGAGAATGTCGGCCAGACTGGTCCGGGCGGCCAGCATCTCGCACAGCAGCTGTTCGATCGGCACCATGACCATGGCGTGGGGCGCGCCGTCCATCGGAGCCCGGTCGGCCAGGTCCATCAGCCGGTCGAGCCGCGCCCGGCCGCCGCGCAGCCCCTTCAGGGCGCCCGCGACGATCCCGCCCATGATGAAGGCCCGGTCCGGCTGGCCGGCCATGCGGAAGGCCATGTCGGCGATCGAACAGTCTTCGAGGCTGGGGAACAGATCGCGCCGTCCGGCCGAGACGACGCGCTCGACCGCCTGGTCGGACAGTTTCTGATAGTGGCGCATCAGGTCGTGGACCGGCTGGCCGACGTTCTGGCTCTCCGGCACGGCGATCTTCTGGATGGCGTGCTGAAGCTCCACGCCCGAGGCCTCGAGCTTTTCGGCCAGGTCCGGGCGATGCAGAAGTTCGAAGGCCGTGACGCCGTTGCGGCCCAGCCAGTCCTCCAGCACCCGGCCGATCGTCTCGCGGGCGTGGGGCGTATAGAAGTCCTGGGCGGCGGTGCAGCGCGGACCCGCCTGGTCCTCGGGCACGACCCGCTTGCGCTGAACCTCCGGCGCGCCGCGCGTCAGCACGGTGAGGCTGGTGAACTCCATGGTGTCGGGGTCCAGCGTCTCCTTGGTCACCCGCACGGCCGCGGCGCGATCGTCGGCCAGCATGTCCTCGGCGGTCTGCAGGGCGATCGCGCGGTCCTCCGTCGCCATCTGGAGAGCCCAGGCGGCGGCGGCGGTCTTGCGGATATAGACTTCGTAGTGGACGGGGCCGGCCATGATACGCTCACACTGTGAGCCTCGATCATGGCGCCAAGGCTTTAAGGTCGCGTTTCGTTGCGAATTGAGGCGGCGCAGCCCATGCTTTGCGCCGTATTCTCTCCCAGATGTTTTAGAACGGTACCGCTTGCCGTGCGTTGAAGTGGCGAACGATCCGTCTGCAAGGAGCCTGACTTGGCCAACATCACCCTGGTCGACGACGACGAGAACATTGTCGCCTCCGTCTCGCTGGCGCTGGAAAGCCACGGCCACAAGGTCACGGCCTGGCACGACGGCGCCTCGGGCCTGGAGGCGCTGGAAGCCAGCCCGCCCGATCTGGCGATCCTGGATGTGAAGATGCCGCGGATGGACGGGATGGAGGTGCTGCGCCGCCTGCGCCAGACCTCGCAGATCCCGGTCATCATGCTGACGTCCAAGGACGAGGAAATCGACGAGATCCTCGGCTTCAACCTCGGCGCCGACGACTATATCCACAAGCCGTTCAGCCAGCGGCTGCTGATCGAGCGGGTCAAGGCCCTGCTGCGCCGCACGGGCGCGGACGGCGGCGAGCCCGATCCGGCCGGCGAGGGCTCCACCAAGGCGATCAAGCGCGGCAAGCTGTCGATGGACCCGGCCCGTCACGAGAGCACCTGGGAGGGTCGGCCGGTCAAGCTGACGGTCACCGAATTCCTGCTGCTGCAGGCCCTGGCCCAGCGGCCCGGCTTCGTGAAGAGCCGCGACAATCTGATGGACGCCGCCTACGACGATCAGGTCTATGTCGACGACCGCACCATCGACAGCCACGTCAAGCGGATGCGAAAGAAGTTCCGGGTGGTCGATCCCGAGTTCGACGCCATCGAGACCCTGTATGGCGTCGGATACCGCTATCGCGAAAGCTGACCCCCTCCCGCCGGGAGAGGCCCAGTCCCGCCGTCGCCTGAAGCGTTTCGGCGGATCGCGGCTGGGCGGGTTGATTCTGGCCCTGAACCTGCTCAGCCTGCTGATCCTGTTCGTCGGCGCCCTGCTGCTGAACGAATGGAGTCGGGGGCTGATCGCGGCGCGGCAGGAGACGCTGGTGGCCCAGGCCGAGCTGCTGGCCAATGTGCTGGCGGACAAGGAATATACGATCGGCGAACCGAACCCGCAGTTCAACGTCGAGAAGGCGCCGCTTCTGCTGCGCGACAATTTCATTCCGGAAGGCCAGCGGGCGCGGTTGTTCGACATCGACGGGATCATCGTCGCCGACAGCTATGCGGTCACCGAGATCATTCCGGGCCAGCCCTTGCCGCCCGCCAACCCCGCCGGGACCCCGCTTCCGCCGCCCGACCCGCAGGCCGAAAGCCGCAGCGCCGCCGATCTGGAAAGCGCCCGCGCGGCCTTGGCGGCCGAGGTCGAGCAGGCGCTGGACGGCGAGGCCCAGGCGACCTTGCGGCGGTCCGAGAGCGGCGACCGGGTGGTGTCCGTCTCGATCCCGGTGCGGCATGTCGAGCAGGTGCTCGGCGTGCTGACGCTCGAGGCCGGGGACGTGGACGAGACCCTGGCGGCCCAGCGCCGCGCCCTGACGCCGTTCGCCCTCGTCGCGCTGGGGGTGAATCTGCTCGGGTCGCTGCTGATGCATCTGTTCGTGGCCCGGCCGGTGATGCGGCTGTCGGCGGCGGCGGACGAGGTGCGGCTGCAACGCGCCCGCGCCATCTCCCTGCCCGATCTGGAGGGGCGAAAGGACGAGATCGGCGACCTGGCCCGGTCGCTGGAGACCATGACCGAGACCCTGTCGGACCGGATGGACGCCATCGAGGCCTTCGCCGCCGACGTCTCGCACGAGATCAAAAACCCCCTGACCTCGATCCGATCGGCGCTGGAGACCCTGCCGCTGGTCAAGACCCCGGCCCAGCGAGAGAAACTGACCGCCCTGCTGCAACAGGACGTGCGGCGGCTGGACCGGCTGATCACCGACATCTCCAACGCCTCGCGGCTCGACGCCGAACTGAACCGCGATCTGCCGCGCGACGTCGATCTGACGCAGCTTCTGACCGAGATCGTCGGGGTCTATGAATCCGGGCTCAAGCCGGGGGAGGCGCATGTGGCGTTTACCGCATCCGGCGGAGATCATGTTCAGGTCTTGGGCCGCGACGGACCGCTGGGGCAGGTGTTCCGCAACCTGATCGACAACGCCCGCTCGTTCAGCCCGCCCGGCGGGACGGTGCGGCTGTCGCTGGTCCGGGACGACATCGATCCCGACCGGCCCATCCGGGTGCGGATCGACGACGACGGCCCCGGCATTCCGCCGGAGAACCTCGAGACCGTGTTCGAGCGCTTCTACACCGCGCGCCCACGCGGCACGGCCTTCGGGGCCAATTCGGGCCTCGGCCTGTCGATCGTGCGCCAGATCGTCGAGGCGCACGGCGGGCGCGTGACGGCCGCGAACCGCGCCGATCCGGCCGGGGAGACCGCCGGGGCGCGGTTCGAGGTCGCCCTGCCCGGCACCGGGGCTCCGGGGCGCCGGACATGACCGCCCAGCCCCTGAACGCCACCGCCGTGGCTCAATGGAAGCCCGGCGCGGGCTGGCGGGCCATCGCCGTCAGCGGACCGCCCGGCGCGGGCAAGAGCGACCTGGCCCTGCGGCTGATCGGGCGCGGCTGGCGGCTGGTGGCCGACGACTATGTGCATGTGTTCGCCTCGGGCGGGGCGCTGTACGTCACCGCGCCCGAGACCATCGCCGGGCGGATCGAGGCGCGGGGGGTCGGGGTCATCGGCGCCTGCGTGCGCGGCGTGGTGCGGCTGGTTCTGGCCGTTGACCTGATGGACGCCGCGCCGGAACGGCTGCCGGACGCCGAGACCCGGACCTTCGCGGGACGGTCCCTGCCCCTGCTGCGGCTGGCCGGATTCGAGGCTTCGGCGGTCGAAAAGGTCGCGGCGGCCATCGCCCCGCTTTGACACGGCGCGGACATGGGCTATTCCGCCCGGCTTGCGGCGCGCTCAAGGGGCGTCGGGACGCGGGGCGCGGACTTTGGGGCGCGGACTTTTGGTAATGCCTTCATGATCGGGCTGGTGATAGTCACCCACGGGGGACTGGCCTCGGAATTTCTCGCGGCCATGGAGCATGTGGTGGGGCCCCAGCGCGGGGTCGCGGCCATCTGTATCGGGCCCGAGGACGACATGGAGCGGCGCCGCCGCGACATCGTCGACGCCGCCGCGGCCGTGAACGACGGCGAGGGCGTGATCCTGCTGACCGACATGTTCGGCGGCACGCCGTCCAACCTGGCCATTTCGGTGATGGAGGAGACCCGCGCCGAGGTCATCGCCGGGCTGAACCTGCCGATGCTGATCAAACTGGCCAGCGTGCGCGGCCGCGAGCCGCTGGAGGCCTGCGTCGCCCACGCCCAGGACGCGGGGCGCAAATACATCTCGGTCGCCAGCTGGGTGCTCCAGGGCGAGAAATGACGCAGACGGCCGCCGCGACCGCCAACATCTGCAACACCCGGGGGCTTCACGCCCGCGCCAGCGCCAAATTCGTCAAACTGGCCTCGACCTTCGACGCCGAGGTGCATGTCACCCGCGAGGGGGTGACGGTGAACGCCCTGTCGATCATGGGCCTGCTGATGCTGGGCGCCGGCAAAGGCTGCACCATCGACATCGCCGCCGAGGGCGCGGAGGCGGAGGCCGCCGTCGCGGGTCTGCTGGATCTGGTCGAACGCAAGTTCGACGAGGACGCGTGAAGCCTGCGGCGTTCAAGGTTCGCATCGTCCGGACCCCGATGGGCGAGGCGCCGGACTGGGTGCGCGAGGCCTGGATCGGACTGGAACTGCCGCTCGCCCATCTGGAGGAGGTCGCGGTTCGGACCACCGGCGTGCTGACCGGCCCCCGGACCTGGCTGGGCTATTGGTGGGGGCGGTTGACCGGCCGGTTCGAGATCGTGTCGGGCTATGTCGTGAAGGCGGACCGGGCGATCGACCTGCTCAGCCAGAGCCGTCCGGACGCGGCGGCGTGGTGGCGGGGCTATGCGCCGGCCTTCTGCGAGCCGGGAGCCGAGTTCGTCTTCGATGCGGCCGCCTGCGAGCCTTCACCGGAGCCGGTGGCCAACGCTCCCTGGGGCTGACGGGGATCAGGCTTTGGAGCGGTCGGGCAGGACCGCGCCGACGTGGTCGATGCCGAGGCGCGCGGCGATCCCGACCTGCCGCTGCCGCTCCAGATAGCGGGCGCGGTCGGCCTCGCTGCGGCCGTCCGCGCATCGGTCGCAGGCGACGCCCTCGACATGGCGCGGCGATTTCCGCCCCGCTTCGCTGACCGGCATGCGGCAGGCCCGGCACAGGGTATGGCTGCCGGGCGTCAGGCCGTCGCCGACGGCGACGCGCTCGTCGAAGACGAAACATTCGCCCCGCCACAGACTGTCGGTCTCGGGCGTCGTCTCCAGATAGCGCAGGATGCCGCCCTGCAGATGGAAGACGTCCTGCACGCCCTCGGCCTTGAGGAAGGCGGTGGCTTTCTCGCAACGGATACCGCCGGTGCAGTACATGGCCACCTTCGGCGGGTTGGGCCGGTCCAGCAGGGCGCGGCCTTGGCTGCGGAACCAGTCGGGGAAGTCGCGAAAGCCGCGCGTATCGGGCTGGACCGCGCCCACGAAGGCGCCGACCGCGGCCTCATAGTCGTTGCGGGTGTCGATCACGACGGTGTCCGGGTCCCGGATCAGGGCGTTCCAGTCGGCGGGCGCGACATAGGTCCCGGCGCCGGCGGCGGGGTTCAGCCCAGGTTCGCCCATGGTGACGATCTCGGGCTTGATCCGGACCTTCAGCCGATGGAACGGCATGGATGCGGCGCCGGCGTATTTGACGTCGAGCCCGGCGAAACCGGGCAGGGCGCGAATGCCCGCCAGCACCCGCTCGACGGCGGCCGGCGGTCCCGCGATCGTCCCGTTCAGCCCCTCATGCGCCACCAGCAGGGTGCCGCGCACCTCCGGCCGGCAGAGGGTCTCCAGACTGTCGCGCACGGCAGTGCAGTCGGGGATGGCGGCGAATTCGTAGAAAGCCGCGACCCTGACCGGCTCGGCGGAGCAAGCGGTGGCTGGATTGGCGGACTGGGTCATGGCGACGGTGCGGGTGCCTGGTGGAGCCGAGGGGAGTCGAACCCCTGACCTCGTCATTGCGAACGACGCGCTCTACCAACTGAGCTACGGCCCCGTTTCCGGGTGCAGGCGAGGGCGCGACATACGAGGGGCGGGGCGGGAGTGTCAACGGGGTTGCGACGGGTGGCCTCCGCGGCGCCGGAATCCTTGGACCTGCGGCGCGGCCACGCTAGAAGCGGGACTGATTTCGTTTCGGGAGCCCCTTCATGGGTTACGCCATCGTCTGGCTGGTCAATACGATCCTGTCGATCCTGACCTGGTCGATCATTCTGTCGGCCATCATCAGCTGGCTGTTCGCCTTCGACGTCATCAACCGCCGCAACCGGTTCGTGAACCAGGTCGCGGACCTGCTGGACCGGATCACCGCGCCGCTGCTGGAGCCTTTCCGTCGGATCATTCCGCCGCTGGGCGGCATCGACATTTCGCCGATCGTGGTCCTGTTGCTGATCAATTTCGCGCGCATTCTCTTCAACCGGATGAGCGCCCCCTATCTGATCTCGATCCTGGGTTAGGGTCATGCGCGACCGGGGCGCCACGGCGGGACGGGTTCGGGAGACGCGCCGCGTTCCGCGCTTGCGCCGCCCGGCAGGGGTCCTAAGGTGCCGCTCCGACCGGGCCTCGCGCCTGCCAGCCAACCGGACTCCATGACCACGATCCGATCCGTCGCCATCGTCGGCGCAGGCCAGATGGGCGCAGGCATCGCCCAGGCCGTGGCTGCGGGCGGCTATCAGGTGCTGCTGTACGACGCCGCCGCCGACCGCGTGCCCCAGGCCCAGGCCGCCATCGCCGCCAGCCTGGCCCGACAGGTCGAGCGTGGCCTGACCGATCAGGCGGCCGCCGACGCCGCCCTGTCGCGCATCTCCCCGGCCGCGTCCCTCGCGGGCGCCGCCAAGGCCGATCTGGTGATCGAGGCCGCGGTCGAGGACGAGGCGGTCAAGAAGGCGATCCTGGCCGAACTGGTCCCGCATCTGGGCCCGAACACCCTGCTGGCCTCCAACACCTCCTCGATCTCCATCACCCGGCTGGCCTCGACCACCGACCGGCCCGACCGGTTCATCGGCCTGCATTTCATGAAGCCGGCGCCGGTCATGAAACTGGTCGAGATCATCCGCGGCATCGCCACCTCGGCCGACACCTATGAGATCGCGGTGGCCTTCGCGGAATCGCTGGGCAAGACCACCACCAACGCCGAGGACTTCCCCGCCTTCATCGTCAACCGCATCCTGGTGCCGATGATCAACGAGGCGATCTACACCCTGTACGAAGGGGTCGGGAACGTGGCCTCGATCGACAAGGCGCTGAAGCTGGGGGCCAACCATCCGATGGGGCCGCTGGAGCTGGCGGATTTCATGGGGCTGGACGTCGTCCTGGCGATCATGAATGTGCTCTACGACGGTCTGGCCGACAGCAAATACCGGCCCTGTCCGCTGTTGGTGAAATATGTCGAGGCCGGCTGGCTGGGCCGCAAGTCCGGGCGCGGCTTCTACGACTATTCCGGCGAGACGCCGGCGCCGACGCGGTGAGCGGGGCGCGATGAGCAGGGCGCGATGATCCCGATCCCCGAAAGGCCCGAGGACTTTCCCGGTCAGCAGCGCGTGGTCTGGCGGCGCGAGCCTCACCGCATCGTGCTGGCGGCCGCGGCCGGCGCCCTGTGGCCGCCGATCGCCCTGACGCTGGCGATCTGGCGGCCCCAGAACTGGCTGCCGGGTTTCGAGATGGACTGGCGGCTGGTGCTGCTCGTGATCGGGGCCTTCGCCGTACCCGGCGGCCTGTGGCTTCTGGCGCGTGAGCGCGAACGGACCGGCCGTCCGGCGACGCGGCTGGGCGTGGTCTGGCGGTTCATGTTCTACGGCGGGCTTCTGGCGGTCGGACTGCAGGCGATGCTGGCCCTGGTCGTGTCCATGGTCGGCTGGTTCGAGGCCGGCGGCATCGCCCAGGCCGCGGGGGCCACCGAGACCACCCTGCTGATCTACGGCGTCGGAGGCCTGCCGATCGCGGTCCTGCTGGGCGTCAGCTACGCCCTGTGGGCCGGGCTGTGCGTCGCCTTCATCGCCTTCCGGGCCCAACCCGAGGTTCGCGACCGGCTGGGCGTTCTGGGCGATCGCGACGACGCCTGACGCCCGCTCGCGGACCGTTACGCGGAATTCAGTTTCAAGCCGCCGCGGCTTCGGCCAAGCTGGCCTCGCCAGGATGGGGGGAAATGTCATGGCCGCTATCGAAGTCCAGCCCGCGCTGACGCCCGTCGGGCCGAAGGACCGCATCTACAATCTCGACATGCTGCGGGGTTGGGCGATCCTCGGCATCCTGGCCGTCAACGCCATCGCCTTCGCCTGGCCGGTCGAGCTGACCATGGCCGAGGCGCCGCCGCCGGGCGTGCTCAGCCAGGCCGACGTCATCGGCCTGTGGGTCACCGACGTCTTCTTCTCCGACAAGATGCGCACCCTGTTCACCATGCTGTTCGGGGTGTCGATCTTCCTGGTCGGGGGCGAGCGGACCGACCCCGCGCGCGGCAAGCTGCTGGTGCGCCGGCTGCTGTGGCTGGCCGTGATCGGCGCGGTCCACGGCGCGGTGTTCTGGTATGGCGACATCCTGCTCCACTATGCCTATTCCGGCCTTCTGGTCATGCTGATGCGCTCGTGGAGCGCGCGGAGGCTGTTGTGGATCGGGGGTTCGATCACCCTGTTCTGGGGCCTGATCGCCACGCTCGGCTATTGGGGCCTCGCCAACATGCCTCCCGAATTCGCGGCCAAGATGCAGGGGGGCATGCCGGCCGTCGATCCGGCGGCCGTCCAGGCGTCGATCGAACTCTATGGCCAGGGCTGGCCCGCCGGCCTGCTGGCCAATCTCAAGACCTGGGCCACCTTCCAGCTGATGTTCAGCCCCTTCATGATGCTGATCACCGTGCCGCTGATGCTGTTCGGCCTGGGCCTGTTCAAGTCGGGCTATCTGTCCGGCAAGTCGCCGGTCTGGGTCTATCTGCTGGTCATCCTCGCCGGGGGCGCCAATCTGGCGGCCTTCGCCTGGTTCGGCTGGCAGGAGGCGATGGCGCCCGAGGGGACCGACCCGACGAACGGCCTGGCCGCGGCGATGGGCGGCATGGCGCCGCTGATCACCCTGTTCTACGCCAGCGTCCTGATCCTGATCACCCGGTTCGGGCTGAAGGCGCTGACGATGATCTTCGTCCCGGTCGGGCGGATGGCCTTCACCAACTATCTGACCCAGACCCTGATCATGGTCACCCTCTACTATGCGCCCTGGGGACCGATGTGGTTCGGGACGCACGGCCCGGCCGAGATGTGGACGGTCGTCGGCGCCGTCTGGGTCGCCCAGCTGATCTGGTCGCCGCTGTGGCTGTCGGTGTTCAGCATGGGCCCGCTGGAATGGGCCTGGCGCTGCCTGACCTACGGGCGGATGGTGCCGATTCTGAAGTAGGTTCGAGGTTCGAGGGTCGAGGGGCGAGGTTGGCGGGCGTGATCTGCGCCGCCCAGCCGGACGGGTTCTCGCCTTCCTCGACCCTCGACCCTCGACCCTCGCCCCTCTAAAGACGCGGCATGACCGCAGACGCCGCCGCCACGCCCGCCCGCCCCGAAGCCCGCAATCCGCGAGGGTTCGCCGACCGGCGCGGCCGGGACCTGATCGCCGAACGCCGCCTCGTTCAGCGGGTGTCGGAGGTCTATGAGCGCTGGGGCTTCGAGCCGCTGGAGACGGGCGCGTTCGAGTTCGCCGACGCCCTGGGCAAATTCCTGCCCGACGCCGATCGTCCGAACGAGGGCGTGTTCGCGCTGCAGGACGACGACGAACAGTGGATGGCGCTGCGGTACGATCTGACGGCGCCGCTGGCCCGGTTCGCGGCGCAGGGGTGGGAGACCCTGCCCAAGCCGTTCCGCCGCTATGCCTTCGGACCCGTCTGGCGCAACGAGAAGCCCGGCCCCGGCCGGTTCCGCGAGTTCGTCCAGTGCGATGCCGACACCGTGGGCTCGGACCGGCCCGAGGCCGACGCCGAGATCATCGCCATGGCCTGCGAAGGCCTGCGCGCCGCGGGTCTGGGCGCCGATCAGGCGGTGGTGCGGGTCTCGAACCGCAAACTGTTCGACGGCCTGTTCCAGGCGGGCGGGGTCGCGGACGCGGGCCAGAAGCTGACGGCGCTGCGGGCCATCGACAAATTCGACCGGCTGGGCTGGGAGGGCGTCGCCGCCCTGCTGGGCGAGGGACGGCTGGACGAGTCCGGCGACTATACCAAGGGGGCCAGACTGCCCTCAAGCGTGATCGCCACCATCGAGGGCTTCCTCGCCTCGGCGGGAACCGACGGCCTGACGCGGTCGCAGACGCTGGACGCGGTGTCCCGGGCCGGAGGCCTGGGCGAGATCGGCGAGGCGGCCCTGAGCGAACTGGCCGCCATCGACGCGGCCCTGAACGCCATGAAAGTCGGTCAGGCGGCCGTGCGGTTCGACCCCACCATCGTGCGCGGGTTGGAATATTACACCGGGGCCGTGTTCGAGGCCGAATTGCTGCTGGACACCACCGACGACAAGGGCCGGGCCGTGCGCTTCGGCTCGATCGGCGGGGGCGGCCGCTATGACGATCTGGTGGCGCGATTCACCGGCGAGCGGCTGCCGGCCACCGGCTTCTCGTTCGGGGTGTCGCGGCTGGCCTCGGCCCTGCGCGCGGCCGGACGGGGGGACGAGGACGCCGTGCGCGGACCGGTGGTGGTCATCGTCTTCTCCGACGCCGACATGCAGCACTATCTCGATGCTGTGTCCGAGCTGCGCAACGCCGGGATCGCCGCCGAACTGTATCTGGGCCGGGCGGGGATGAAGGCGCAGATGAAATATGCGGATCGGCGCGGCGCCCCCGCCGCCGTCATCCTGGGCGGCGACGAGATCGCGGCGGGCCAGGTGACGGTCAAGGATCTGGACGCCGGACGCGCGCTGGCGGCCGGCGTCACCGACAATGAGGCGTGGAAAGCTGAGCGGCCGGGGCAGCGGATCGTGCCGCGATCCGCGCTGGTCGAGACCGTCGCCCGGATCGCGAAGCTGGCGCACACAGCTGCGTGACTTATCATTGATAAGTGGTGAAAAATCCGGGTTTCGCTCGCCGCTTCATTGACTTGTAGCGGCAAATGTCGTCATTTCGACGCACTCGGGAAGCGCAGCGTTTCGGCGCAGCAGCGGCCCGGAGGCGTTTCGGGGAGGAAACGTCCGCTCGTCAAAGAGCGAAAGAAAGCCCGCCGCGATGTATCCCCCGCGGCGGGCTTTTTTGCGTCTTGTCGTCATCCCCCGGTCTCGCCGCGCTCGCCGGAGGATGACGAAAGGAAAAGGGGCCGGAGCGCTGGCTCCGACCCCTTCTGCCTCGTTCAGGCCCTCGCCCCTACCAGATGCGGACCCGGTCTTCCGGGGCGAGATAGTATCTCGAACCCGGCTGCACGTCGAAGGCTTCGTACCAGGCGTCGACGTTCCGCAGCGGGCCGATGACCCGGAACTCGGCCGGGGAGTGCGGACCGACCGTGACCTGCTGGCGCAGGGCGTCGTCGCGGTAGCGCGTCTGCCAGACCTGGGCCCAGCCGTAGAAGAAGCGCTGATCGCCGGTGACGCCGTCCAGCACCGGCGCCGGCCGGCCGTTCAGCGAGAGGCGATAGGCCTCCAGGCCCACCGCCACACCCGCGGCGTCGCCGATGTTCTCGCCCATGGTCAGCCGACCCTGGAGGAAGAAGCCCGGCAGGGGTTCGTAGGTGTCGTACTGGGCGCCCAGACGCGCGGTCAGGGCTTCGAAATTGGCCTTGTCCGCGGGCGTCCACCAGTTGCGCAGCACGCCGTCGCCGTCTGACTTGGAGCCCTGGTCGTCGAAGCCGTGGCCGATCTCGTGGCCGATCACCCCGCCGATGGCGCCGTAGTTGACCGCCGAATCCCCGTTCGGATCGAAGAAGGGCGGTTGAAGGATGGCGGCGGGGAAGACGATCTCGTTGTTGGTCGAGTTGTAATAGGCGTTCACCGTCTGGGGCGTCATGCCCCATTCGTCCTTGTCGACCGGATCGTTCAGGCGGTTGAGCTGGTACTGCCACTGAAACTGGCCTGCCCGCTCGGCGTTGCCGAACAGGTCGTCCGGCCGGACCTCGAGGGCGGAATAGTCGCGCCACTTGTCCGGATAGCCGATCTTGACGGTGAATTTGGCAAGCTTGTCGAGCGCCGCGGCCTTGGTCTCTTCGCTCATCCAGCTATAGTTCGGGATGCGGTTGCCCAGGGCGATGCGCAGGTTGGCGACCAGTTCCTCCATCTGGGCCCGGGACTCCGCCGGGAAATGTTCGGCGACGTATTGGCGCCCGACCGCTTCCCCCAGCATGCCTTCGGCGAAGCTGATGCCCCGCTTGTCGCGACTGCGCTGCATGGGCTGGCCGGACAGGTCGCGCGACCGGAACTCCCATTGCGCATCCGAGAAGCGGCGCGAGAGGCGCGGTGCGGCGTCATCGACGGTGTGGAAGGCCTGCCACGCCTGGATAACATCCATCGGCGTCTCGGCGTAGATGGCCGCGATCTTGGGCATGGCCGTGTCCTGACGGACGATCAACCGGGGCACCTCGCCCACCCCGATGGCGGTGTAGTAGTCCTGCCACGCGAAGCCGGGCGCTTCCGACGCCAACTGGGCGATGGTGTATTCGTTGTAGGTCTCGTCGCGATTGCGGTTCTCGATCGGAGTCCAGTGCGCCTCCGCGATCCGGGTCTCGAACGCGACGATGGCCTCGGCGGTCGCGGCCGGATTGTCCCAACCGATCATCTCCAGCATCCGGGCCACATAGGCCTGATACAGGACCTTCTTTTCCGCCCAGCGGGCGTCCAGATAGTAGTCCCGGTTGGGCAGGCCGATCCCGGACTGGCCGGTCGAAACGACATAGCGGTTCGGCGCCTTCTGGTCGGTCGAAATGCCGGTGCCGAAGATGGAAGCGCCCACGCGCCCCTGGGTCGAGCCCATGTAGACGGCCATCTGGTCATGAGTGCCGGCGGCGCGGATGGCGGCGAGGTAGGGGGCCAGCGGCTCGGCGTCCAGCGCCTCGATCCTGGCCTCGTCCATATAGGAGCGGTAGGCGTCGGCGATCTTCTGCTCGTCCGATCCGGCGGTCAGGTCGGTGCGCGCGGTCAGGCCTTCGATCATCGCCTTGACGCGGTTGTCCGACAGTTCGCGCAGCAGGGCGAACGAGCCGTAGGAGGTGCGGTCCGAAGGAATCCGCATCGCGTCCAGCGCCGCGCCGTTGGCGTAGCGCATGAAGCTGTCGCCCGGTTTCACCGAGGTGTCACGGCCCGACAGATCGAAGCCCCAGGTCCCGTACCGGGGGGCTTCGGTCCCTTGGTAGCCGAGCACCGCGGCGCCGTCGGCCGGGGCCTGGAACAGTTCGAAAATGGTGCAGGTCTCGTCGAAACAGGCGTGGCCATGGTCCTCGCCGCCGACCTGGGCGGTCGCCGCGGACGCGGGCAGGAGCAGGGCGCCGAACGCGGCGCCGATCAGCAGCTTCTTCATGGGGATTTCCTCGACTTCGCTTCTCTGTCGGACAGCGTCGGCGGCGACCCTACGCCCCGGTTCGGCCCTGTCGCCTGAATTTTTTGTCATGTGCGACGGAAACCCAGGCGGGGCGGCGTTTCAGCCTGTAGGCTGACCCCCGACGGAGGACGAATGGCGATTCACGGCGGCGGCGGCGAATACAGGGATCTGGTGGTTTTCCTCGCCGCGGCGGGGGTGGTCGTGCCGCTGTTCAACCGCTTGAAGATCAGTCCGGTGCTGGGCTTCCTGGCCGCCGGGGTGCTGCTGGGACCGGACGGGCTGGCGCGGCTGGCCGACATCGCGCCCTGGCTGTCCTGGCTGACGATTTCCGACGCGTCCCAGATCCGCTCCCTGTCCGAACTGGGCGTCGCCTTCCTGTTGTTCATGATCGGGCTGGAACTGTCGTGGGAGCGGCTGCGCGCCATGCGCAGGCTGGTGTTCGGCCTCGGCCTGACCCAGGTGGCGGTCTGCACCGTGGCGCTGGCGGCGGTGTTCGTCTTCATGGGTCAGCCGCTGGTCTCCGCCGCCGTGCTGGGCATGGGCCTGGCCCTGTCGTCGACGGCGGTGGCGATGCCGGTGATGGCCGAGCGCGGCCGGATCAAGACGACGGCGGGCCGCGCGACCTTCTCCATCCTGCTGGCCCAGGACCTGGTCGTGGCCCCGATCCTGATCACCGTCACCGTGCTGGCGGCGCTGGCCCAGGGCGGGGTCGGCGGCGGCGATTTCGACCCCGCGGTGCTGGGGCCGGCCCTGTTCACCCTGATCCCCGCCGCGATCGGTCTGGCGCTGCTGGTGGTGCTGGGCCGGTTGGTGCTGCGCCCGATGTTCCGGTCCGTCGCCCGCGCCAAGTCCAGGGGGCAGGGGCAGGAGATGTTCGTGGCCGCCAGCCTGCTGGTGGTGGTCGGCGCCGGGCTGGGAGCCCAGGCCGCCGGTCTGTCGATGAGCCTGGGGGCCCTGATCGCCGGCCTGCTGCTGGCCGAGACCGAGTTCCGGCGCGAGGTCGAGATATCGATCGAACCCTTCAAGGGTCTGTTGCTCGGCGTCTTCTTCGTCGGCGTGGGCATCGGCCTGGATCTGGATGCGGTCGCCGCCGATCCGGCCGCGGTCTTCGGACTGGCGCTCATGCTGACCGTCGTGAAGGCCGGACTGATCTTCGGCGCCGCCCGGCTGTGGGGGCTGAACAACCGCGCCGCCGTCGAGACCGCGCTGGTCCTGGGTCCCGCCGGGGAGTTCGCCTTCGTCATCCTGGGGGCCGGACTGGTCGAGGGCATCGCCGCGCCCGCCTTCACCCAGACCGTGCTGATGGCGGCGACCATCAGCATCTTCACCATCCCCCTGATGGCGGCCATCGCCGACCGGGTGTTGAAACACACGGCGCCGGCAGCGCCCGGACTGCCGCCCGAGGCGCTGGAGCCGCCCTCGGCGACCTCGGGCCAGGTGCTGATCGTCGGTTTCGGCCGGGTCGGCCGGCTGGTCGGCGAGATGCTGACCGAACACGGCCAGGCCTTTCTGGCCATCGACGCCAATCCGTCGACCGTGGCCAAGGGACGGGCCGAGGGAGCCAATGTCTTCTACGGCGACGCCGGGCGGCCCGAGATGCTGGAGCGCTGCGGCATCGATACGGCGCGGGCGGTGGTGGTGACGATGGACGCGCCGACCAAGGTCGATGAGGTCGTCGTCGCGACGCGTTCGCTGCGCCCCGACCTGATCCTGATCGCCCGGGCCCGCGACCACCGCCACGCCGCGCGCCTGTACGCCCTGGGCGTGACCGACGCCGTGCCCGAGACCACCGAGGCCAGTCTGCAGCTGGCCGAGAACACCCTGGTCGATCTGGGGGTGCCGATGGGTCTGGTGCTGGCGTCGATCCACGAAAGGCGCGACGCCTTCAGGAAGGTCTTTCAGGAAGCCATGCCCGACGGGGAGGCGGAGCGGCGCCCCCGCGCCCTGCGTTCGACCCTGCGTCGCTGAGCCGCACCGACGGAGATCAGGCTGTGGCGCGTTAACCCGTTGCCTAACCCGGCTGTTAATCCGGCTACCCCATTTTGGTCATCGTTGCGTGATGTCTGCCCCGTTCTCGCCCGACAAGGCGATGTGTTCGCGTGCCTTCGCGCCCGCCACGATTTTTTCCTTCGCTTCGGCGTCCAGTTCCAACGGCGGCCCCAGCCGTCGCCCAGTGAGTAACCGTTTTCATGCGAGATATCGCCTTGACCCCTTCCCTCACCGCTGACGCCGAAGCCGAGGCGCCCCGGTTGAACCGCCGCCAGGCCGCCAAGGTCCGCACCCGCCAGAAGGTGCTGGACGCGGCGCGCGCCCTGTTCGCCGAGCGCGGCTACGAGCCGGCGACCATCCGCGACATCGCCAAGGGCGCCGGCATGTCGACGGGCGCGGTCTTCGCCAATTTCCAGGACAAGGCCGAGCTGTTCGAAGCCGTGCTGTCGGAAGACCTGGCCAAGCTGGCCGAGACCCTGAAGGCCGCCGCCGCCGCCGAGACCTCGGTGCGCGGGCGCGTCCTGGCCGCCCTGACCGCCGGCTATCACGGCTCGCTGGAGCAGTTGCCGCTGGTCCAGGCCGTCGTCGCCCGTTCGTGGTTCCAGCCGGTCGCGTCCGAAATGCGCACCCGCGCCGCCATCAAGCCGCTGGTCATGGTCGTCTCCGACGCCCTGCAGGCCGGTGTGCGCGAGGGCGAACTGCGCCAGGACGCGGACGTGCGCCTGCTCAGCGAGCTGATCTACGAAGCCTACCTGTCGAACTATCGCCGCGCCGCCTACGACGGCTGGACGCTGCAGCAGCTGACGACCCAGATCGGCAAGCAGATCGACGTCATCCTGGCCGGTCAGCTCAGCCGGAACTAACTCGGCCCAGCCGACCGAACGTATTGAAGGCCGCGACCCTCGTCGCGGCCTTCAGCTTTTCCAGCTTAGTGTCGTCGCCTTCACCGGATTGGCGAACGGCCGGCCCTCTGCGCGGCTCTTGATCCATTCGCGCTTGAGCTGCTGGTACCATTTGGCCTGTTTGTCGGCGTCGTCGATCCAGATCAGGGCCGGATCGTAGCGCAGCCCCTCGTTCTGCAGGTTCACCATGCCGCCGTCCTGTTTCAGGAAGGCGACCACGCCCATCCGCAGGAAGGGTTTGGCGATGCCGAACACCCAGTGGTCGGACCAGAAGATCTGGGTGATCCGGGTCTTAGTCTCGCTGACGGGGGTCAGACAGGTCAGGGCCAGGACCTGTCTCGCGCCGACCTGGATATGCTCCCAACGGTAGCCCGGCAGGCGGAAGGTGATCTCGGTCGCCGGGGCGCCCCCCAGGATTTTATAGGCCCGGCTGTTCGACGAGGGGGCGTGGCGCACCATGGCGAACCCGTGCTCGGTCGGCTCGAAGGCCTTGGCCTTTTCGTGCATCGAATGTTCGGACCGCCACCACCACTGCTGATGCACATAGGGGCCGTGGGCCGGGTCCATCAGGCCGACGACGGCGTGGTCGACATGGGCGTCGAAATCCATCCACTCGACCATCTTCGCCTCGCCGCCCACCACGCCGGGGAACACCGGCGGCTCGTGGTCGGGGTCGGGCGCGGCGCGCGGGTCCGACGCCATCCAGACGAAGACCATCCCCTGGTTTTCGCGCACCGGATAGGACCGCACGCGGATGCGGTCGGTCTCATAGGCCTGGTCCTCGACCAGCGACGGAATGGCGGCGCAGACGCCGTCGGGCCGGAAGCGCCAGCCGTGGTAGCAGCACTCGATGGTCTCGCCCTCGCCGGGCTTTTCGGCCAGCCGTCCGGCCGAAAGGGGCGCGGCGCGATGGGGGCAGATGTCGCGCATGGCGTAGACCTGACCGGCGCGCGTCCGGCCGATCAACACAGGCTCGCCCAGCAGTTCGTGGCGTTTCAGCGAGGCCGGACCGACGTCGCGCGACAGGGCGACGAAATACCAGGCGTCCAGCACGAAGCCCTTGCCGAAAGCCGTCGGCGGGGCCTTGGCCTCGGGCGATCTGGCGGAAACGGGGGCGCTGTCGGCTGGGCTCATCGAAACAGTTTAGCGGGCCGGATGCGCGAAGTCTTGACCGGCCGCATCCGTTCGCGCCCTGTGCGGCGACTAGTGGACAGAAGCGGGCGCGTCGCCCGCCGTTTCGGGGACCCGCCATGAAGACCATGACCGCCATCGCCGCCCTCGCCGGGACCCTTTCGTTCGCCGTCGCGGCGCCCGTCCTGGCTCAGGAGCATGGCGACCAAGGCGCTCACGGGACCCACGGGGCGCAACAGGCGCAGGCCACCGCCGCCGATCATGGTCATGCCCATGCCGATTTCGACTCGGGCCGCTTCCACGTCCGCGTCGACGGACCTGAGCATCCCGTGGGCGACGTCATCCTGATCCCCGGCCTGTCCTCGTCGCCGGAAGTCTGGGACGGCCTGACGGAACAACTGAAGGGGCGCTATCGCGTCCACCGCATCCATGTGCAGGGCTTCGCCGGCGCCCCGGCTGAGGACAACGCCACGGGCAATGTCTCCGCGCCCGTGGCCGAGGACCTGGCCCGCTACATTGCCGAACAGGGGCTGAACAAGCCCGCCGTGATCGGCCACTCCATGGGCGGGACCATCGGCATGATGCTGGCCGCCCGCCACCCCGACAGTGTGGGCAGGCTGATGGTGGTCGACATGGTGCCCTTCATGGGGGCGATGTTCGGCGGACCGGGCGCGACGGCCGAAAGCGTCGTGCCGATGGCCGACCAGATCCACGCCGGCATGACCGGCTCGACCGATGCGCAGTATCAGCAGCAGGCGGCCGCCAGCGTGACGGGCATGATCAACACCGAATCCCAGCGCGCGGGGCCGCTGGAAGACACCGCCAGAAGCGACCGGGCCGTTTCGTCCGCCGCCTTCCGCGAACTGATCGTCACCGACCTGCGTCCCGAACTGCCGCGCATCACCGCCCCGACCACGGTCCTCTATGTCCGGTTCAACGATCCGCGCATGACCAATGAGATGGTCGACGGCATTTATCAGGCCTCGTTCGCCGCCATGCCGGGCGCGACCCTGACCCGGATCGACGACAGCGCCCATTTCATCATGCTGGATCAGCCCGTCCGGTTCGCCGCCGAGGTGAACGCGTTTTTAGAATAGGCGCTCGAAGCGTCATGGTTTCGGCGGAAACGTCCCTCACAGTTCTGTGAAGAGCGCGGGGGCGTTTCGTTGCGTTCCGTGACCGGCTAAGACCGGTTCCGGCTTGATGAGGGTTCGATGGCAGGCAACGGCTTCAGCTTCGGACGTGGCGGCGGCGCGGGGCCGAAACCCGTCCGCACACCGATGCAGCGCGTCCTCTACTGGGGCGCTGTTCTCGGCGTCTGGGGCGCCATCTTCCTGGTGGTCTTCTTCGCGGTGTTCGCCCGCGACCTGCCCGACACCTCGACCCTGTACAATGTCGATCGCCAGCCCTCGATCACCTATCTGGACCGCAACGGCGCCCTGATCGCGGTGCGCGGCACCCAGCAGGCGCCGCCGGCGGATCTGGACGCCCTGCCCGACTATGTGCCCGCGGCCTTCATCGCCATCGAGGATCGGCGCTTCTATCACCATCCCGGCTTCGACCCGATCGGCATGACCCGGGCCATGGCCGCGAACATGCGCGCCGGGCGGGTGGTCCAGGGCGGCTCGACCCTGACCCAGCAACTGGCCAAGAACCTGTTCCTGTCGCCCGACCAGAACATGAAGCGCAAGGTCCAGGAACTGATGCTGGCCGTCTGGCTGGAGATGAAATTCTCCAAGCAGGAAATCCTCGCCCTGTATCTGAACCGGGTCTATTTCGGCGCCGGCGCCTATGGCATCGAGGCGGCGTCGCAGCGCTATTTCGACAAGAGCGCCAAACAGCTGACGGTCGGCGAGGCCGCGCTTCTGGCCGGGCTGCTGAAGGCGCCGTCGCGCTATTCGCCGGTGTCCGAGCATGAGCGGGCCGGCGTGCGCGCCACCGTCGTGCTGAACGAGATGGTGGATGCGGGGGTCATCACCGAAGCGCAGCGTTCGCAGGCCGTGGCTGATCCTGTCCGCGTCTCGCGCACCCTGGCCACCCAGCACGCCCAGTATTTCATCGACTGGCTGGACAAGCAGATTCGCGAACTGGTCGGCGAGCCGACCGAGGACATGATCGTCGAGACGACGCTGGATCTGACGCTGCAGACCCAGGCCGAACGGTCGGTGCGGCGCATCCTCGACCGCGACCGCTCCAAGGGGGTGCAGCAGGCGGCGCTGGTGGCGCTGGACGGCGAAGGCCGGGTGCGGGCCATGATCGGCGGCGCCTCCTACGCCGACAGCCAGTTCAATCGCGCCACGGACGCGCGCCGACAGGCGGGTTCGGCCTTCAAGCCGTTCGTCTATCTGACGGCGCTGGAGAGCGGCTATACGCCCGAGACGCGGGTCAACGACGCCCCGATCCGCATCGGCAACTGGTCGCCGCGCAACTATTCCGGCTCGTTCGCGGGCGAGATGACCATGGCCAACGCCGTGGCCCAATCGACCAATACCGTGGCCGCCGGCATGGCGGACCAGATCGGCCGCGACAATGTCGCCCGCACCGCGCGCCGCCTCGGCATCACCAGCCGCATCGGGCTGGAGCCGGCCATGGCCCTGGGCGCCGTCGAGGTTTCGCCGCTGGAAATGGCCCAGGCCTATGACGCCTTCGCCAACGGCGGAAAGCGGGTCACCGCCTATGGCATCAGCCGCATCCGCACGCCGCAAGGCCGGGTGATCTACCAGCGCGCCTCGCGCGAGGCGGGGCCGGTCCAGGCGATCTCGAACCCGTATCTGTATTACCAGAACCAGATGCTGCGCGGGGTAATGACCTCGGGCACCGGCCGGTCGGCGGCGATCGCCGGGCGCGATGTCGCGGGCAAGACCGGCACGACGTCGGACTACAAGGACGCCTGGTTCGTCGGCTACACCGGCGGCTTCGTCACCGCCGTCTGGGTCGGCAAGGACGACAACTCGCCGATGCGCGGCGTCACCGGCGGCTCGTCCCCGGCGGCCATCTGGCGCGGCTTCATGGAGACGGCCCTGCCGCGGCTGAACGCCCCGGCCATCCCCAACGGCCCGGCCATGCCCGAGGGCTGGCAGCCGCCGAGCCCGGTCGAGAGCCTGATCGGCCGCATCGGCGACCTGTTCGGCGACAATCCACCGGGCGGCTCGGACGTCGATCCGCTGGACGAGGGCCTGCTGGAGCCCAATCCGCGCGAACCGGCCCGTCCGACCCGTCCCGAGCCCGGCCCGGCCGTGGTGCGCCCCACCGCGCCCCAGCCCCAGCGCGAGGTCCCGGACCAGCGCCCCGAACCGGCCCCGCCGCCCGAGCGCAAGGCCGAGCCGCTGTTCTTCTGACCGTCAGTCTGGAATCAAATACCGCTCATCCCCGCGAAAGCGGGGACCCAGTACTTTGGGCGAGCGTTGAGTCCGAGGGCTTCGACCGTCAGTCCTGAAACACCGGCGTCACGCTGGACAGAACTGGGTCCCCGCTTTCGCGGGGATGAGCGGAGAGGGGGGAGGCTCACCGCCCCACGGCGTGCAGGGCGGGGCCGTGCTCGCGCAGCCATTTGCGGAACGGACGGTGGTCGCCGACCAGCCTCTGCACCACGGCCCAATAGGCCGGGCTGTGGTCGGCGTGGACGAGGTGCGCCACCTCGTGAGCGGCCAGGTAGTCGATCACCGCCGGCGGAGCCATGACCACGCGCCAGCTGTAGCGGATCGAGCGGTTGTGCGGGCTGCACGAGCCCCAGCGCGATTTCGGATCGGCGATCGACAGTTTCACCGGACGCTGGCCGAGGGCGCGCAGATGGATGTCGGTGCGGGTCTGGAGCGTGTCGCGCGCCACCCGTTTGAACAGGTTTTCCACGCGACGGGCGAAGGCCTCGCCCTCGCCGCCCGAGGCGACCAGCGGGCCGTCTTCGTCCTCGATCAGCCGGGCCGCGCCGGCGCCGCCCGTGGCGACCAGCCGCGTCGGCCGGCCGAACAGGTCGATGACCGCGCCGGGCTCGAGCGGCGTGCCGTGCGGGCGTTCGGCCAGCCGCTCGCGCATCCACGACGCCTTGGTGCGGGCGAAGGCGACGACGTCGGCCAGTTTGCGTTCCGACGGGGCGATCAGCACCGCCTCGCCGGCGCGGGCGTCGATGCGGATCGACAGCCGCCGGGCGCGCGGATTGACCGAGAGCCGCGCGGTCAGGCCGTCAAGCGGCAGCCGCTGGCCGTTCCGGTATTGCACTGAGAGCCTCGCTGCGGGCGATGAAGTCGCGCACCGCCGGATAGATGTCGTCGCGGAACCGGCGGCCGTTGAACACCCCGTAGTGGCCGACCTCCGGATGGACGTACAGCTTGCGCAAACTGTCCGGCAGGCCGGTGCACAGCGTATGCGCCGCCTGGGTCTGGCCGACGCCGGAGATGTCGTCCTTGGCGCCCTCGACCGTCATCAGGCCGATGTCGGCGATCTTGGTCAGATCGACCCGGCGCCCGCGATGCTCCAGCAGGCCGCGCGGCAGCAGGTGCTGCTGGAAGACGATGTCGATGGTCTGGAGGTAAAATTCCTCGGTCAGGTCCAGCACCGCCAGATATTCGTCGTAGAATTCCTCGTGCTTGGCCGCGCCGTCGCCGTCGCCCGAGACCAGGTCCTGGAAATACTCGCGGTGGGCGTCGATGTGGCGTTCCTCGTTCATCGACATGAAGCTGTAGAGCTGGACGAAGCCCGGATAGACCCGCCGGCCGAAGCCCGGATAGGGCCAGGGCACGGTGTGGATCATGTTCGACCGGAACCAGGTGAACGGCCGGTCCTCGGCGAGCTTGTTGGTCACCGTCGGCGAGAGGCGGGCGTCGATCGGCGAGCCCATGAAGGTCATGGAGGCGGGCCGGTCGGTATCCTCGTCCTCGGCCATCAGGGCGCAGGCGGCCAGCACCGGCGGTCCTGGCTGGCAGACGCCGACGACATGGGCGCGCGGGCCGATCACGCCCAGCATGGTGCGGACGTGGTCGATGTAGTCGGAGAAGTCGAACCGGCCTTCCAGCATCGGCACCTGACGGGCGTTGGTCCAGTCGGTGACATAGACGTCGTGGTCCTGAAGAAAGCCCTCGACCGTGCCGCGCAGCAGGGTGGCGTAGTGGCCCGACAGCGGGGCGACGATCAGCACCGCCGGGGCCGAAGTCGGCTTCTTGGCCCGCTTCAGGTCGCCGACGTGGCGCGCGAATCGCACCAGCCGGCACCAGGGCGAGGACCAGATGACCTGTTCGGTGGTGCGCACCGGTTGGCCGGCGATGTCGACGGTCTCCAGCCCCCAGCCGGGCTTGCCGTAACGGCGGGTCACGCTCTCGAACAGGCCCGCCGAGGCGAAGGCCGTGCGGCCGAGCGCGGTGTCCGAGGCCGGATTGAACGGAGAACTCCAGAACGACCGGGCCATCTGGGCCCCGAACCGGAACGGCGTCGCCGAATGATAGGCGAGCTCGTGAAGCGAATAGAGCATGGAATCCTTGAGACGGCGCAGCCGTTACGCGGCAGAGCACCATAAAACGCACCGCACTGCAAAAAGATTATCTGTCCGCGAATTTCGACCGATTCGGGACGACCCGCACGATTTCCTTGAACCGCCTGACGACTTGTCCGCACCTCTCATTCGAAACGGGGCGAACCGGCGATGGACAGGACCAGGGAGCAGCGTCTTGACGAGTATCTGGTCGCGTCCGCGCGCATCGGTGATCGCAAGGCGTTCGACCTGCTGGCGCGGCGCTGGGGCAGGAAGCTGCTGGCCCACGCCTGGCGGCTGACCGGCGACGTCGATCTGGCGCGGGAGGCCGCCCAGGACGGCTGGGTCGAGATCGTGCGCGGTCTGGGGCGGCTGCGCGACGAGCGCGCCTTTCCGGCCTGGGCCTTTCAGATCGTGACGCGCCGCTGCGCCCGCCAGATCGGACGGGTGCGGCGAGATCGGGATCTGAACGCGGCGGCCGCGATCGAGCCGGCGATCGAGGCGGAGGCACCCGAGGGGGTCGACCCCGCCGCCTCCGCGCGGCTGCGGACCGCGCTCGCCGCCCTGCCTGAGGCGCAGCGCGCCGCGGTGGGCCTGTTCTATCTCGAGGATCTGAGCGTCGCCGAGGTGGCGGTCGCCCTGAACGTGCCGGCGGGCACGGTGAAAACCCGCCTCATGCATGCCCGCCGCACCTTGCGCGCGGTTCTGGAAGGAGACGTGTGATGCAGGATATCGACCGGATGATCGAGGAAGCCCTGGACGGCGAGGAACAGGCTCTGTTTCGCGAGACCGCCCGCGAGCCGGGCTTTTTCGAGCAGGCCTTTGGTTTGCTCGGGGGCCGCAACGGCTGGGTCAATGGCGTGATGGTGGCGGTGCAGGCAGTATTGTTTGTGGGCGGCCTGTGGGCGGGCTGGCGCTTCTACGGGGCCGAGACGGCGTTGTCGGCCCTGCACTGGGGCCTGCCCGCCGCCGTTCTGCTGCTGATGGCGCTGATCATCAAGACGGCGATGATGCCGGAACTGCAGGCCAACCGGCTGATGCGAGAGCTGAAGCGGCTCCAGCTTCAGGCGGCGGTGGGCCGCAAGGGGTAGGAGGTTCTCCGCATATTTGTCATCCCGGACACCGCGCAGCGGTGATCCGGGACGGGGGCTGCCGAAACCTGGAAGCTCCCGGAAATCGCCACGCGATTGTCCGGGAGGCAGCCCGCCGCCACGCATTGCCTGACCTGTCTCCCGGATAGCGGCTCACGCCGCTTCCGGGAGGTTGAAGTCTTCGCCCTGAAGCGTCCCGGATCACCGCTGCGCGGTGTCCGGGATGACAAGGGGGCCATGGGTGTTTTCTACCCCCGCGCCATGGCCCGTTCGATGATCCGGGCCGAATTCTCCGGGCCCAGATCGTGGCCGAGGGCGCTGCGGAACCGGCCGTCCGGGCCCATCAGATAGATCGTCAGGGAGTGGTTCATCGTATAGGCCTCGCCCTCGCCGACCTTGGCGTAGGCGGCCTTGTAGGCGTCGGCGGCGGCCCGGACCTGGGCGGGCGTGCCGGTCAGGCCGATGACGCCCTCGGGAAAGCCGTCGGAGGACAGATAGTCCTTCAGGGCCCGGGGCGTGTCGCGCTCGGGGTCCACGCTGATGAAGACGATCTGGACGTCGTCGGCCCGGTCGCCGAGGGCCTGCTTCGTCGCCTCGAGCATGCCGAGCGTGGTCGGGCAGAAGTCCGGGCAATATGTGAAGCCGAAGAAGACCAGGGTCCATCGGCCGTTCAGCAGGGTCTGGTCGACCGCCTCTCCGTCCTGGTTGACCAGCTGGAAGGGACCGCCGACGTCGGGCTGGCCGGTCGAGGCGATCTGGCGCGAGGCCGAGCCCGTATCGGCGCGGTTGTTGGTCACCACGATGGTGACGATCGCCAGGAGAGCGGCGACGGCGATACAGGCGCCGGCGAACAGCAGGATGGAACGGCGCGGCATCACGGCCCCCTCGATAACGCGCCACGCGCGCGCAGCCGGTCTATAGAAGAGGCGTGAGCCTGTCCCAAGAGCCCCCCTTGCCGCAGCCCGCCCCGCCGTTCGCGCCGGACGATCCGGGCCGGTTCCCGGCGTGGCGGAACCTGCCGCGGCGGAGCCGGGGCCTGAGCCTGCGCACCCTCGTCATCCTGCGCTGGATGGCCATCGCGGGGCAGAGCGCCACCATCGGGGTCGCGGCCCTGTATTTCCATTTCGACCTGCCGCTGTGGGGTTGTCTGGCCGCCATCGCCGCCAGCGTGGCGATGAACCTGAACGCCACGGCGCGGCTGAAACGCAGCGACGGCTCCCTGCCCGACGGACGGATGACGGCGGCGCACCTGGGCTTCGACATTCTGCAGCTGTCGATCCTGCTGGGGCTGACGGGGGGATTGCAGAACCCGTTCTGCCTGCTGCTGGTCGCGCCGGTGACGGTGGCGGCGGCCTCGTTGCCGGGGCGGCAGGCGGCGCTGATGGGCCTGCTGGTGCTGGCCGCGACGGTCAGTCTGTTCTTCGTCTCCCTGCCGTTGCCGTGGCAGGCGGGGACCGAGCTGAACCTGCCGCCGCTGTACAAATTCGGCATCGGCCTGGCGCTGGTCACGGGGGTGATCTTCACCTCGGCCTATGCGTGGCGCGTCGCCGCCGACGCCGAGAAGCTGGAGCTGGCTCTGGCCACGACCCAGGACGTGCTGCAGCGCGAGCAGCGGCTGGCCGCCCTGGGCGGGCTGGCGGCGGCGGCGGCGCATGAGTTGGGCACGCCGCTGGCGACCATCCAGGTGGTGGCCCGGGAACTGCTGCGGGCCTCGGCCAAGGACGGGGCGGCGGCCGAGGACGCGGCCCTGATCCTGCAGCAGGCCGAACGCTGCCGCGACATCCTGAAACGCCTGTCGCAGGCGCCAGAGGAGGGCCAGTCGGCCTTCGCCGAGGTCGGGCTGAAGGCGCTGCTGGAGGAGGTGGTGGAGCCGCACCGCGGCTTCGACCTGGTGTTCGAGGTCTCGGTGCGCACGGCCTCGGGCGAACAGGCGCCGCGCGTGCGCCGCCTGCCCGAGGTCATCCACGGCCTGTCGACCCTGGTCGAGAACGCCGCCGACTTCGCCGCCGGCAAGGTGCGGGTGCGGGCCGTCGTCGACGCCGGTTTCATCGAGATCGAGGTGGTGGACGACGGCCCCGGTTTTCCCGCCGACATCCTGCCCCGTCTGGGCGAGCCCTATGTGACCAGCCGGCCGCAAGGCAAGGCGAGGCGGGCGCTGGCGGCCCAGATCGCCGCCTCCGTCGCCGCCGCGACCCCGGGCCGCAAGGGCAAGAAGGGCGCGCCGCCCGTCCCGGAGCCCGAGGCCATCGCGCCCAGCCAGGGCGGCATGGGGCTGGGCTTCTTCATCGCCCGCACCCTGCTGGAGCGGACCGGCGGCAAGGTCTTCGTCGGTCCCGGCGACGGCGGCGCGGCGCCCGCCAAGGGTCAGCCGAAGGGCGCGCGGGTGGCCGTGCGCTGGCCCCGACCGGCGCTGGAGGTCTCGTCGTGATGTCGCACCCCGGCGCCGGAACCTTGACCACGGCGGCGTCCGCGCCGACTTGAACCCTCAGGAGAACGCCGATGCCTGACGCTGAAGACCGGATCGCCGCCCTGGCGGACAAGACCCTTCTGGTGCTCGACGACGACAACGCCCTGCGGACCCGGCTGGGCCGCGCGCTCGAAAGTCGCGGCTTCGAGGTCACCCTCGCGGCCTCGCTGGCCGAGGCCTTCGAGGCGCTGAAGACCTCGGTCCCCGCCTTCGCCGTGCTCGACATGCGACTGGAGGACGGCAACGGTCTGAAGGTGGTCGAGGCCATCCGCGACCGGCGCGAGGACGCCCGCATCGTCATGCTGACCGGCTACGGCGCCATCGCCACGGCCGTGGCGGCGGTCAAGGCCGGGGCGGTCGACTATCTGCAGAAGCCCGCCGACGCCGACGACGTGGTCAAGGCCCTGCTGATGACCGGCGAAGCCCCCGAACCGCCCGACAATCCGATGAGCGCCGACCGGGTCCGCTGGGAGCATATCCAGCGCGTCTATGAACTGTGCGACCACAATGTCTCGGAGACGGCGCGGCGGCTGGGCATGCACCGGCGGACGTTGCAGCGCATCCTGGCCAAGCGGGCGCCGCGGTAGGACGCTTGTCATCCCGGCC
>CALSBO010000008.1:0-59571 GCA_943373195.1 Brevundimonas vancanneytii
CCGGACTGCTTGACCGGGAACTCGTAGACGAAGGTCTCGCGCGGGCGGATGCCCGGGAAGCTGACGCCCGGAACGCCGTCCATCTGGAAGGGCAGCAGGATCCCGTGCCAGTGGATGGAGGTGTCCTCGTCGAGCTGGTTCGTCACCGCCAGGCGGACGTTCTGGCCCTCGCGCAGCCGCAGGACCGGCGCGGGCAGGACGCCGTTGATGGTCGTCGCGGTTCCCGTGCGTCCGTTCACGGTGAAGGGCGTGTGGCCGATCGTCAGGTCGATGTTCGGACCAGTCAGCGTCGGCAGGTCCGACCGCAGGCCCGTCGACCCGGTCCGGGCCCAGGCGGGCCTCAACCCCTGCAGGCCGAGAAGGCCGCCTCCGGCGACGGCGCCGCGCAGCAGCACTCGACGATCCAGCTTCATGGGACGCTCCTGAAAGTCATGGTCGCGCCGCGGCGCGGCGGCGACCTCTAGAGGTTTACGCAGGCGGCGCGGCCCGCCCCTCGCGGCAGGCTGCCGCAGGCCGGACCGCCCCTGTGGGGCCGATCACGCGGTTTCGTCCACCCGTCTGGACTATCTGCGCGCCAGAATGGCCCTCATCTGGGCGATCTCCCGCGCCTGGGAGGTGACGATTTCCTCGCACAGACCGAGCACCTCCGGATCCGTCAATCTCGCCTCCTCGCACATCAGGATGGCTCCGGAATGGTGCGGGATCATCGAGCGCAGGAACTCCGTATCGCCCACCGCCGCCTGGGTCCGCATGCCCCAGAAGCTGACCGCGAACACCAGGGCGGCGCCGGCGCCGATCAGCAGGTTGGTCCGCTTCGACGGATACATCGAGCGCATGAAGACCAGCATGAGGATCGCCATCGGCGAGACCATCATCAGGGTCATGTAGACGTTGTTGAGGTTGAAATAGAAATGATCGAGCGACGCGATCATCGTGTACATCACGAGGTACATGATGATGAAGTCCAGAACGAGTTCGATCGCCAACGACCGATAACTCCCCGTCATCGCCGTCTTGGCCTTCATGTCCTCCATCGCCCTGCCCTTTCTCGATCAAAACGCCCGCAACCCTCGGGATGCCGATGCGCGTCAGCCTGCGCTGACGGGACCGGCGTCCAGCCACGCGCGCAGCTCGGCGATGTCGGCGGTCTGCATTTCGATCGTCTTCTGCGCCATGCGCCGGATGTCCGCGTCCCGGCTCTCGCGCAGCACCACCTGGGACATGTCGAGCGCGCCCTGGTGATGGGCGATCATCTTGCGGACCCAGGTCTGGTCGGTGTTCGCGCCCATCGCCGACATCATGGCGTCCTTCATCCGGGCTTCCGCGGCCGCGAAAGGGGCCTCCGCGCCGCTCGCGGGGGGCGCCGCGCCGGCGGCGGCCCCCGTGCGCATCTCGAGCCAACGGCGGAGTTCGGCGATGTCCCCGGTCTGCATCTCGACGGTCTTCTGGGCCATCCGGCGAATGTCGGCGTCCTGGGTGTCCCGCAGCACGATCTGGGACATGTCGAGCGCGCCCTGGTGGTGGGGGATCATCTTTCGGGCCCAGGTTTCTCCCGCGTCGGCTCCCGTCGCCGCCATCATCGCCTCGTGCATCCTGGTCTCGGCGGCGGAGAACGGCGTCTGCGCCATCGCCATGGGCTCCGGGGTCTGCGCCGACTCGTCGCCCTTCGGCGCCGCGGGAGACTCGTCCGCGGGACTGCACCCGGCCAGAACAAGCGCGGAGCAGCCGGCGAGCAGAAGGGCGGAGCGCGGGAAGGTCGGGTTGAACATGGAAGGTCTCCGGCGTGAAGCGGCCTGCCGGCGGTCGCCCGGCGGCCAGTGAAACGAAAGGCCGGCGACACGGCGCCGAACCCGCGGATCAACGCGAGCCTGGACGCCGGTCCGCGACCGGGCATGAACGCAGCTAAAATCCGGACCCGCCGCCACGGTTCCGCCCCGATCAAATAAAGCGGCCACGTCCTGCTTCAGGCGAGGGATGGGTCGCCGGCGTGCGTAACGACGCCCGCCAGGTCTGCCCGACCCGCGATCGCCAGGCGCGGACGGTCAAAGCCTGACAGCCCGCAGTCGCAGCGCATTGGCGATGACGCTCACGGAGGACAGGGCCATGGCCAGCGCCGCCAGGGCCGGCGACAGGAGCAGGCCGAAGACGGGATACAGGAGGCCCGCCGCCACCGGAATGCCGAGCGTATTGTAGCCGAAGGCGAACACCAGGTTCTGGCGGATGTTGCCCATCACCGCCTTCGACAGCTTGCGCGCCCGCACGAGGCCCTGCAGGTCGCCGCCCAGCAGGGTGACGCCGGCGCTCTCGATGGCCACGTCCGAGCCGGCGCCCATGGCCACTCCGACGTCGGCGGCGGCCAGGGCCGGGGCGTCGTTGACCCCGTCGCCGGCCATGGCCACGATCCGGCCCTCGGCGCGCAGCCGTTCGACGACCGCCGCCTTGTCCTGGGGCAGGACCTCGGCCTGGACGTCGTCGATGCCCAGCCGGCGCGCGACCGCCTCGGCCGTGGTCCGGTTGTCGCCCGTCATCATCACCAGCCGCAGCCCCGCCGCCTTCAGATCGCGAATGGCGTCCGCGGTCGTCGCCTTGACCGGATCGGCGATGCCCAGGACGCCGGCCACGGCCCCGTCCACGGCCACGAAGATGGCGGTGGCGCCGTCCAGGCGCAGCGTCTCGGCTTCGGCCTCGAGCGATGCGACGTCGACGCCGATCTCGCTGAGGTAACGGCCGTTGCCGAGCGCCACGCGGCGGCCGTCGACCACCCCGGCGACGCCGCGCCCGACCGGGCTGTCGAACTCCGACGCCTCCGACAGCACCAGCTTGCGATCCGTCGCAGCGCGCACGACGGCGTCGGCCAGCGGATGCTCGCTGCCCCGCTCCAGACTGGCGGAGAGTCTCAGCAGCTCGGCCTCGTCGAACCCGGCCGCGGGCCGGATGGCCGTCACCGACGGGCGGCCTTCGGTCAGGGTGCCGGTCTTGTCGAGCACCAGGGTGTCGACCTTCTCGAAGCGCTCCAGCGCCTCGGCGTTCTTGATCAGCACCCCGGCGCGGGCGCCGCGCCCCACCCCCACCATGATGGAGATCGGCGTGGCCAGGCCCAGCGCGCACGGACAGGCGATGATCAGCACCGAGACCGCGGCGACGAGGGCGTAGGACAGGCGCGGTTCGGGACCGGCCAGGCCCCAGACGATCGCGGCGAGGACGGCGATCCCGATTACGGCCGGGACGAACCAGCCCGACACCTTGTCGGCCAGCCGCTGGATCGGCGCGCGGCTGCGCTGGGCCTGCGCCACCATCTGGACGATCTGCGCCAGAAGGGTGTCGGCGCCCACCTTTTCGGCACGCATCACGAACGAGCCTGTCTTGTTGAGCGACCCGGCGACGACCTTGTCGCCGGCGTCCTTGGTCACCGGCATGGATTCGCCCGTGACGAGGGACTCGTCGATGGTCACGCGACCGTCCAGAATCTCGCCGTCGACCGCCACCTTCTCGCCGGGACGGACGCGCAGACGGTCTCCCGCGACGACCAGGTCGAGCGTGACGTCCTCGTCGCCGCCGTCGTCACGGACCCGCCGCGCGGTCTTCGGCGTCAGATCCAGCAGCGCCCGGATGGCGCCGGACGTCTGCTCGCGCGCGCGCAGCTCCAGGATCTGACCGACCAGAACGAGGACGGTGATGATGGCCGCCGCCTCGAAATAGACCGGCGCGCTGCCGTCCATCCGCCGGATGGCCGCCGGGAACAGGGCCGGCGCCAGCACCGCGACCACGCTGTAGATCCAGGCCGCGCCGACGCCGACGGCGATCAGGGTGAACATGTTTAGGCTGCGGTTGCGGATGGAGGTCCAGCCCCGCTGGAAGAAGGGCCAGCCGGCCCAGAGCACCACGGGGGTCGCCAGGGCGAACTGCACCCAGTTGGAGGTCTGCCCCGGAATCCGCATGGCCAGCCCGGTCAGATGGCCGCCCATTTCCAGCGCGAAGACCGGAAGGGTCAAGACGGCGCCGACCCAGAAGCGGCGGGTGAAGTCGATCAGTTCGTGATTGACGGGAACGTCTGCGGTGATCGTCTCCGGCTCGAGCGCCATGCCGCAGATCGGACAGGAGCCCGGACCCTCCTGCCGCACCTCCGGATGCATCGGGCAGGTGTAGATCGCGCCCGGGATGGCAGGCGGCGGTTCCGGGGCCTCGCCGAGATAGCGCTCCGGATTGGCTATGAATTTGGTCCGGCAGCCCGCCGAACAGAAGAAATAGTCCTGTCCCTCGTGGGCGTTTCGATGCGCCGTGGCCGCCGGATCAACGGTCATGCCGCAGACCGGATCGACCGCCTTCCCGCCGCTGTCCGCCGATTTGGTCGAACAGCAGTCGTGACCGGCCGAATGAGAATGGGAGGGCGTGGACATGGCGGGCTCCTTGAACAAGCTGGATGTCAAATATACCCTATGGGGGTATCGCGCAAGATGCCGTTCCGGGGTATAGGGCAACGGTCGGATCGAGGAATTGGATGCAGACGGACACGAAGCCCAAGGTGTTGAACCGCCTCAACCGGATCGAGGGGCAGGTGCGCGGCATCGCCCGGATGGTCGACGAGGACCGCTACTGCATCGAGGTCCTGACCCAGCTCCAGGCCGTGCGGGCGGCCCTGTCGCGCGTCGAGAGCGAAGTCCTGAAGGATCATCTCGATCACTGCGTCATGGGGGCCATGACCGGCGACGATCTCGCCGACCGCCGCGCCAAGGCCGAGGAGCTGATCGAACTCCTCGGCCGCGCCTGGCGCTGACGCGACAAGCCGTCAGCCCCGCCGTCGGAAGGGTTCGGCGAACTGCCGGAAATACCCTCTCGGATAGTCGGGCTGACCGGAGACGCCGATCTGGCCCGCCCGGGGCGTGGCGGTCCCGGACCGGAACGTCCCGAGCAGATGATCCCACAGGCTGGTGAACAGGCCGAAATTGACGTCGCCGGCCGTCTCGGACGCCAGATGATGGTGCCGGTGAGCCGGCGCGACCGCCCAGATGTAAACCAACGGTCCGATCTTCATATCGACGTTGGAGTGCTGGAGGATCAACTGGATCGCCACGGCGAAGGCCAGAAGCCAGGCAAGGTCTGGGGGCATGCCGAGGAGCACGAGCGGTGCGACACCCGCGGTCATCTCTATCGCCTGATGGAGGGGATGTTTCAGCAGGCCGTTGAATCCATACATCCTCTCCACGGAATGATGCACGGCGTGCAGCGGCCACAGGGCCGGGATGCGATGGCTGGCGTAGTGCGCCAGGGTGATGCCCAAGTCCGCAACCAGGATGGCGACCACCAACTGCCCCCACAGCGGCCAGCCGGTCGGCCAGAGGCCGAAACCCGGGACCAGGCCGGCCACGAGAGGCAGGACCAGCACCGAGAGGGCGATCGACGCCTCATTGACCACCGCGTGCATCAGATCGCGTCCGCGGTCCCCGTGCGATCGGTTCCAGACCGGCTCGTAAGGGACCAGGCGCTCCGCCATGAACGAAACCGCCAGCGCCACGCCCAGCAGGATCGGCAATCCCCCCGGTGGGGCGCCCCGTTCGGCCAGGGCCACGGCGGACCACAGAAACCCGAGGAAAAACGCGGGTGCGTAACCTAGTCGGACGACCAACCTGATCAAAGGCATTGGGGTGCTCCAGTGAGGCCCCAACATGAAGTGGATTGATCGCGGCCTATTGAACGAACCGATTGCCTGCGGAGCGCACGGCGCTCGACGCCTGCAGGGGCGTCACGCCGAACATGCGTTTGGTGACGCGGTTCAGATGCGCCTGATCCGCAAAGCCACCGGCGACCGCCGCCTCCGCCAGACCCGCGCCCGACGCCATCTCACGTCCGGCCCTCTGCAGCTTTCGCCACAGCAGCCATTGCGACAGAGGAGCCTGCATCTGCGCCTGAGCCAAAACCCTGAGGCGGGCCGGCGACAGGCCGACCGCACGCGCCGCCCGGGCGACGGCGCCGGGCGCCGGGTCCTCGGACGCCATGAGCAGCGCCCCTTCAAGGCGTGGATCCAGCTTCAAGTCCTTGACGCCGAGTCCTTCTCTGAGGCCCGCCATGATGCGGTCCGGCGGGGCCTCAGGGTTCAACAGGGCCGTCACGGAGGGCGGAATGACCGCCGCGACGGCCGGCGCGATCAGCGCCAGAAGGCTGCAGGCCAACGGCGTATGCGTCTCCAGGTACAACAGCAGCACCGACCCGCCCTCGTCGGTCATCCGGTGGCGAACCCGAGGGCCGATGACGATCGCCTGACCGCTCAGGGCGCGACAGTGGTCCAGAACCACACGGACCGAACCCGTGCGGGCCACGGCCAGCTGGATGGCGACATGGGCGTGAGCGACGTGGTCCTCGTGCTGGCCCGCATAGGCGGCCCATCCATCGCCCATGGAGAAAACCGCTGTTGATGAGAACCAGGCCATATCGTGCAGGCGTCCGCGCCGGTCCGGTGAGCTGAGCGACGGCACGCGTTATCGCGCCTTCCCATGAACCCCGCAATCCGATCGCCACAAGTCCCGCGAGCGGCGCTGGATCGGATCATTGGGGTTGTTGTCCAGCGCGGCAGACCTGACGCCCGAATGCGGCAGGATGAGGGATGCACGCGACTGGTGCGTAACCCAATTAGGCGGGCCGCCTGTCCCGCCCGCCTTGGGGGCATCGCGCATGACGGCCATCTCGCCGACCATCGGCGGCTATCCCGCCGATCTGAGGGCCCTGACCAGTCTGCGGGCCTTCCTGGCGGTGGGGGTGGTGCTGTTCCACTACCAGCTCCAGTGGGACCCGGCCCTGGGCTTCAGTCCGATCATCGAGCGCAGCCGGCTGGCGGTGGACGCCTTCTTCATGCTGTCGGGATTCATTCTGGCCCACGTCTACGGCCCGGCCTTCGCCGCCGGGACCTTCAGCTACAGGCGCTTCATCGTGGCCCGCCTGGCGCGGCTCTACCCTCTCCATGTGACCGTGCTGGCGGGGATGCTGATCATGGTCCTGGGCGCGACCGCGGCCGGCGTCCGGTTCGACGCCGACGGCTACGGCGCGCTCGCCTTCGTCCAGACCCTGTTCCTGGTTCAGGCCTGGTTCCCGACCGATGTGGAACTCAACTGGAGCGGACCTAGCTGGTCCCTGTCGGCGGAATGGTTCGCCTATCTGCTGTTCCCCGCCTATGCGTGGCTCGCCCTGCGGCTCCGGACCCGTCCCTGGGCGTTGCTGGCGCTCGGAGCCGCGGGTTTCCTCGCCATCGACGCCTTCTACGTCCAGACCTTCGGAAAGGTTTTGCCGCGGGCCGAGGATTCGCTCGGCATCCTCCGGATCGCCCCGGAATTCCTGATCGGCATGGCGCTCTACGCCCTGGGCCATCGCTGGCGCTGGAGCCGGCCCGTCGCCGCCGCGGCCGCCCTGTTCACCACCACCCTCCTGCTCGGCGCCATGCAGCTGGCGCTGGACGACCGCGTCATCGTCGCCCTTTGCGCGCCCGTGATCCTGACCTGGTCCCTGCTCGCGCGCGCGGACTGCGAGGGACCCCTCGCCGCTCCGGCCCTGGTCTTCGCCGGCGAGGCGTCCTTCGCCCTCTACCTCGTGCACATGCCTGTCATCGTCGCCTTCAAGGGCGTCGTGGCCGAACTGCGCGGCGTCGACAGCGCCTTCAGGATCACGCCGGTCGAACTGACGGGGTTGTTCTTGGCCACGGCGCTGATCGCTGCCGCCCTGCACCTGTGCGTCGAGAAACCCGGTCGAACCTGGATTCGGCGCCGGTTCGAAAGCCGTCGGGCCGAGCCCGCCGCGCCGGCCGCCGCCGGGCGCGCCCGTTGATTGAGAATGATAGTGAGATTGACTCGCAGGAGAGCCTGTGTTCAGACCGCCGCTGTCATTCGTCTGCCTTTGAAGTGCTCCATGTCCCCTCGCCTCCTCGCCACCGTCGCCCTCCTACCGCTGCTGCTGGCCGCCGTTCCATCCAGGGCCCAGGAGGCTGCCATCCGGGACGCCACGACGCTCGACGAAGTGGTCGTCACCGCCTCCCGCATCGAGCAGCCGCGCTCGGCCCTGGCGGCCACGGTCGAGATCATCGACGCCGAGGCTATCGTCCAGCAGACGGCCCTGGCCGCCTCGGCGGTCGATACGGTGGCGGCGCTGGTGCCGTCCTTCTCGCCGACGCGGCAGAAGCTGTCGGGCTTCGGCGAGACCCTGCGCGGGCGCTCGCCGCTGTATCTGGTGGACGGGGTGCCGCAATCGACGCCGCTGCGCGATGACAGCCGCGACGGCTACACCATCGATCCCTTCTTCATCGACCGGGTCGAGGTCATCTTCGGCTCCAACGCCATCCAGGGCATCGGCGCCACCGGCGGGGTGGTCAACTATGTCACCGCCCGCAAGCCGTCCGAAGGCGAGGGCCTGACCGGGCGGATGATGGCCCAGGTCACGACCGACGACGAAATCCAGGGCGACGGCCTCGGAGCCAAGGTCGCCGCCATCGGCGGGCGGGACTTCGGCGCCTTCGACCTGAGCCTCGGTGCGGCCTTGGAGACCCGCGGCGCCTATTTCGACGCCGACGGCCGCCGCATCGGCTTCGACGGCGCCCAGGGCGAGGTCCAGGACTCGCGGGCCCTGTCGCTGTTCGCGCGGGCCGGCTGGGACCTGGGCGGCGACCGCCGGCTGGAGGGCTGGATCAACCGCTTCGATCTGGAAGGCGACGGCGATTACGTCACCGTGGCGGGCAATCGTTCGACCGGCGTACCGACCAGCGCCGTGCGCGGCGCGCCTCTCGGCTTCCAGCCGTCGAACGCGGTGACATCCGCCGCCCTGAGCTACACCGACCGAGATCTGCTCGGGGGCGTGTTCCGGGTCCAGACCTTCGCTCACGACTACCAAGGCGTCTTCGGCGGCGGCACGTTCGCCGACTTCCAGGACCCCCGCATCGCTCCGCTCGGGACCCTGTTCGACCAGTCGGCCAACAATTCCGAGAAACTGGGCTTCAAGATCGACTGGCAGGGCGAGGTCCCGGGCCTGACCGGCCTCAAGGCGCTGGTCGGAATCGACGGACTGCGCGACCAGACCTATCAGGAACTGATCCTGACCGGGCGCAACTGGGTGCCCGAGACCGCCTACGAGAGCCTGTCTCCCTTCCTGCAGCTGAACCAGTCGCTGCTGACCGACCGGCTGAGCCTGTCCGCCGGGGTTCGGCACGAATCGGCGAAGCTGAAGGTCGACGACTTCACGACCCTGTACGCCTACGGCCCGCAGACGGTGGCGGGCGGCGAGCCGGGCTTCGAGGAGACCCTGTTCAACGTCGGCGCCGCCTTCGAGGTCGCGCCCGGCCTGCTGGCCTACGCCTCCTTCGCCCAGGGCTTCACCATGCCGGACGTCGGCCGGGTCCTGCGCGGCATCAACATCCCCAACCAGGACGTCGACACCTTCCTGAACGTCGAGCCGGTGGTGTCGGACAACACCGAGGTCGGGATCGAGTACCGCGGCGCCCGGGTCGAACTCTCCGCCGCCGTGTTCCGTTCCGAGGCCGAGCGCGGCTCGCTGCTGAACCGCCTGCCCTCGGGCATCTTCGAGGTGCAGCGTCAGGCCACGCGCATCGACGGCCTGGAGTTGAAGGGCCTGTGGCGCGCCACCGACGCCTTCACCCTGGGCGGCAGTTACGCCGCCCTGGACGGCCAGAGCGACAGCAATGGCGACGGCGAACTCGACCGCGACCTGAACGGGGCCAACATCTCGCCCGACCGCCTGCTGTTGTGGGGCGAATACGAGACCGGCCCGATCGCCCTGCGCCTGCAGGCCCAGACCTTCCTCGAGCGCGACTTCGACGGCGAACCCGCCGCCAACGGCTTCGAGGGCTATTCAGTGCTCGACGCCGTGGCCCGTTACGAGGCGGGCTTCGGCACGGTCTCGCTGGGTGTGCAGAATCTGCTGGACGAACAGTACATCTCCTACTTCTCCGACACCCAGGGGCCGACCGACAACCTGCGCTATTTCGCCGGGCGCGGCCGCACCGCGACCCTGACCCTGACGCGGAGCTTCTGACTGGATGATGGGCGCGATCCGCACGCTGCACGCCTGGGCCGGGACCGCGCTGGCGGTCCTGGCCGTGGTGTTTGGCCTGACCGGGTCGTTGCTGGTGTTCGAGGACGACTGGATTCGCGCCACCGTCCCCGCCGCCCGCGCCGAGGTCGATCTGGACCCCGTCCGTCTGGGCGCGGCGCTGGACCGGCTGGAGACGGCCGAGCCGGGTCTGACGTCGGTGGTCCTGCCGGGCGGGGCGGTCGGCGCGCACCGCCTCTATCTGGCCGACGAAGGCTTCGGCTACGCCGACGCCGACGGCGCCGTGGTCGATCGCTGGCGGGGCGCGGCCCGGGCCGAAACCTGGATCTTCGACCTGCACCACGAACTGCTGGCGGGCCATGCCGGCAAGCTGGTCGCCGGCGGCGCCGGCCTGGCCCTGGTGCTGATGATCCTGACCGGCCTGATCGTCTGGATCCCGGCCTGGCGCGCCACCGGCTGGCGCGTCTGGCCGCGGTCCGGCGACCGGCGCGAACTGGTCGGCAGCCACCGCAACCTCGGCCTGGTCTTCGCCATTCCGCTGCTGGTCTTCAGCCTGACCGGGGCGGCCCTCGTTTTTCACGGCACGACCCAAGCCCTGCTGGGCGGCGCGCCGACACCCCCGGGGCCGGTGGTCGGAACGGGCGACGTCGACTGGGTCCGCGCCCTGACGGCGGCGCAGGCCCGCTTCCCCGAGGCGACCCTGCGGATGGTCAGCCGTCCCGCCGCCCCGGGCAAGCCCGCCACGGTCCGGCTGAAACAACCCGGCGAATGGCACCCCAACGGCCGCACCACGGCGACCATCGACCCGGCCACCAGCCAGGTGGTCGCGACCTCGGACGCCAACGCCTTGCCGACCGGCATGCGCGCTTACAACGCCTTCTACCCCCTGCACGCCAGTTCGGTCGGGGGCTGGCTCTACGACGGGGTGACGGCGCTCAGCGGCCTGGCCATGGCCGGGCTGGGCGTCATCGGAGCCTGGGCCTTCCTCGTCAAGCCGCGACGCCGGGTCCGAGGGTCCCTCGGCGCGGCGCCGGTCCGCTGAGGATCGCCCTCCCCGCGCCCGGGCGCTGGCCGTCTAGCCGCAACAAGCCTTGCCGTCGATCTGGATGGGCGGGCACGGGACATCGGCGTAGGAGCAGAAAACGCAGCAATCCCCCGACTTGGGCTTGAGCATCCGACCGCAGCCCAGGCAGTCGTAGAAATACAGACAAGCGTCGGTCGGCATGGTCTCGGTCGCCTGGTGGCCGCAATGCGGACAGACGAGGGTGGACCGCAGTTTCACCTCGGCCGTCATTTGGCGGATGCCAGGCGCGACAGGAGCCAGGGCTCCATGAACGGCTGCCAGGCCAAGGACAGGATCACCAGAACGGTCGCGACGACCAGGAGCCCGAAAGCCAGACGCGACGGCCGCCGACAGGACGCGTCCTGGCGGCATCGGCGCAGCCGCCGCCAATGCAGCAGCCATCCCGCCAGCAGGACCAGGATCGCAAAACCGGTTAGCCACCCCCGCAGGCCCGCGATCAGCGCGGCCCCGGCGAACGACAGGCCGGCGAGCGAAAGCGCCAGCGGGAGGACGCAGCAGGCCGCCCAGGCGAACACGGACGCCGCGGCGCCCACGGCGGCCGTCGCGCTGACGGCCGTTTCCGGCCGTCCGGACGTCTGTATTTCGGGCAGATCCACGGTTTCACCTCGCTCGGTCAACGGCTAGACTGCAACCCGTAGCGACTACGGGATCAAGCAAAAATGTCCGGACGAGGTTTGACGATCGGGCGGCTCGCCGCGAGCGCCGGGGTGCATCTGGAAACGGTGCGCTACTACGAGCGCATCGGGCTGATGCCCGAACCCGGCCGGACGCCGGGCGGTCATCGCAGCTATGAGCCCGCACACCGACAACGGCTGCGCTTCATCCGGCGATCGCGGGAACTCGGCTTCGGGATCGACGCCATCCGAAAACTGGTCGCGTTGAGCGAGCCGGAGGTCAACGCCTGCGCCGAGGTCCGCCTCATGGCGGCCGGGCAGGTCGCGGCGATCGACGCCAAGGTCGCCGATCTCCTGCGACTGCGCGGTGTCCTTCAGCAAGCCGTCGGGGCGTGCGGAGACGACACGGGGGCGAAATGCCCGGTGCTGCTTGAGATCTTTCGCGACTCCTGACGCGAAACCGCCAAACGTCAGACCTCAGGCTCCCGTTCGCCTGTCTGCGACGACCCAGGGGCTCGATCCTCCGCTGTCACGCGAACGAAGCGGACGATTTCGGTTCGGATTTGCGGTTCGGCGACAAAACCGGCGTCGGCGAGCGCGACGTGCTGAGGCATCCTGTCGCTTGACAAGACACCGGCCGCGTCCGTTGAAGCCCTTGCCCCGTCATTGCAGAGCCGGACGATCAGCCGGTACTGCGACATGATGCGGGTTGAACCTCCACGACTTCATGCTAGAGGGGCGCATGGCCACGATTTCGACCCGGCGATGGATGATGGCGGCGCTGATCGCGCTGTTCGTTTCCATGGTCGCGATCACGACGACCGCCGACGCCGCCGCGTGCGGAACAGAGGTGGGCGCCGGCGAGTCGATCCTCGCGCTCGACGCCTCCGACAGGACCGATTCCGAACCGGACGCCGGCGCCGCGAGCCTCTGCGCCCATGGTCACGTCCATCATGGCGGCGTGGTGCTGCCCGGCGCCGTCTCCTCGGCCTCGGCCATGGCCGCCGACGCTCGCGTCGGTCCGCATCCGTTCGCCAATCCCCTGGCGTCCCGCGGCCCCGCCGGTCCCGACCGCCCTCCCAGAGCCTGACGGGATTCCGCGCGCCCTCCCCGGCCGCGCGGCGCTTTCGTCAGGAACCTCTGGGACATTATCCATGCCATCGACATTCCATCGCCTGCCGCGCTTCGCGGCGGGCTGCGCCGCAGCCGCCCTTGCGGTCGCTATCGGCGCGCTGGCGCCGTCGCGCGCCTTGGCCGAACCGGTCACCCTGGCCGAGGCGCTCGCGCGCGCGGCCGCCTCCTCCCCCACACTCGCCGCCGCCGAGGCGGACGTCGCCGCCGCCGTCGGCCGCGCCCGGCAGGCCGGCTTCAGGCCCAATCCCGAACTCGGTCTGGACATCGAGAATTTCGCCGGCACGGGTGGCTTCTCGGGCCTCACCGATGCGGAAAGCACGCTCTCCGTGGGCCAACGGTTCGAGCTCGGCGGCAAGCGCCCCGCGCGCCGGCGAGCCGCCGAGGCCCTGGTCGACGCCGCCCGGCTGCGACTGGCCGTAGCGCGAGCGGACCTGTCGCAGCGAGTGCGGGACGCCTATGCCGAGACCTATGCCGACAGTCGCCGGGTCGAACTGGCGCGCGAACAGTTCGTGCGCGCGGACAATCTTCAGACCATCGCGACCGAACTGGTTGACGCCGGCCGCGAGCCGCCGCTTCGAGCGCTGAGGGCTCGCACAGCCGCCCTGGCGGCGGTTGGCCGGGTTCGCGCCGCCGAGGCGGAATACGCCGCGACCCAGCGGGCGCTGGCCGCGCTCTGGGGCGGCAGCGAGGACCTGCCGGAGCCCACGGCGCCCGTGGTGCAGAGCCCCCCCGCAGCCGCCATCGATCCGACGAACGCGCTCGACGTGCGTCTGGCCGAGGCCGAGGTCACATCGGCCATTGCGGTCGTGAACCGGGAGCGGACCCTGTCCCGGCCCGACGTCACCGTCAATGTGGGCGCCCGGCAGTTTCGGGGCACCGACGATACGGCCCTGGTCGTCGGCGCCTCGCTGCCCATCGGCGTGTTCGACCGGAATCAGGGCAACATCGCCGCCGCGAACGCGGAGCGGACGGGCGCCGAGGCTCGTCGCAACGCAGCGCTCGCCGGAGCGATCCGGCGCACGCGGGACGCCCAGGCCGCGCTCCGGACCGCGCAGGCCCAACTCACCTTCCTTGAAACCCAGGCCGAACCGGAGGCGCTCGAGGCCGTGCGCATCGCGCGCGAAGGGTTCTCGGCCGGGCGATTCACCCTGCTGGACGTCCTTGACGCTGAAGATGCGCTCAACTCCGTTCAGGCCGACATGATCACCGCCGAGCAGGAGCGTGCGCAAGCCTTCGCCGCCCTGACCCGCGCCACGGAAACCGAAGGACCCACCCAATGAAGAAACTGACCAATCAGCAACGCCTCCTGGCGGGTGCAGCGGCGACCGTGATCGTCCTGGGTGGCGGCTTCGCCGTCTGGAGCATGACGCGAGGCTCGGACACCCCGGCCGAGGCGGCGGCCCCGGCCGAAGAGGCCCACGGCGCGGGCGAAGCCCTGGAGATGGACGCCGCCCGCATACAGGCGGCCGGGATCATCCTGGCTCCGGTCGGCAGCGGTTCGCTCAGCGCCGAGATCGTGGCCCAGGGCACGGTCGTCGGAACGCCCCAGGGGGAGGCCGTTCTCGCGGCGCGCGCCGACGGCGTGATCAGCCGCGTGAACCTGCGCCTCGGCGACGGTGTTCGGGCGGGCCAGACCGTGGCCCTGATCGAAAGCCGCGAGGCTTCGACCATCGCCGCCGAAAGCTCGGCCGCGCAGGCCCGCCTCACGGCCGCTCGTCAGGCGCAGGCGCGCGAACAGCGCCTGTTCGACGCCCAGATCACCTCGCGGCAGGATCTGGAAGCCGCCCAGACCCTTCTGGCCGAGGCCGAGGCGGAATCGCGCCGGACCTCGTCCGCCGCCGCCGCCGCTCGAGTGTCCGGCGATGGCCGAAGCACCGGAGTGGTCAGTCCGATCAGCGGCCGGGTGACCGTCGCCAACGCGACGCTGGGCTCATTCGTCACGGCGGGCACCGAACTCTTCCGGGTCGCCAACGCCAGCCAGATCGAGATCCAGGCCTCGGTGTCGGCGCAGGACGCCGGGCGGATCGCGCCGGGCGACCGGGCCAGCATCACCCTGCCGGAAGGCGAGGTGCAGGCCTCGGTCCGCTCGATCACCCCGGGCGTCAACGCGGAAAGCCGCGCCGCCACGGTGATCCTGAGCATTTCCGGCGTGGGCGGGCTACGCCCGGGCCAGGCCGTGTCGGCGCGGATCTACACGCGCGACGCGCAGACCTCGGCCGGCGTCTCGGTGCCGGAGGAAGCGATCCAGACGGTCGAGGGCCGTGATGTCGTCTTCGTCAGGACGGCCAACGGTTTCGCCGCAGCGCCGGTCATCATCGGCCAACGTAGCGCCGGCCGTGCCCAGATCACCTCCGGTCTTCGGGCCGGTCAGACCATCGCGACCCGCAATGCCTTCCTGTTGAAGGCAGAGCTGGGCAAGGGCTCGGGCGAGGAAGAATAGACCATGATTGCGAACCTCATGGCCCTGTCGGTGCGGTCGCGATGGATGATCATCGCGCTCGTGCTGATCGTCTCCACCTACGGCGCGTGGCAGCTGACCCGGCTGCCGATCGACGCCGTCCCCGACATCACCAATAAACAGGTCCAGATCAACACCCAGGACCCCTCGCTCTCGCCCGTAGAGATCGAGAAACGCGTGACCTTCCCGGTCGAAACCGCCATGGCGGGCATTCCCGGCCTGCAATCAACGCGTTCCCTGTCGCGCAATGGCTTCTCCCAGGTCACCGTGATCTTCGAGGAGAACGTCGATCTGTATTTCGCGCGCCAACAGGTCAGCGAACGCCTTGTGCAAGCCCAGAGGAGTCTCCCCGAAGGCGTTCAGCCCCAGATCGGACCGGTCACGACCGGGCTCGGCGAAGTGTTCATGTACGCCATCGACTACGCCAATCCCGGCGGTCGCGGCGCCACGGTGCGTAACGGCCAGCCGGGCTGGCAGTCCGACGGGGCGTTCCTGACCCCCGAAGGCGACCGACTGGCCGACGAGGTGTCGCGCGCGGCCTATCTGAGAACCGTGCAGGACTGGATTATTGCGCCGCAGTTGCGAACGGTTGACGGCGTGGCGGGGGTCGACACCATCGGTGGATTCCAGAAACAGTACGTCGTCGAACCCAACCCGACCCGGCTGGCGCAGTACGGCGTGTCGTTCAGCGAACTCGCGCAAGGTCTGGAGGCCGCCAACCTGTCGGTCGGAGCCAACTTCGTCGAGCGCGGGGGCGAGGCCTACCTCGTCCGCGCCGATGCCCGCATCCGCAGCCTCAGCCAGATCGAGGAAGCCATCGTCGCCACGCGCGGAGGCGTTCCGGTCGCCGTCCGGGATGTCGCCACCGTCCGCCTCGGCGGCGATCTGAGGACAGGTGGCGCAACCATGAACGGACGCGAGGTCGTCATCGGCACCACGCTGATGCTGATCGGCGAGAACAGCCGCACCGTGGCCCGTTCGGTCGGCGACCAGCTTGAGGTCACGACAAGGTCGCTGCCGCCCGGAATCAAGGTCACCCCCGTTCTGGACCGGTCCAAGCTGGTCAACGCCACCATCGCGACGGTGCAGCGCAACCTGATCGAGGGCGCCATCCTGGTCGCCATCGCCCTGTTCCTGCTGCTCGGCAACGTGCGGGCGGCGCTGATCGCGGTGGCGATCATCCCGATCTCCTTCTTCATGACCGCGATCGGCATGAACTACCTGGGGGTGTCGGGCAATCTGATGAGCCTCGGGGCGCTCGACTTCGGCCTGATCGTCGACGGCTCCGTCATCATCATCGAAAATTGCCTGAGACGGCTTTCCGAACGGCAGCATCATGAAGGCCGCCTGCTTACCCTGCGCGAGCGGCTGGAGGAGACCACCATCGCCACCCAGGAGATGATCAAGCCGACCGTTTACGGCCAGGCCATCATCCTTCTGGTCTTCGCCCCACTGCTGACCTTCCAGGGGGTCGAGGGCAAGACCTTCGCGCCCATGGCCATCACCCTGATGCTGGCCCTGGTGGCCGCCTTCATCCTGTCCATCACCTTCATCCCGGCCATGGTGGCTGTGTTGATGCGCAACAAGGTCTCGGAGAAGGACGTCTTCATCATTCGCTGGATCAAGGCGAAATACGAGCCGGTCCTTCATCGGGCCGTGGCCAAGCCCTGGCCCTTCGTCGGCGGCGGCGTGGCCCTGTTCGTTGTCGCGGGGTTGGTGTTCACCACGCTGGGGCAGGAGTTCATCCCGACACTGGATGAGCGAAACCTCGCCCTGGCGTCCGGGCGGGTGCCGTCCACGGCCGTCGAGCAGTCGATCCGAATGCAGAAGGGACTCGAGACGGCCATCTCCAGGTTGCCTGAGGTCGAGGTGATGTTCTCGAAAACCGGTACCGCCGAGATCGCCACCGACCCCATGCCGCCCAACATCTCGGATGGCTTCATTATCCTGAAACCACAGGACGAATGGCCCGACGGCGTTGAGACGAAGGAAGACGTGCTCAAGCGGGTGGAAGAGACGGCGAATGCCCAGCTTGGGCAGGCCTATGAACTCAGCCAGCCGATCGAACTGCGATTCAATGAGCTGATCGCCGGCGTGCGCGGCGACGTGGCCATCAAGCTGTATGGCGATGACCTCGACAAGATGACGGCGACGGCCAATCTGATCGCCGCCCAGCTCCAGGCGACCCCGGGCTCCGCCGACGTCAAGGTCGAGCAGACCAGCGGCGCACCGTCACTTGACGTCACCTTCGACCGGGCCGCCATCGCGCGGTTCGGACTGACGGTGCAGGAGGTGGCTGACACCGTCGCCGCGGCCATGGGCGGTCGCGAAGCCGGTCAACTGTTCGAAGGCGACCGCCGCTTCGATGTCGTGGTCCGTGTGCCGGGTGCGAACCGCAATGATCTCGACGCTCTTGGGGCCCTTCCCGTGATGCTGCCGGAAGCGGAGGGGCGGACCCGCGCCTCGGTGCCTCTGCGGCAGGTGGCCTCGTTCCGCTTCACCGAAGGGCTGAACCAGATCAGTCGCGAGAACGGCAAGCGGCGGGTGGTGATCCAGGCCAACGTCCGCGGTCGCGACGTCGGGTCGTTCGTCACCGAAGCCACGCCCAAGGTCGAGACCGTGCCTCTGCCGGCGGGAACCTGGATCGAGTGGGGCGGACAGTTCCAGAACCTGAAGGCGGCGTCCGACCGTCTTTCCCTGGTCGTTCCGATCTGTTTCCTCGCCATCTTCGCGGTGCTGTTCCTGGCCGTCGGGACGTTCGGGCGGGCGGTGGCGGTCTTCCTCACCGTACCGTTGGGCCTGGCGGGGGGTGTGTTCGCCATCGCCCTCGCCGGCATCTCCTTCTCGGTGTCGGCGGCGGTGGGCTTCATCTGTCTGGCCGGCGTGGCGGTCCTCAACGGCCTGGTGGTCATGTCGTCGATCCGGCAACGGCTCGATGATGGAATGGAACTGTCCCGCTCGATCATCGAAGGCTGCATGGAGCGGGTGAGGCCGGTGATCATGACCGGCCTGGTCCCGGCCATCGGCTTCGTGCCCATGGCCCTGGCCCACGGCACCGGCGCCGAGGTGCAGAAGCCTCTGGCCATGGTCGTGATCGGCGGCCTGATCACCGCGACCCTGCTGACGCTCCTGGTCCTGCCGGCAATGAGCAAGCTGGTCCTGGGCTTCACCGAGAGGCGGCGGCCCGGTCCCGCCGACGACACCGTCCCCGCCCTGCTTCCGGCGGAATGACCTTGACTCGCGCCGCCGGAACCCCGGCGGCGCGAGCTGCCTTTCACAACGGGAGACCTCCATGTCCGATCCTGTCAAATTGCTGAGAATGTATACCCACGAAAGCGCCTATTTCGGCGACCACAAGATGTTCGAGGTAATCACGGCGCGCGCGCGGGCGGCGGGCGTCGCCGGGGCCACCGTGATTCGCGCCGTGGTGGGCTTCGGTCACACGCCGCATGAGCATCGCCGCCATATGCTCGACGACGATCAGTCGGTAATCATCGAAATCCTCGACACGGAGCCAAGGCTCCGGGCCTTTTTCGAAAGTCTGTCGGACATGGAACACATCGGGCCGGCGATCCTCGAGACGGTCGAGGTGCTGCACTGGCCGCCTGCCAGTAATGGGCATTCGACCCGCGTGCCGACCTGATGGGCCAGGGCCACGACCACGGCACGGACACGATGAACGACGGGCGGCTGGCCGCGGCCGTCGCCGTCAATGTCCTGCTCACGTTCGCCCAGATCGTCGGCGGCGTAGTGTCGGGCTCCCTGTCGCTCATCGCCGACGCCCTGCACAATCTGAACGACGCGGCGTCCCTGGCCCTGGCCCTGTTCGCCCGCAAGCTCGGGCGGCGACCGGCCGACAAACTGATGACCTTCGGCTACGGTCGTGCCGAGGTCGTCGCCGCCCTGATCAATCTGACCACTCTGGTCATCGTCGGGCTCTATCTGGTCTATGAAGCCATCAACCGCTTCCTGGACCCCCAACCGATCGACGGCTGGATCGTCATCTGGGTGGCCGGCATCGCGCTGGTGATCGACATCGCCACCGCCGCGCTTGTCTATGCGCAGTCAAAGAACAGCCTGAACATCAAGGCCGCCTTCCTGCACAACGTGTCGGACGCCATGGCCTCGGTGGGCGTGATCGTCGCCGGCCTGCTGATTATCTTCTATGACCTCTATGTCGCCGACCTGGTCATCACGCTCGTGATCTCGGCCTATGTGCTGTGGCAGGGCTTCTCCCTCCTGCCCCGAACCATCCGTCTGTTGATGGGAGCCACGCCGGACGACCTGGAGTTCGACCGCATCGTGGCCGCCGTCCGGGCCGTTCCCGGCGTGCGCGATCTGCACCACGTCCATGTCTGGAGCATGGATGAGCACAACCGCTCGCTCGAGGCTCACATCGTGTCCGAGGCGGGGTCGCTCCAGGCCTTCGAACAGGTCAAGGCCGCGGTTCGAGCGGTTCTGAAGACACAATTCTCGATCGATCACGCCACCCTTGAACCGTGCCTCAACGCAGATCTGGGCAGCGATCCCGGTGCGATCAGGGCCCATTCCGGCAAGGGCGACGACACGGGCCATCACGGCCATGACCACGGCCACGACAAGGGACATTCGCATGGCTGACGGTCACTCTCACGGCGCGGGCGCGAGCAGCCGCCGGCTGGTCATCGCCCTGGCCCTGACCTCCACCTTCCTGGTGGTCGAGGTGGTCGGCGCCATCGTCTTCAAGAGCCTCGCCCTGCTGTCGGACGCGGCGCATATGATGACCGACGTCGTCGCCCTGGCCATCGCCCTGGCGGCGATCAAGATCGGCCAGCGCAAGGCCGACGATCGGCGCACCTTCGGCTACCGCCGCTTCGAGGTTCTGGCGGCGACCTTCAACGCGGTCCTGCTGTTCGCGGTGGCGGGGTATGTTTTCTACGAAGGGGCGTCGCGCCTGTTCGCGCCCGAACCCGTCGGATCGACGGGGATGCTGATCGTCGCGTCCTTCGGCCTGGTCGTGAACCTCGTCTCGATGCGCCTTCTTGCCTCGGGCGCGAGTTCAAGCCTGAACGTCAAGGGGGCCTATCTGGAGGTCTGGGCCGACATGCTCGGCTCCGTCGGCGTGATCGGGGGGGCCATCGCCATCATGCTGACGGGCTGGACCTGGGTCGATCCCGTCGTCGCCATCGGCATCGGCCTGTGGGTTCTGCCCCGCACCTGGATCCTGCTGCGCGACACCACCCATATTCTCATGGAAGGCGCGCCGCGCGGCGTGATCCTGGCCGATGTCCGCAGCGCGGTCGAAGCGGTCGACGGCGTCGACGGCGTCCACGACCTTCACGTCTGGATCTCGGGCGCGGACCAGCCGAGTTGCACCGTTCATCTGGTGCTGACGGCGGGCGTCCAGCCGGAACTCGTTCGCCAGGCCGTGGCGGCGCTTCTCGAACAGCGGTTCAAGATCCAGCACAGCACCGTGCAGACGGAGACGGAACCGTCCGGAGACGTCGACGACGGCCATCGTTGACGGAATCGGCGTCGGGCGCGGGAGGGCGGCGCCATCGGCGGAAAGAAACCGATCCGGGGGCGGGGTTGGACATGCTCCGCGCCGCCCGCCCGGCGATGGACCGCTCTCCGCCGTGCATCGCCCGCGGCGGATGGCTGGACGCGCTTCGGGTCATCGTCGGGGCGCTGATCATCCTCTACCATTTCCGCGAAGCGGCTCCGGTTCCTCTGGGTCGGCTGCATCCGGTGTTCGATCGCGGCTATCTGCTGACGGACTTCTTCATCATCGATTCCGGTTACGTCCTGGCCCGCATCCATGGCGATCGCCTTGCGCGGTTGGCCCTCAGCCAACACCCGCCGCACCAGCTCGGCTCGACCATGCGCCGTCAGCCGGGCATTCTTGTGCACGTTCATTCGGTCCTCCTCCGAGGTAGAGCCTGAAGTCCGCAACTCCAGCTTCCCGGGCCGGGACCGGATGGACAACCTATTGAGGGCTCACATCTAGCCGTCAGGCGCCGTTGTGACTGCCGAACACCCGCGTCGAGCCGTCGTCGAGGATCAGGATCGTGGTGTAGGGCTCGCGTCCCGCGGCCTCCATCCCCGGCGAGCCCGCCGGCATGCCGGGCGCGCTCAGCGCGCGGGCGGCAGGGCGTTCGCGCAGCAGCCGATCCACGTCGCCGGCCGGGACATGGCCTTCTATGGCATAGGCGCCCACGACGGCCGTGTGGCAGGAGGCGAGCCAGTCGGGAACGCCGTGCCGGGCGCGGATGGGCGCGAGGTCCTCGCGCTCGATGACCTCGACGGTCCAGCCCGCCTCGCGCATGTGCGCGATCCACCCCCCGCAGCACCCGCACCACGGCGTCTTGTAGGCGGTCAGGCGCTTGGGAGAGGCGGCCTGGGCGGCAGCCGCGAAAGCGGCGATCGGAAGGCCGACGAGAAGCGCGCGGCGAGAAGGCGACGTCCGAGCCATGGCGAAGGTCCCGTTGAACAGCGGAACGATCATCATGGACGTTGGGACGGCCTTTGGCGACGCGCAATGTGTCGCGCGGCGGATGGTGGCGGATTTCGATCCCGCGGGTCCGCCGAGCGGCCCCGAAGCCCGAAATATCCGGCGTGTCGAAAGAGTTTGGCCGGGTTGCGGCGTAGGAAGGCGACGCCGGCGGCGGCGCGCGATCGACGGCCTCGGCGGACATGCCCGACCCTGCCTCGTCAATCGGCGAGGAAGGTTCCGGCGTCAGGGTCAGCGGCGCGTGACCGCCCGGGCCTCCAGCGCAGCAGCCGCATGGCGTTGGCGGTGACCAGCACCGTGGCCCCGGTGTCGGCGAGGATGGCCGGCCACAGGCCGGTCACGCCGAGGACGGTGGTGACCAGAAACACGACCTTGAGCCCCAGGGCGATGGTGATGTTCTGGCGGATATTGCCCATCACCCCCTGGGACAGGGCGATCATGTCCGGGATGTCCTGCACCCGGCCGTGCAGCACCGCCGCGTCCGCGGTCTCCAGGGCCACGTCGGTTCCGCCGCCCATGGCGATGCCGACGTCCGCCTGGGCCAGCGCCGGCGCGTCATTGATCCCGTCGCCCACCTTGGCGACCACCAAACCCTCCGCCTGGAGGGCCTTGACGATCACCAGCTTGTCCTGCGGCAGAAGCTCGGCCCTGGGTTCGATGCCGAGCCCGGCGGCGACGGCCTCCGCCGTGCGACGGTTGTCGCCCGTCAGCATGACGGTGCGGATTCCCCGCGCCTTCAGGTCCGCCAGGCCCGATACGGCGTCGGGCCGCGCCTCGTCGCGCATGGCCAGGAAACCCGCGACCTCGCCGGCGACCACGACCACGGACACGGTCTTGCCCTCGGCGTTCAGGGTGGCGATGGCGGCGTCCTGCGGCAACGACAACGAGGCGCGCCGCGCCGCGGCCTGGGGCGAGCCGAGGAAGATGCGTTCGCCCGCCACCTCGCCTTCCACGCCCTCCCCGGCGATCGCCTGGGTGTCGCCGGCGGGCGGCGCCGGGATCCGGTCGGCCGCCGCGCGCGCCAGAATGGCCAGGGCCAGCGGGTGGCTCGATCCCGTCTCCAGCGCCGCCGCCAGAGACAGCAGGGTCGCCTCGTCCCGCGTCCCGGCGACGATGTCGGTGACGACGGGCTTGCCGGCGGTGAGGGTGCCGGTCTTGTCGAAGGCGATGGCGGTGATCTTGCCCAGGGTTTCCAGCACCGCCCCGCCCTTCATCAGCAGACCTCGCCTGGCGCCCGCCGACAGGCCCGCCGCGATGGCGGCCGGGGTGGAGATCACCAGGGCGCAGGGGCAGCCGATCAGCAGGATGGCGAGCCCCTTGTAGATCCACTCGCTCCAGACCCCGCCGAACAGCAGCGGCGGCGTGATGGCGACCAGGGCGCCGACCACCAGCACCGCCGGCGTGTAGACCTTCGAGAACCGGTCGATGAAGCGTTCGGTCGGCGACTTGGACTCCTGCGCCTCCTCGACCAGCCGCACGACCCGGGCGATGGTGTTGTCGGCGGCGGCGGCGGTCACGCGGACGCGCAGGACGCTGCCGCCGTTGATCGTGCCGGCGAACACAGGGTCGCCGGCGACCTTGCGCCTGGGCGCGCTTTCGCCCGTGACGGGCGCCTCGTCGAGCTCGCCGGCGCCTTCGATGATGTCGCCGTCGGCCGGAACCCGGTCGCCGGGCCGCACCAGGATGACGGCTCCGACGGCCAGGGTTACGGCGGCGACCTCGGTGGTCACGCCGTCGACCTCGACGAAGGCGGTCTTGGGAACGAGGGCGGCGAGGCCCTGGATGCTGCGGCGGGCGCGTCCGGCCGCGACGCCCTCCAGCATCTCGCCGACGAGGAACAGCAGGACGACGGCGGCGGCCTCCTGTTCCGCGCCGATGAAGACGGCGCCGACCGCGGCGATGGTCATCAGCATCTCGATGGAGAAGGGCGTGCCGTAGCGGGCCGCCGACAGCGCGCGCGACGTGACGGGAACCAGTCCCACGGCCAGGGCCGCCAGGAAGGCGAACCGCTCGACCGACGGGAACAGCGTGCCCAGCCCATAGGCGGCGAGCAGCGCCAGGCCGCACAGTGCCGTCAGGCGGGCCTTCGGCGTCCACCACCATGGCCGGCCGTCGTCCCCCGGCGGCGCGTGCGCGTGAGCGGGACCGTGTTTCGGAACGGCGTCGGCCTCGCCCGGCTTCGAAACCGGCTGGCCTTCATAACCGAGATTCCGCAACTGCCCCAGGACCGCGTCGTCTGTCAGGGCCGCGCCGTGGACGACCTTGAGGACGCCGCTCTGCACCGCCACCGAGACGTCCTCGACGCCGGGCAGCTTGCGGAGGGCGGTGTCGATCTTGCGACCGCAGCCGGCGCAGTCCATCCCGGTGACCCGGTATCGGCTCTCGATCGTCTCAGCCGTCATGTCTTCTCCTTGTCGTCGACGAGGGCGGACGCTACTTCCTCTAGCGACTGGAGGAGCAAGCGCAAAATGGGTCGGGCGATGACCATCGGCGGAGCGTCGAAAGCCTGCGGGATCAAGCCGCCGACCATCCGCTACTATGAGCAGATCGGCCTGCTGCCGTCCCCGCCCCGTTCAGCGGGCAATCGCAGGCTCTATGACGAGGACGATCTACGTCGGCTGCGCTTCATCCGGCACGCCCGCGACCTGGGCTTCGACATCGAGCCCATCCGCGAACTCCTGGCCCTGGCCGGCGATCCGGGCGGCCCGTGCGAGACCGCGGACAGCATCGCCCGCTCCCATCTGGCCGGCATCGACCACAGGATCGCGCGCCTGACAGCCCTGCGCGTCGAAGTCGCGCGGATGGCGGACTGTCCGCACGGCTCCTCGGGCGAATGCCGGGTCATCGAGGTTCTGGGCGACCATGCGGAATGCCTCAGTCCCCTGCATTGACGCCCCGCCCTGGCCCCGCCATGCGTCATCTGGAACGTTGCCACGGGGGACGACGCGCTTTATGGCCGGAGGCAGGAGCCCCCCTTGCCTCGATTGTTTCGCACCCTCTGCGTGAGCCTATGCGCCGCCCTCATGGCGGTGATGAGCCTCTATGGCCCATCGCGGACGGAGCATCGGATCGCCCATGCCGCCGACTGGCCGCCGGTGGCGGCCTTCGGCGGGACCATCGACGCGGACCACGACCCGCTTCATGTCCATGTCCCGCCGGAGCCGCCGAACGAGACCGGCGCGGCCGGGATCGATGACCCGGACGGCGGCGACGCGCGCACGGGCGGCCATCATCATGCCTCCGGCGGCGACAGTCCGAACGCCGTTCCGGAAACCGCTCACGCCGTGAAGGCCATCCTTCGCGCCAATGGCGTCCGTCGGTGGTCCGCGGGCGACCGGACCCACACGGACCACGACGGCGACGGGCCCGAACACCCTCCGAAACAGACGCGCACGGTCGTCTGAACCGGCGCGGCCGTTCGGCTGCGCGCAACCCGTTTCCCGGAGATATCCTTGAAGACCCCGATTGCCGGCTCTGCCGGATCGTGGGCGCGTCTGGCGGCCGTTTCGGCGCTGGCGCTCTCACTGGCGGCCTGGCCGTCCAACGCCGCCGTAGTGCAGGAGCCGACCGGCTCCGCCGCCAATGCTCCCGCCCTGTCTCTTGATCGGGCGCTCGCCCGCGCCGCTGAGGTAGACCCTGGACTTCCGGGCTTGGAGGCGCGAGCGCGCGCCGGCGACGCCGCCGTGCGTCAGGCCGACGTCCGCCCCAATCCGACCTTGGGTCTGATGGTCGAAAACCTGCCCACGCTGGGCGGAGGCAATATCATCGACCGGACCGAGACGACCCTGTCCTATGAGCAGCGGTTCGAACGGGGCGGCGATCGGCCGGCGCGTGTGGCTCTGGCGCGGGGCGAAGCCGACCTGGTTCAGGCCGAAGCGGCGATCCGGCGACTGGACCGGCTTGAGCAGGTGCAGCGCGCCTGGGCGGAGGCCCTGGGGGCGCAAGCGGACCTCGATATCGCTCGCGAACGCCTCGCCTTGGCCGAACGCTTCCAGACAGAAGTGCAGCGCCGGGTCGACATGGCGCGCGATCCCCTGTTCGCCGGCGCCCGCGCCGAGGCCGAACTGGCCCAGGCCCAGATCGACTTCGATCAGGCCGGGATACAGGCCCGTCTCGCCCGCGCCACGTTGGGGCGTTTCTGGCTCGGCGCGTCGGACTTCTCCCTCGATCAGGCCGACTTCGAGGACACCGGCGCCGCCCGCGAGATCGCAGGCCCCCCCGCCGAGATCGACCTCGCGGTTCTGGAGGCGCAGCGCGACGTCGCCCAGGCCCGGGTCAGCCTCGAACAGGCGCGCGCCACGCCGGATGCGACGGTCAGCGTGGGCGTGCGCCACTTCTGGGACGGGCAGGACCTCGGACTTGTGGTCGGGGGGTCCATTCCGCTCGGCCGCTACGACCGGAACTTGGGCGCCATCGACCGCGCCAGGTTCGAAGGCGTCGCCGCCGAGGCCGACATGGCGGCGCTGCGGCAGGAACGCGAGCGGGAGATCGCCCGCCTCCAGGTCCTTTTGGCCTCGCGTGCCCTCGAAGCACGGCGCATCGCCGAGGAGACTCTGCCACAGGCCGAGCGCGCCGTCGTGCTCGTGCGCGAAGGCTTCGCGCGGGGCGGCTTCACCTACAACGACGTCATTTCCGCCCAGACCGCGCTTCTCGCCACCAAGACGCGACGCGTCGCCGTTCTCAAACAGTTCCACATCGATCGCGCCCGCCTTGACCGGCTGACCGGCGCGCACGCCGACCTGCTCGGCCCGGAGACACAATCATGAGCCGTCACACATCCCCGCGCCGCCTGATCGCCGCCTCGCTGGTCGCGCTGGCCGTCGGCGTCTCGGCCTGCGGCCAGGGCGGCGCTGAAAAGAAGAGCGCCGAAGCCGCCGCGGCGGCCGCCGCCGACTATGAACGCGGGCCGCACAACGGGCGGCTGCTGCGCGACGGCGATTTCTCGCTTGAGATCACCATCTTCGAAGAGGGGCCGGAACCCCTCTATCGGCTCTACCCCTATCTCAAGGACAAGCCGCTGGACCCGCGACAGGTCCAGGCCGCGATCACCCTGACCCGGCTCGGGCCCAAGGTCGACCGGTTCGCCTTCAGCCCTGTCGAGGACTATCTGGCCAGTCCGACCGTGGTCGCCGAACCCCATTCGTTCGACGTCAGCGTCGCGGCGACCCATGCCGGCAAACGATCGGCCTGGGCCTTCCCCTCCTATGAGGGACGGACGACCATCACGGCCGAAGCCTCGCGCGGGGGGGGCGTGACCACCATGCGCGCCGGACCGGCCGTCCTGGGCGAGTCCCTGCAACTGACCGGCCGCATCGAGATCACCCCTGAAGGCCAGAGCGAGGTCTTCGCCCGCTATCCGGGCCGCGTCATGTCGCTGGACGCGGCGCTGGGCCAGCGGGTTCGGCGCGGTCAGGTGCTGGCGCGGGTCGAGTCCAGCGAGAGCCTTCAAACGTATGCGGTCACCGCGCCCATCTCGGGGATCGTCCTGACCAGAAACACCAATGTAGGCGCCGTCGTCGGCAACGAGGCGATGTTGTCGATCGGCGATCCCGGCCGACTGCATGCCGAATTCTTCCTTTACCCGCGCGACGCGGAACGGGTGCGGGTGGGCCAGCGGGTGGAGGTGGTCAGCCTGACCGGCGACACCCGTGCCAACAGCACGATCACCGCCATTCTTCCAACCGCCGACCCGCTCAGCCAGACCCTGACCGCTCACGTGCTGATGCCCGGCTCGACAGGCGTCTGGCGCCCGGGGCTGGGGGTCCAAGGCCGGGTCCAGATCGGCGAGGGCCAGGTTCCGCTGGCGGTTCCGACCCGGGCCATCCAGCCGTTCCGCGACTTCCAGGTCGTCTACGCCAAGGTGGGCAACACCTATGAGGTGCGGATGCTCGAACTCGGCCGTCGCACCGACGAATGGACCGAGGTTCTCGGCGGTCTGGACCCGGGCACGGAATATGTCGTCGACGGCGCCTTCCTCATTCGCGCGGACATCGACAAGTCCGGCGCCAGCCATGATCACTAGGGAGCGCGCACACCATGCTTGAACGCATCATCGCGCTGTCGATCCGGTTCCGCTGGATCGTCATGGCGTTCGTCCTTCTGGCCTGCGCGGTCGGCGTCTGGAGTTTCCAGCGCCTGCCGATCGACGCCACGCCGGACATCACCAACGTCCAGATCCAGATCAACACCGAGGCCCCCGGCTATTCGCCGCTGGAGGCCGAGCAACGGATTACCTTCCCCGTCGAGACCGCCGTGGCGGGCGTGCCGGGCCTGCAATACACCCGCTCGGTCTCGCGCTACGGGCTGAGCCAGGTCACTGTCATCTTCGAAGACGGCACCGACATCTATTTCGCCCGCCAGCTGGTCAACGAGCGGCTACAGGGTGCCTTGGGGCAGTTGCCGCCGGGGATTTCGCCGGAAATGGGCCCGATCGCCACCGGCCTGGGCGAGATCTTCATGTACACGGTCGAGGCGGAACCCGGCGCGACCCGTCCCGACGGCCAACCCTATTCCACCGAAGATCTGCGCACGCTGCAGGACTGGGTAATCCGGCCCCAGTTGCGCAACACCAAGGGCGTCACCGAGGTCAACACCATCGGCGGCTATGAGCGGCAGTATCATGTCACCCCGCAACCGGAGCGTCTCTCAGCCTACGGCGTAACAATGTCCGAGGTCGTCGAGGCGCTGGAGCAGAACAACGCCAACGTCGGGGCGGGCTATGTCGAACGCTACGGCGAACAATATCTGATCCGCGTGCCGGGCCAGGCCTCGACCACCGAGGACCTCGGCAATGTCGTCATCGCCACGCGCGGCGGCGTGCCCATTCGGGTCATCGACGTCGCCGAGATCGGCATGGGCCAGGAACTGCGCACCGGAGCCGCGACGGAAAACGGCAAGGAAACGGTGCTGGCCACCGTCCTGATGCTGGCCGGCGAGAACAGCCGGGTCGTCGCCCAGGCGGCCGCCGCCCGTCTCGAGGAGGCGGCGAAGGCCCTGCCCGAGGGCGTGCGGGCCTCGCCTGTCTATGATCGAACCGATCTGGTCGAACGCGCCATCGGCACCGTCGAGAAAAACCTGGTGGAAGGCGCGTTGCTGGTGATCGTGGTGCTGTTCCTGCTGCTGGGGAACATCCGCGCGGCCCTGATCACCGCGGCGGTCATTCCGGTGACCATGCTGATGACCATCACCGGCATGGTTCAGACCGGAACCTCCGGCAATCTGATGAGCCTCGGCGCGCTGGACTTCGGCCTCATCGTCGATGGGGCCGTGATCATCGTCGAGAACTGCCTGCGCCGCTTCGGCGAAACGCAGCACCGGCTGGGGCGGTTGCTGACCAGGGAAGAGCGGTTCGGGTTGGCGGCCACGGCCTCCAGCGAGGTGATCCGGCCGTCGCTGTTCGGGGTCATGATCATCACCCTGGTGTATGTGCCGATCTTCGCCCTGACCGGGGTCGAAGGAAAGATGTTCCACCCGATGGCGATCACCGTCGTCATGGCTCTGACCTTCGCCCTGGTCCTGTCGCTGACCCTCGTGCCCGCGATGGTGGCGACGTTCGTGACCGGCAAGGTGGAGGAGAAGGACAGTTTCCTGATGCGCGGCGCGCGGCGGTTCTACGAGCCGGCGCTGGATGTGGCCTTGCGTCTGCGCGTCGCCTTCGTCGCCGTGGCGGTGGCCCTGGTGGTCGTCGCGGGCCTGGGGGCTTCGCGAATGGGGTCGGAATTCATCCCCAACCTGGACGAGGGCGACATCGCCATGCACGCCCTGCGCATTCCCGGCACCAGCCTGAGCCAGGCCATCCAGATGCAGACCGCGCTGGGGGCCAGGATCCTGACCTTCCCCGAGGTCGAACGGGTGGTGGCCAAGGTCGGAACCGCCGAGGTCGCCACCGATCCGGTGCCGCCCTCGGTCGCCGATAATTTCATCATGTTGAAGGACCGCAAGGACTGGCCCGATCCCGGCAAGCCGCGCGGGCAGCTGGTGGCCGAGCTGGAAGCGGCCGTGAACGAGATTCCCGGCAGCAAATACGAATTCACCCAGCCGATCCAGATGCGGTTCAACGAACTGCTGAGCGGCGTCCGCGCCGACGTGGCAATCAAGGTTTATGGCGACGACCTCGACGAACTGTTGCGCCTCGGGGCCGAGATCGAAAACATCATCTCGACCGTCGAGGGCGTCGCCGATCCGCAGACCGAACAGATTACCGGCCTGCCTGTGCTGCAGATCACGCCCAACCGGCCCGCGATGGCGCGGCTGGGACTGAGCGTCGGGGATGTCCAGTCGGTCATCTCGACGTCCATGGGCGGCACGACGGCGGGTCAGGTGTTCGAGGGCGACCGGCGCTTCGACATCGTCGTCCGCCTGCCCGAGGCGCTCCGATCCGACACGGACGCGATCGGCCGACTGCAGGTGCCGCTTCCCGCCGCGGACGGTCAGGCGCGCCAGTTCGTGCCGTTGGCCGAGGTGGCGACGATCGAATTGACCAAGGGACCCAACCAGATCAGCCGCGAGAACGGCAAGCGCCGCATCGTGGTCACCGCCAACGTCCGGGACCGCGACCTGGGCTCCTTCGTCGGCGAAGTTCAAGAACGGATCGAGGCCGAAATGACGGTCCCGGCCGGATACTGGGTCACCTATGGCGGCACCTTCGAGCAACTGATCTCGGCCGCCAAGCGGCTTCAGCTCGTGGTGCCGGCGGTGCTGCTGCTGATCTTCGGCCTGTTGTTCGCCCTGTTCCGATCGGTCAAGGATTCGGCCATCGTCTTCTCCGGCGTGCCCCTGGCCTTGACCGGCGGCGTGGCGGCCCTGGCGATGCGGGGCTTGCCGCTGTCGATTTCCGCGGCGGTCGGGTTCATCGCCCTGTCCGGCGTGGCCGTGTTGAACGGTGTCGTCATGGTCACCTTCATCCGCAGCCTGATCGCCGAGGGCAGGCCCCTGGACGAGGCCATCCGCGAAGGCGCGCTGACCCGTCTGCGGCCGGTGCTGATGACCGCCCTGGTCGCCAGCCTGGGCTTCGTGCCGATGGCGCTGAATGTCGGCGCCGGCGCCGAGGTGCAGAGGCCCCTGGCCACGGTCGTCATCGGCGGGATCATCTCCTCCACCGTGCTGACCCTGCTGGTGCTCCCGGCCCTCTACCATATGGTCCACGTCAAGGACCGGCCCGCCAAACCGCCGCGCACGCCGCAATGGCTGCGCAGTCTTCCGATCAGTTTCCGGGGTCGCCCCCGGTGAAGGTCCTGATGCATAGAACCCGTTCGCTTCTTCGAAACCCCCTGACGCCGCTGTTGATCAGCCTCCTGTTGCTTTTCATCAGCGGGGCCCTGTCGTCAGCCTTCGCCCACGGCGTCGCCGAGGGCGACAAGGGCTATATCCAGGAGACCTCCGGCTTCCTGTTCTGGCCGTTCGTCTATCTGGGGGCCAAGCACATGGTCACCGGATACGACCACCTGCTGTTCCTGTTCGGGGTGATCTTCTTCCTCTACCGGATGAAGGACATCTCGATCTATGTGACCCTGTTCGCCATCGGCCACTCCTCGACCCTGCTGCTCGGCGTGCTGACGGACATCAGCGTCTCCAGCTATCTGGTCGACGCCATCATCGGGCTTTCGGTCGTCTACAAGGCGCTCGACAATCTGGGCGCCTTCCAGCGATGGTTCGGCTTCCAGCCCAGCACCCGGGGGGCGACCCTGATCTTCGGCCTGTTCCACGGCTTCGGCCTGGCCACCAAGCTGCAGGACTTCAACCTGTCGCCCGACGGCCTGATCGGCAATCTGGTCGCCTTCAACATCGGCGTCGAGGCGGGCCAACTGCTGGCTCTGGGCGCCATCCTCATCGTCATGGGATTCTGGCGCAAGACGGGCAGTTTCTGGCGTCACGCCTACGCCGCCAACGTCGTCCTCATGACCCTCGGCTTCATCCTGACGGGCTATCAGCTTGTCGGCTTCTTCGTCGTCTGACCGGAGACCTGATCCATGTATAACGCCAACAAACCCACCGACGCGGACCTGCCCTCGACGCGCAAACTGCTGAAATCCACCGGCATAGCCGTGGCGGTCGCCACGGGCCTGCTCGTCACGGTCGTCATGCCCGCGGAATACGGCGTCGACCCGACCCGCGTCGGTTCGGTGTTCGGCCTGACCGAAATGGGGCGGATCAAGGTCTCCCTCGCCGCCGAAGCCCAGGCCGAAGACGTCGCGGAGGCGATGCCCGCCGCCGCGGGCGGTTCGCCTCCCGTCGCGACGGCGGCGGCGCCGACGCCGGCCGGCGCTGCCTCGGCGGCCCCGGCCGGTCTGCGTTCCGACCGGACCGTTCTCACCCTCGCGCCCGACCAGGGAGCCGAGGTCAAGCTGGTGATGCAAGCAGGGGCCACGGCGCGCTTCACCTGGACCAGCAGCGGCGGGCGGATCAACTACGACACCCATGCCGACCGTCCGGGCACGGCCTATCACGCCTACGACAAGGGCTCGGCCGAACGGGTCGAGGATGAAATGACGGCCGCCTTCACCGGCAGCCACGGCTGGTTCTGGAGAAATCGCACGGGCCAACCCGTGACGATCACCCTGGTCACCGAGGGCGCGTACAGCGAGATCAAACGGGTCGTCTGAGCAACCGAGTCACTCCTTCGTCCTCGGCCAGCGACCGTGTCGCTCGTCGATGACGAAGGGATGGGCGTGAACGCCGGCCCCGCCCTCTTCGAGGTGCGCGTCCTCCGCCGCGAGATCTGCATGGCGATGCGGCGTGTTTTCTGGATCATGGGCGGGCCAGATCACGAATCCCAGCACCACTCCGGTCGCGCACAACGCCGCAAGCACCAGGAAGGCCGCGCTCGGATCGGCCGCTGCGCTGACCAGGCCCGCCACAGGATAGGCGATCAGCCAGCAGGCATGAGACAGGGCGAACTGGGCCGCGAACAGGGCGGGTCGATCGTCCGCGTTGGATGACCGGCGCAGGGCGCGCCCGGCCGGCGTGATGGTGAGGGAGTATCCGAAGCCCATGATCACCCACAGCACGAGCAGGGCGGAATAATTGACCGCGAGCCACGCCCCGGCCAACAACACGGCGGTCATCGTCGCCGCGCCCAGCACCATGGCCGAGCGGTCGGTCAGCCGACCGAGCAACCGCGGCAGCAGCACCGCCGCCGTCATCGAGCCGCCGCCGAACGCGGCCAGCGCCCACGCCGTCGCCTGACCCGACAGACCAAAGCCCGACTGCACCAGAACGACCGTGTTGACGAACACCATGGCGCCCCCCGCCGCCGTCGCCAGGCTGATCGCCAGCAGGCCGCGCAGGCGCGGCGTCAGGACGAACAGGCGAACCCCGCCCGTCAAACGCTGCAGGAAGGGTTTCTGAATCGTCTTGCCGAGGCTGGGCAGGACGGCGCTTACGACGAAGAGCGCCGAAACGACGAAACCCACGGCGGTCCCCGCGAACAGGTTGTTGTAGCTCATCACCGCGAGCAACAGGGCCGCCAGCACCGGGCTGGCGACGCTCTCCAGGTCGGCGGCCAGGCGCGAGAGAGACAGGGCCTTGGTGTACTCGCCCTCGTCCGGCAGCAGGTCGGGGATCATCGCCTGGAAGGCCGGCGTGAAGGCGGCCGAGGCCACATACAGCACGGTCATCAGGGCGTAGACCTGCCAGGCCTCGGCGACGAACGGCAGGGCGGCCGCCACCCCGGCCCGCACCCCGTCCAGCGAGACCAGCAGCACCTTCCTCGGCAACCGGGCGGACAACGCGCTCGCGAAGGGCGCCACCCCGATATAGGCGATCATCTTGATCGCCAAGGCCGCGCCGAGGATTTCGCCCGCATCGGCGCCGGCGAGGTCGTGAGCCAGCAGACCGAGCGCCACGGTCGCCATCCCCGTCCCCAACAAGGCCGAGACCTGGGCGATGAAAAGGTGTCGATAGCCGGGATGGCGAAGGGGCGAAAACATCAGGGACCGTCCGAAGCGCCGTGAAGCGGCAACTACCCATATCCCCTCCCGGGGGATAGCATACCATCATGGCCCACGTCGCTCATGAATCCCACCCCGAGATCGTCAACCGGCTCAAGCGGGCCGAGGGGCATCTGCGCAAGACCATCGGCATGATCGAGGCCGGCCGCGGCTGTGTCGATCTGGCCCAGCAACTCCATGCGATCGAAAAGGCCGTCGCGGCGGCCAAGAAGACCCTGATCCACGACCATATCGACCACTGCCTGGCCCACGCCGCCGACGGCGATCCGGCGGAGGCTCGACAGGCGGTCGCCGAGTTCAAGGCCGTCACCAAATACCTGTGATGTTCGGCCTCGGGATCGACGCGGTTCGCGGGCTGAACACGTCCACGACGCTGCCCTCCAATCCGAACCGGGGCGGCCCGGGTTCGCGTCCGCGCCGATCATGCTTCTAGCCCGTCAGCAGAATGGCCCCGGCCAGACCGGCGAGGGCCAGGATGACGGGCGGCGCGAATTTGCTCGTCCAGACATAGATCAGACCCAGGGCGACAAGGGCGATCGCGGTCAGGGCCACTCCGTTCATCGTCGGCGTGACGAAGCCGACGGCGAGATCCACGGTCGTCGCCGCGATCAGCCCGACGACCCCGGCGGCGACGCCTTCGAGGACCGTCCTGGCGCCCGGGGACTCCACGACCGTCTCAAGGCGGTCGTAGAAGATCAGCGAGAAGCCGAAGGCGGGCAGGAAGACGCCGGCGGTGATGGCGATCGCGCCGAGCGGCCCGCCCGCGAGGTAGCCGACGAAGGTCGAGAAGATGATCAAGGGCGCCGGCAGTATTCCCGACAGCGCCAGACCGTCGAGGAACTGGCCGTCGCTCATCCAGCCGCGGCCGACCGCGTCCGTACGCAGGAAGGGGATCGCCGTATAGGCGCCCCCGAAGGTCAACAGCCCCGCCTTCAACCCGGCGAGAAACAGCAGCACGGCCGACGCCGATCCGGGCTGGTCGAGCTCCGTCGGGACCGCGGGGACGCTCGTCAGGCCGGTGCTTCCTGGACCGACCATGACCACGGCGAGGGCGATGGAGCCCGCCAAAGCGAGAACGAGGACGGCGATCGCGGGCCGTCCGGCCTGCGCCAGGGCGTAGACGAGGCCGGCGGCCGGCAGGATGATCCAGAAGCTGACGCCCGCGAGCGCGGCGGCGCCCGAGGCGGCCCCGACGATCCAGAGCCAGTGATCGGTCAGGGCGTGTACGCCGATCCGGTGAACAGCGCGAACGATCAGGGCGATCACCGCCGCCTGAACGCCCAGGAAGGCCGCGCCGACCCAGGACCGGTCGAAATCGATGCGAAAGTACAGCCAGGACAGCAGCATCATCAGCACGAATCCCGGGAGCATGAATCCCAGCCCGGCGAGGATGCCGCCGAGCCGCCCCTTCGCCCTCATCCCCAGATGGACGCACAGTTCATGCGCCTCGGGTCCGGGAAGAACCTGCATCACGGCCAGCAACCGGTTGAAACGGGCGCTGGACAACCAGCCTTCCTCGTCCACCAGCTCCCGGCGCAGCATGGCGATCTGCGCCACCGGTCCACCGAAGGCGAGGGCGCCGAACTTCAGGAAGCGCAAGAACACCTGCCCATAGGACACGGCGGGAGGGGCCGCCGCCTCCGGTTCAGGGCTCGGCGAGGACGGTGGCCCCAAGATCATTCGGCTATTCTCCGGGCGTCCACCGCCTCGTCCCAATCCAATCTGAACGAACATTGGCCGCCCTGACCGATTCCTCGGCCACGTCGCGTCCAAACCTCGACGGAGCCGCCGTCCGCCCGGATTGGGTCCGAGCGGCGTTCCGGTTCGATCAACATCAGGCGCCAGCCCATAAGTCGCCATTTCTGACGACTTATGGGCCGGTAGACCAGACAATGCGGCAGGAAAGGCGACTTGCGACCTGCTCCTGACCGACGCCAGCGACGTTCGCCTTTCGCCGACCGTCGCGCGCGTGGATCGTCCCGGACCAGGCCCGGCCTCTTCAGCTCTCTCCTGGGCCCGCAAGACAATGGGCCGCGAACAGGTTCTCGTGCGATCCGGTTCCGGGGGCTATCGTCCCGGCATGCGCGCGCTCATCATCAGATCCGGCCTGAAAGCAGTGCCCCGGAGCGTTTGGGCGATCGGCTTCGTCTCCATGTTCATGGATGTCTCTTCGGAGATGATCCACAGCCTACTCCCGGTCTTTCTGGTCACCGGGATGGGCGCCAGCGTGGCCCTGGTCGGCCTGCTCGAAGGCGTCGCCGAAGCCACGGCCTCCGTCACCAAGGTTTTCTCTGGCTGGCTGAGCGACCGCCTGGGCCATCGAAAGTGGCTCGCCGTAGCGGGCTACGGCCTCGGCGCGTTGACCAAGCCGATCTTTCCGCTCGCGACGACGCCCTTCGAGGTGTTCGGAGCGCGGTTCGCCGACCGCATCGGCAAGGGCGTCCGGGGCGCGCCCCGCGACGCCCTCGTCGCCGACATCGCTCCGCCCGCACTCCGGGGCGCGGCGTTCGGCCTGCGTCAATCGCTCGACACCATCGGCGCCTTCGCCGGTCCGCTCGTCGCCATCGGACTGATGCTGGTGCTGGCTGGCGACATTCGGGCCGTCTTCGCCTGGGCGGTGGTTCCAGCGGCACTGGCGGTGCTGTTGCTGGTTTTCGCGGTGAAGGAGCCCCGCACCGTCGAGGGCGTCCGTCACCCGGGGCCGCCGATCCGCGGGGCTGATGTTCTGGCGATGGGCGGACCGTTCTGGAGCATCGTCGCCTTGGGTGCGATCTTCACCATGGCGCGGTTCAGCGAGGCCTTCCTGGTCCTGCGGGCGCAGGATGTCGGCTTGGCCGTCGCCCTCGTGCCGTTGGTAATGGTTGTGATGAACGTCGTCTATGCGGCGGCGGCGGCCCCGGCCGGCAGCCTCTCGGATCGCATGGATCGGCGCTGGCTGCTCATCGCGGGCCTCGCGGTGCTCGTGGCCGCCGACATGATGCTTGCCTTCGCGCCGAGCGTTCCGGGCGTTCTGATCGGCGTGGCCCTGTGGGGTCTGCACATGGGTTTGACCCAGGGCCTTCTCGCGGCCTTGGTCGTCGATACAGCCCCCGCACATCTACGCGGGACCGCGTTCGGCGTATTCAACCTCGCCAGCGGTCTGGCGCTGCTGGCCGCCAGCGTCGTCGCGGGTCTGCTCTGGTCCCGCCTGGGGCCGGAGGCGACCTTCATCGCCGGCGCGGCGTTCGCCCTCCTGGCGTCGGCCGGCCTTGTCGTCTGGGTCTGGCGGCCACGCCTGGTCTGAAAGTCGGCCGCCCTCCCGAACGGATGCGGCGGCCCCGCGCCTTCCTCCAGAATCTGGCGCGCGGAAATGCCGCGACGATCGCCGCGCGGTCGCCAGCCGCTGACGGTTCAGGCCCTGCTCCCCCCGCCCCCGCACTGGCCTGATCGGTCAGGCCGCCGTCGCGCTGGCGTCACCGACGAAACGCCAGCCGCCGGGCGGCAGCATATTGGCGAGAAAGGACGGACGGTGTCCGCGCAGCACGACCCGCAACGCCGGTCGACCGGCGCGGTCGACGACCTCGTATTTCGCCTCGTAGACGGGGGCGTCCGACCACCGGCGCATTTCGGCGGCGACAAAGGCGGCGGCGCGGACCCGCGCGACCGCAGCGTTGGCGGCCGGGTCGAGCGCTTCGGCGCCCACCGCGGCGGCCCCGTCGGCGATGGTCTGCAGCCGGTCCTGCGACCGGGTGACCGCCAGCAGGTCGATTCCACCCACGGCCAGCAGAAAGACAGCCGGGCCGACGAAGGCGAATTTGAGCGCGATCGATCCGTCGGACGCGCGCAGAAGCTGCCCGATCCCCGTCATGACGCCACCCACAGGGCGGGGAAGGGTTCGTTCGGTGTGAAGGCCAGGCTGTTCACAACATGATCCCCGGGTCGGATACGGCACGCGGGTCCGCCGACCGAGCCCGTAGTCTAACCGCAAGAGCCTTAATCGACCGTGTCGGCGACCGCGGTTCGACGTCCTACAGCTCCTCGAGGACGACGCCCTTGTCCGACAGATATTTCGAGCCGACATAGGCGGTCGCCAGCCACAGGGCGGACCACAGGGTCCAGGCCACGGTGGCGGACTCCAGACTGATGTCGACATCCTGGGCCGTCCGGAACTGGCTGATCGCGCCGACAGCGGCGGCGGCGGCGGCCGAGGCCAGCACCACGACCCGCGACCAGGGCTGGGCCGCCAGCAGGGCCACGCCCCCGATGGTCAGCAGGGCCGCCGAAATCAGCCACGGCAGTTCCTGCCGGTTCAGGCCGAAGGCGGCGTTGAACAGGGCATAGATCAAAAGCGTTGAGCCTGCGGCGCGAAGCACGAACATCGGGGAAAGCCTGTCTGTACCGCCACAGTATCCACCCGGTGGGGTCTCCAATTGGTAAAGCCCCGCGCCGAACGGGCACGGTTGCGCCAATTCACGGCCTTTCACCATTCCGCCGTTATTTCCTCCCATACGCCGCCGTCCGCCGCCTTCCGCGCCGACCGTTCGCGCGCTGAATCGTGCTATTGGACCGCCCCATGCCTTTCCCCGCCAGTCATCCCGCGCTTGACCGCGCCCTTTCCGAACGCGGCTATGCCGAGCCGACGCCGGTTCAGTCCGCTGTCCTCGAAGCCGGGCTGAATGCCGACGGCTCGGGCCGCGACCTGCTGGTTTCGGCCCAGACCGGTTCGGGCAAGACCGTCGCCTTCGGCCTGGCCCTGGCCCCCACCCTTCTTGGCGAGGCCGAGAAATTCGCAGAGTTCGGCGCGCCGGTGGCCCTGGTCATCGCCCCGACCCGCGAACTGGCCCAGCAGGTCTCCAACGAACTGCAGTGGCTCTACGCCCAGACCGGCGCGCGCATCGTCTCCTGCGTCGGCGGCATGGATCCCAAGGTCGAGCGCCGCGCGCTGGAGCGCGGCTGCCACATCGTCGTCGGCACGCCGGGCCGCCTGCGAGACCATGTCGAGCGCGGTTCGCTGGACCTGTCGACGCTTCAGGCCGTGGTGCTCGATGAAGCCGACGAAATGCTGGACATGGGCTTCCAGGAAGACCTCACCTTCATCCTCGACGCCGCCCCGGCCGAGCGCCGCACCCTGCTGTTCTCGGCGACCCTGGCGCGCGACATCGTGCAGTTGGCGCGGACCTACCAGCGCGACGCCCTGCGGATCGACACGGTCGTCGGCGCCGGCTCGCATGCGGATATCGAATACAAGGCCATCCGCGTCGCCCCGAACGAGGTCGAACTCGCGGTCGTCAACGTGCTCCGATACTTCGAGGCGCCCGGCGCCCTGGTCTTCGCCAATACCCGAGAGCGCGTCAAACACCTGACCTCCAGCCTGCGCGAGCGCGGCTTCTCGGTCGTCGGCCTGTCCGGGGAACTGACCCAGAGCCAGCGTTCGGAGGCCCTGCAGGCCCTGCGCGACGGCCACGCCCGCGTCTGCGTCGCCACAGACGTCGCCGCCCGCGGCCTGGACCTGCCCGATCTGGGTCTGGTCATCCACGCGGAGATTCCGGTCAACAAGGCCGGCCTGCTGCACCGTTCGGGCCGCACCGGCCGGGCCGGCAAGAAGGGCGTCTCGGTCCTGCTGGTCAGCTACACCCGCCGCCGCAAGGTCGAGCTGATGCTGCAGTCGGCCGGGATCACCGCCGAGTGGGCGGGCCCGCCCTCGGCCGAGATGATCCTCGAGAACGACCGCAAGCGCATGCTGGCCGATCCCGTCCTGACCTCGCCGGTCGAGGACGAGGACATGCTGGCCCTCGGCAAGCAGTTGCTCGAGAAATCGACGCCCGAGCAGATCGCGGCCGCGCTGATCCGCCTGTACCAGACCAAGCTGCCCGCGCCCGAAGACGTCTATGACGACGAGCGGATGAAGCGCCAGCAGGCCACCGGCAAGAACGACAAGGGCCAGCCGGACGTGCCCTATACGGACTTCGCCCGCGGCGGCGACATGGCCTGGTTCCGCATCAACATCGGCCGCGACAAGAACGCCGACCCGAAATGGCTGATGCCGACCATCTGCCGCCTCGGCCACGTGACCAAGCGCGACATCGGCTCGATCAAGATCTTCGACCGCGAGACCAAGTTCGAGATCACCCAGGAGATGAAGGCCAAATTCGAGGCCGCCATCGCCCTGGGCCTCGAGGACGGCGTCAAGATCGATCCGGCCGTCAAGCCCGGCCCGTCGGAGAAACCCGTCAGCCGCTGGGACAAGAAGCCCGCCGGCGACCGTTCGCCCGACGAGGGTCCCGAGCGCAAGCCCTGGGTCAAACGGGAGGACGGCGGCGACAAGCCGGCCTGGAAGCCGCGCGAGGACCGTCCGCAGGGCGCGAAAAAGCCCTGGGTCAAACGCGACGACGCGGCGCCCGCCGCCGAAGGCAGGAAGCCGTGGGTCAAGCGCGGAGAGACCGGCGACAAGCCCTCATGGAAGGCCCGCGAGGACCGTCCGCAGACCGACGGGAAGCCGTGGGTGAAGCGCGACGACGCTCCGGCCGCCGCCGCCGAAGGCAAGAGGCCCTGGGTCAAACGAACGCCGAACGATCCGACGCCGGAAGGCAAGAAGCCATGGGTGAAAAAGCCGCCCGTCGAAGGCAAGACGCCGTGGGTCCCGCGCTCCGATGCAACGCCGGCCCCGGCCGCCGCCGGCGACAGACCTTGGAAGGGCAAGACCCAACAAGGCAAACCGCAGGGCGGCGACCGTCCGTGGGGCGCGAAGGACGCGCGCGGCAAGCCTGCCGGCGCCCGGCCGCCTTACAAGGCCAAGGGACCCCGCTAACCCCGGCCCGCCGCTCCGCGCGGCGAACCATTGATCGCGCCCTGTAACCGTTTACGGTGACCGCAAGACCGGCCTCATGCAGCGCAAGGCGCGTTAGGCCAGAACAGGCAGCTGCGGGCAGGAAAACATGGCGGACGTCCGGCTGACCGGCGTGACCAAAAGCTTCGGGACCACCCAGGTTCTGAAAGGCGTCGACCTGGAGATCGCCGACGGCGAATTCGTGGTCTTCGTCGGCCCGTCGGGCTGCGGCAAGTCCACCCTTCTGCGCACCATCGCCGGGCTGGAAGAGGCGACCGGGGGCGACATCGCCATCGGCGGCCGCTTGGTCAACGACCTGTCGCCGTCCGACCGGGGCATCGCCATGGTGTTCCAGTCCTACGCCCTCTATCCGCACATGAGCGTCTACGAGAACATGGCGTTCGGCCTGAAGCTGGCCCGGGCGGACAAGGCCGAGATCGACCGCCGGGTGCGCGGCGCCGCCGAGACGCTGAACATCACCGACTATCTGGACCGCAAGCCCAAGGCCCTGTCCGGCGGACAGCGGCAACGGGTCGCCATCGGCCGGGCCATTGTGCGCGAACCGCAGGTGTTTCTGTTCGACGAGCCCCTGTCCAACCTCGACGCGGCTCTGCGGGTGCGGATGCGCTATGAGTTCGCCGGCCTGCACGAGCGGCTGAAGACGACCATGGTCTATGTCACCCATGATCAGGTCGAGGCCATGACCCTGGCGGACCGGATCGTGGTGCTGAACGCCGGGCGGATCGAACAGGTCGGCAAACCGATGGAGTTGTACGAACGGCCGCGCAACCTGTTCGTGGCCGAGTTCATCGGCAGCCCGAAGATGAACCTGCTGCCCGCCGAGATCGTCAGCGCCACCGCCAAGGGCGCCACGGTGCGGACGGCGGCGGGCGAGATGCTGAAGGTCGAGGTCAAGGCGAGCCGGGCCAAAGCCGGAGACAGGGTGACGCTGGGCGTGCGGCCCGAGCATCTGACGCTGTCGGGCAAGGGCGACGCGGTCTCGGCCGGGGTCGTCTTCGTCGAGACGCTGGGCCATGCCACCTACGCCTATCTGACGGCGGGCGAGGCGCCGGTGACGGTGCTGCTGCCGGGCGATGTGCGGCCGACGGCAGGCGAGACGCTGAGCCTGCGCGTGCCGGCCGATCAGGCGCATCTGTTCGACGCCGACGGCGAGGCTTTCGACCGTCTGTAGGCGGCGCGTGTTGCATCGCACAAGCGGGGCGCCATAGATGGCGGCATGCCCGCTCCGGCCACGCTCACCGTCGATCTGAACGCCCTCGCCGCCAATTTCCACACCCTGGCGGCGGTCGGCGGCGCGCCCGTCCATCCGGTGGTCAAGGCCGACAGCTACGGCCTGGGCGCCGCCGCCTGTTCGCAGCGGTTGATGGCCGAGGGGGCGCGGACCTTCTTCGTGGCCCGGACCAGCGAGGGCGAACGGCTGCGCACGGCCCTGGGCGAGGCGGCGGCCATCTATGTGCTCGACGGCTGCATCGCCGGCCGGGCGACGCGGCTGAAGGCGGCGGGGCTGAAGCCGGTGCTGAACACCGAGGCGCAACTGGCCGAGTGGCGTCAGGCCGGGGGCGGCGCCTGCGGCCTGCAGATCGACACCGGCATGAACCGGCTGGGGTTCCGGCCCGAGGATGCGCCCGAGCCGTTCGCAGGACTGGATCTGGTGCTGAGCCATCTGGCCTGCGCCGACGATCCGGCCGAGCCGATGAATGCGCGGCAGCGGGACGCCTTCGCCATCGCCGCCGCCCGTTATCCGGGGACGGTGCGGTCGTTCGCCAACTCCGGCGGGGCGTTCCTGGGGCCGGACTACGCCTTCGATGCCCTGAGGCCCGGCGTCTGCCTCTACGGCAGCGGACCCGAGGGGCGGCCCGACGACCGCATCCGGCCGGTGGCCACCCTGGCCGCCGAGGTGCTGCAGGTGCGTGAGGTCCCGGCGGGCGAGAGCGTGGGCTATTCGCGCGGCTTTCTGACCGACGGCGCGACCCGGATCGCCACCTGCGCCACGGGCTATGCCGACGGCGTGCTGCGGGCCTACAGCCCGAGGGGACTGGTCCATGTCGCGGGCCAGTTCCGTCCCATCGTCGGGCGGGTGTCGATGGACGTCTGCGCCGTCGACGTCACCGGACTTGAGGTCGAGGTCGGCGGCCGGATCGAGCTGTTCGGCCCCAACCGGATGCTGGACGACGCGGCGACCGCGGCGGGCACCATCGCCTATGAGCTGCTGACTTCAGTCACGGCGCGGGTGCCTCGCCTCTACGTGTGAGGCTCAGCGCGCGTCCCGCACCACGGCCCCGCCCTTGATCACCACCGGCACGGTTTCCATCATCCGCACATCGGCCAAGGGGTCGCCCGCCACCGCGATCAGGTCGCCGTAGCGGCCGACGGCGATGGCGCCGACGTCGCGCTCGCGGCCCAGGGCCAGGCCCGCGTTCCAGGTGGCCGAGCGGATCGCCTCGGCGGGGGTCATGCCGTATTCGACCATGACGGCGAACTGGCGGGCGTTCTGGCCGTGCGGATAGATGGCGGCGTCGCTGCCGAACACCATCCGGGCGCCGGCGCGATGGGCGGCGCGGAAATTGTCGCGCTGCAGCTGGCCGATCTCGCGGTCCTTGCGCAGGTTGTCCTCGGTGACGCCGAACTGGGTCCCGGTCGCCTGGGTGAAGTCGGTGTTGTAGATGTCCATCGACAGCCAGGTTCCGTGCTGGACCGCCAGACGGATCCCCTCGGCGTCGATCAGCGAGGCGTGTTCGATGGTGTCGATGCCGGCGCGGATGGCGTCACGGATGCCCGAGGCGCCGTGGGCGTGGGCGGCGACGCGCAGGCCCCACATGTGCGCCTCATCGGCCACGGCGGTCAGTTCGGCCAGCGTCATCTGCTGCTGGCCCGGCTCGGTGTTGCGCGAAAAGACGCCGCCGGTGGCGCAGATCTTGATGACCTGGGCCCCGTATTTGCGCACCTCGCGCACGGCGTGACGGGCCGCCTCTACGCCGTCGGCATTGAAAGGATTGGCCCGGGCATACGAGCGCGGCAGGCCCGTATAGTCGCAGTGGCCGCCCGTGGCGCCGAACGAGGCCCCCGCGGGGATGACCCGCGGCCCCTCGACGAAGCCGCCGTCGATGGCCTGACGCAGGGCGACGTCGGCGAAGTCGGGTCCGCCCAGGTTCCGCACCGTGGTGAAGCCCGCCATCAGATTGGCACGCGCGTGGGGGACCTGCAGCACCGCGCCGAAATCGTCGGCATAGTCCAGTTCGTTCCACCCCGAGACATAGGGGGTCGAGGCCAGGTGGACGTGCATGTCGATCAGGCCCGGCAGCAGGGTCAGGCCCGGCAGGTCCAGCCGCCGCGCATCGGCGGGCAGCTCGGCGGGGACGGCGGTTCCGACCGAGGTGATCCGCCCGTCCGTGACCACGACCACCGGACTGTCGACATAGCGGCCGCGCTCGACGTCGACCATGCGGGCGGCGGTGACGACGAGGGTGTCGGCGAGCGCGGGCGTGGCGAGACCCAGCGTCAGCGCCAGAGCGGCGGCGGCGGCCGCGGCCAATCGGTTCGGCATGTCAGTCTCCCCTGTGGCGGGGAAACTCGCATGGCCCGATGGACCCGGCAACCGGCGTCCTACCCGCCCCGCCCGCCGTGTTTCGCATACTCCAGCCGGGCCACGGTCCGGTTGTGAACCTCGTCGGGACCGTCGGCGATGCGAAGGGTGCGGACCATGGCGTACATCTCGGCCAAGGGCGTGTCGCTAGACACGCCCGCCCCGCCGAAGGCCTGGATGGCGTCGTCGATGACCTGAAGCGCCATGCGCGGGGCCGCGACCTTGATCTGGGCGATCTCGGACTTGGCGTTCTTGGCCCCGGCCTCATCCATCAACCAGGCGGCCTTGAGCACCAGCAGGCGGCACATCTCGATATTGGTGCGGGCCTCGCCGACGCGCTGTTCCCAGACCGAGTGTTCGGCCAGCGACTTGCGGAAGGCGGTGCGCGACAGCAGGCGTCGCGTCATCAGCTCCAGCGCCCGTTCGGCGACGCCGATCACGCGCATGCAGTGGTGGATGCGGCCGGGGCCGAGGCGGCCCTGGGCGATCTCGAAGCCCCTGCCCTCGCCGGCGATCAGGTTCTCGACCGGCACGCGGACGTTCTCCAGCACCACCTCGGCATGGCCGATGGGACGTTCGTCATAGCCGAACACCGACAGCATCCGCTCGACGCGGAAACCGGGCGCATCGACGGGGACGATGATCTGGGACTGCTGGGCGTGGGTGGCGGCGTCGGGGTCGGTCTTGCCCATGACGATGGTCACCGCGACATTGGGGTGCGCCATATTGGTCGACCACCATTTGCGGCCGTTGATCACATAGTGGTCGCCGTCGCGGACGATCCGGGTCTGGATGTTGGTGGCGTCGGACGAAGCCACCTCGGGCTCGGTCATCAGGAAGGCCGAGCGGATTTCGCCGGCCATCAGGGGTTTCAGCCATTTCGTCTGCTGGTCGGCGTTCCCGTACATATGGAGGACCTCCATATTGCCGGTGTCCGGGGCGCTGCAGTTGAACACCTCGGCCGACCACAGGTGACGGCCCATCAGTTCGGCCAACGGGGCGTATTCGAGATTGGTCAGGCCCGCGCCGTGATCGCCCGGCAGGAACATGTTCCACAGACCGGCCTCGCGGGCCTGGGCCTTCATCTCCTCCATGGCCGGAGGCTGACGGTCGTGGTCCTCGCGGACCTGGGCGCGGTATTCCGCCTCGCGCGGCAGGACGTGGTCGTCGAGGAACCGCCCCACCCGCTCCTGCCAGTGCAGAGCCCTGTCGCTGTGCTGGAATTCCATGGTCGTGCTCCTTTTCCCTCCCCTTCATGGGGAGGGACGATTGGCGAAGCCAATCCGGGTGGGGCTGTGTGAAGCTTCCGCCGATGGAGCCTTGGCCTGAACTTCCCCACCCTGTCGTCGCTTCGCGCCGACATCCCTCCCCATGAAGGGGAGGGAGAAACCAGATCCGGCCTAGCGCTTCAGCAGCGGGGCCAGCTTCTGGGCGATCATCATGTCGCCCGCGATCTTCAGCTTGCCCTGCATGAAGGCCATCATCGGATCCAGCTGACCGGCCGACAGGGCCATGAAGTCGTCCCAGCTGATCGAGACCGTGGCGTCCGCCGGCTTGTCGTCATTGGTGACGGTGTTCGGGGCCGAGGCGCCGTCGATGAAGATCTTGCCGACATCGCCCAGGTCGATCTTCACGGTCTTGCCCAGACCGGAGTTGTCGCCCACGGCGCCGCGGATGTGTTCGGTGACTTGAGCCAGATCGGCCATGGGTGTCTCCCTGAAGGACGTTGAGCCATCGACCTAGACCGGGTCCGGGGGTCTGCCAAGGTCACGTGGGGTCAAGTTGGGGCGACAATCTGGCGGCGGGACCGCTTTCCCGGCAAAATCACGACGGATATCGAGATGATTTTTCGCTCTAAAGGCGAAGAATTCGCCCCGCCGGAGCAAGTGGCGAACCCGCCGCCATATTCCAGACATGCTTCGGGAACCGTCGCCTTGCCAAGCGGTTAAGGTTACCATAACGATGATAGCTTGAGCCCTTCCAGTTGCGTTCCTTGGGGCTTGTTTTTGACGACTGGATTTGGGGAGCTGAAGTGAAACACATAGTCATCGCCGCCGTCGGCGCTCTTCTGGCGACCGCCGGAACCACCGGAACCACAGTCGCGCAGGACCGCTACGGCTCGCCGCCGCCGCCGCCGCCGCCGGGCTGCCATGATGGCGGCCCCCGCGACTCCTATGGAACCTGCCTCTGCGACTACGAGGTGAATTTCTACAATCCCTCCACGCCGTGGCACGTGGTCCGCGCCGGAGGACCGGGAATCCGCATCCGCGGCCGTCCGGTGACCATCGCCTCGGGCCGCATCGATATCCAGGGTCCGCCGATTTATGTCGAGGCGCCGCCGATCCGCATCCAGGCCCCGCAGATCTATCTGCACGCGCCCGAGGTCCATGTCCGTCCGTCCGATGTGATCGTGGAACCGCCGGAAATCCACTTCTCGGGTTGCCCGGCCGGTGGCGACTGCGAGCCGGTCAGCGCGCCGCGCCACGACGGCGAGCGCGGCTAGAACTCGGGTCGAACCGGCCGGACACCGTCCGGCCGGGAAGCCTCAGGACGAACAGAAGGCCCGCGCCCCACGGCGCGGGCCTTCTTGTCGATCACACCCGGAAGGACGTCAGTTCGGGACGGCGGCGTCCGCGGCGGTATTGGGGGCTGCGCCAGGATTCGACGAACAATTGCCCTGCGCCTCCCAGGCTCGCGCTTCCCAGGCCAGGGTCATGTCGGCGCCGGCCAGGGCCGTGCGGATCGCCTCTTCGCAGCGGTTCTCGCTCAGCAACCGCGTGACCTCGCCACGAAGCGCGGCCCGAACGACGGCCGCGTCGCGCAGGATGCGGGCCTCGCGCCGATCGCCCGGCAGGCAGAGCGAGAGCCAGGACGCGTCCGCGCAGCGAGCGATCAGCCGCGCCTGCCGGTCCGCCTCCGCGGAGGTGATTTCGGGCGGCGGCGGCGGGATCGAGGGCGACACCGTGGGAGGCACGGCCACGGAGATCGTCGGCGGATCGGTCATGACCACCGTCTCGGGTGGAATCCCCCTCAGGATCACCGCCGGCATCTGGTAGTTGCAGACCCAGCCCGCGGCGGTCGTTTCGCACGATTGCAGCGTCGCCCGCGTCTCCTGCGGCGCGGACGGAACGGGCTGAGCGGCGCCGGGGACCTGGCCGAGGCCGAGCGCGAAGAGCAGACCTATCATGACCCAATCCGACGTCTGACGTCACAATGGACGCACCATACTCCCGAACGGGCGTCATGTATCCCTGTTCCGCAGGGCGGGGCGCAAAAGGTCAGGCGGCGACGGCGACCAGGGCGGGCGCCGGCGCCGGAAAGGCCTCTCCGCCGTCCAGAACGGCGGTCAGGGCCGTCATCAGCCGGGCTGGATTGATGGGCTTGGGCACATGGCCGTTCATGCCCGCGCCCCGGCAACGCTCCACATCGTCGCGCATGACGTCGGCGGTGACCGCGAGGATGGGGGCAAGCGCCGACGGGCCGCCCGAGGCCCGGATGGCGCGCGTGGCGTCCAGACCGTCCATGCCGGGCATGCGGACATCCATCAATATGGCGTCATAGGCCTCGGACGCGGCGGCGACGACGGCCGTGGCCCCATCGTCGGCCTCGGTGATGTCGCAGCCATAGGCGGCCAGGATCAGGCGCGCGACCTCGCGGTTGGTCGGATGATCGTCGACGACCAGGACCCGGGGCGCGCGCTCGGCGGTGTCGATGGCGGCGGCGGTCTCGACCGGCGGATCGGCGCGCGGCAGGTCGAGGGCGAAGCGGAACACCGAACCGCCCTCGGCGCCCGGCTGATAGGTCAGGGAGCCGCCCATAAGAGCGACGATCGAATGGCACATGGCCAGGCCCAACCCGGCCCCCGACTGTCGCCGGGCCAGACCGGCGTCCATCTGGGCGAAGGGCTGGAACAGTTCGCCGCGGCGCGCCTCGGGCACCCCGTGACCGCTGTCCTCGACGCTGACCGTCAGCCGGTCGACGCCGTCGGCGCCGGGCGCGAAGCCGGCGGAAACCCGGACCGATCCCGCTTCGGTGAATTTCACGGCGTTGTCGATCAGTCCGGCCGCGACCTGGCGCAGGCGCCGGGCATCGAAACGGTAGCCCGGTGCGGGCTCGCCCGTCTGGGTGAAGGTCAGCGCCAGGCCCTTGGCGGCGGCCGCCGTCTGGAAGCGGTCGACCGCCTCGTTCAGAACGGGCGCGATCGCGGCGGGCGCGGGCTCCAGCTCGAGCCGGCCCTGTTCCAGGCGCGAAAAGTCCAGAATGTCCTCGATCAGGGCGGTCAGCACCGCCGAGGAGGCGGCGATGGCCTCGGCCTGGCGGCGCGCTTCGGGGTCCAGGTCGGTGCGGGCGGCCAGGGCGCCGGCGAAGCCGGCGACGCCGTTCAGCGGGGTGCGGATTTCGTGGCTGACCACGGCCAGGAAGCGTTCGCGGGTGGCGATGGTCTGTTCGCTGCGGGCCAGGACGGCCGCGGCCGAGGCCTGTTTGCGGCGCGCGCGCTGCTCGGTCCGCATCCGCTCGGCCAGGGCGCTGGTGGCCAGGGTGGCGGTCAACAGGATGCTGGCCAGAAACAGATGCAACAGCCCCAGTTCGGTGAACGGCGCCGGGCCGTCGAACACGGCGATCGGCCCGCGGTTCGCCAGGGTCTGGATGGTGGCGATCTGGGCCACCAGACCGACCGACAGGAAGGTCCAGGCCGGGCCGATGCGGAAGGCCGAGAACAGGACGGCGGGGTAGATCAGCAGGACCAGCGGGGCCTGGGCCCAGGCGAAGGTCACGGCGGTCAGGGCGCCGAGGCCGAGCAGCAGCGCAAGGCGCTCGGTGCGCCCGGCCGGTCCCGAGTTGAGCGGATTGGCGCGGCGCATCATCAGCAGGGTGGCTGGAAGGGCCAGGACGATGCCGAAAGCGTCGCAGGCGGCCCAGCGCCGGGCGATGGTGACCCAGTCGCCGAACACCGTGGTCGTCAGGGTCGCCCCGAGCGCGCCGGTCACGATCGCGGCGAGGCAGACAAGGGCGACAAAGGGCAGGAAACGGCGCAACCGACCGAGATCCAACGCCGCGCCGCAGAAGGTGCGGGTCAGGAAGGCCACGATCACCGACACGGCCAGATTCATCGAGGTATAGAAAAGGTTCAGGTCAGGCCGCAGGTCGCCGACGACGTTGACGCCGACGTTCACGGCCATGCAGGCCAGGGCGAACACCAGCCCCAGCCGCGGCCGCAGCAGCAGCAGACCGGCCGCCAGCACGCCGTTGGCGGCCCAGAAGGCGGTGGAGTCGGCTTCCGTCCGCGCCCACATGACGCCCGAACAAACGACCAGCCCATAGACGACGAACAGGATCGCCGCATCGCGCCAGCCCCGCGGGGGCTCGCCGTTGCGGTACATCCGCCACCGAACGCCAAACGCCTTCATCGCCCCACCCTTCTGCGTGGACCGATACAGGTGACACGAAATGATTGGGGACCGGTGAACGCGGAGCGCGAATTAGTCCCGGTCGTCGGGGGGCGGTCCCTCGTCGCGGTACCACTGCGCGAAGCGGTCGTCACGCGCCTGCTCCGGCGCCTCGCGCCGGGCGCGGCGGGCCTCGCGTTCGGCCCGATAGTCTCGCTCGGGAGCATCGAAGCCGAACCAGCGGGCCAGACCGTCCGTCACACGCTCGCGCCGGGGCGGCTCCGGCGGGGCCGGCGCATCGATCCGGGCGTCCTCGAAATCGCTCTTGCGTCCTGACGGAAGCGAAGCCGGTGGGTCGAACTCGTCATCCGAGGGCGCCCAGAGGGCCGGCTCGGCCTCAGGCGGCGCGGGTGGAACATATTCGAAGCCGTCGACCAGTTCGCCGACCTCCATGACCGCGCCCGGCGTGATCTCGGGCTCCGTCGGGGCCACGACCTGGATCTGCATCCGGTCGCCGTCGAGAACCGGGCGGGGTCCCGGCAGGGCCACGGCGTTGAGGCTCGCCAGGACCACGGCCACCCCCGCGACGGCGACAACGCCGACGAGGTGACGCGGGCGGACCCGGGCCGCGAGGCCGGCCGCCTCGCGCTTCAAACGGTCGAACCTGGAACCAGTGTCGGACATCAGAACCGCAACCCGTCAGGACCGATCCGGTTCACGAACGGCGGTCGGTCGCCCTCGACCATCGTAGCCTCGTCAACCGGTCCGGGCTAAACGGACGCGGACGAAGGGCCCGGGGCGCCTTCTCCTGAAAAGGCCGGACCGTGACGCCAGCGATCCTTGCATTGATATTGGGCGGCGCGGGTCTGGCCGTCGGCGGGATCGTGAGCCTGATCAGCGTGCGCCTGCCCCAGGACGACGACGACGACGGCGACGACGGCGACGACGGCGCCGGAAGCCCGACGCGACGCAGATATGCCCTTGCCGCCCTCGCCTCGGCCGTCATCGGCGTCTGGGCCGCCCTGGCCCAGCCGATGCCGCTCGCCGCCGGGTTCACCGCCCTGCTCGGCTGGCAACTGTTGCTGATCGCGGTGATCGACGCCGAACATTTCAGCCTCCCGGACCGATTGACCCTCCCGTTGCTGGCCACGGGGCTGCTGGCCGCCGTGCTGATCGACCACACCGCGCCGCTGGACGCCGTCATCGGCGCCGCCGTGGGTTTCGGCGCCCTGTGGTCGCTGGCCTTCGCCTATCGCCGGCTGCGGGGTTTCGACGGCCTTGGCGACGGTGATCCGATCCTGCTGGCCGCGGGCGGGGCCTGGGTCGGCTGGATCGGCCTGCCCAGCGTGCTGCTGTGGGCCTCGGTCGCGGGTCTGAGCTTCGTGGGCGCCCGGTTTCTGACGGGCCGTCGCATGTCGGCGACGGACCGCCTGCCTTTCGGTCCCTGTCTGGCGGCCGGGATCTGGCTGACCTGGCTGCTGGGGCCGCTGGGGCTGCAGGCCCCTACCAGCTGAGGGAGACGCCGGCCCGGAAGGTGCGCGGAGGCGCGAAGCCGGCGACCCCGTCGGCGGTCTCGGAGACCTCCACCGCCGCGTCGAACAGGTTGGCGACGTCGGCGTAGAGCCCGACGCCGTCGCGCACCCGCCAGCCGGCCCGGAGGTCGATCGTGGCGGCCGCCTCCAGCACCCGGCTGTTCAGGTCATCATCGAAGCGGCGGCTCTCATAGCGGCCGCGGGCGCTCAGGAAGAGCCGATCGGTGGCGAACCATTCCAGGCTCGCCGTGGCGCTGAGCACCGGCGCCTGGGCCGGACGCAGGCCGGTCAGCTGCGGGGCCGCCGATCCCCCGTCCACCTCGGCGTCCGTGGCCGACAGGGCGCCGATCAGGGTGAGGGGTCCGAAGCGGCGCACGGCCGTCAGCTCCAGCCCCACGGCGTCGACCGTCCCGGCGTTCCGCCGCTGGCGCAGCACCCCGCCGGCGGGCACGAAACCGGCGCGCGGCAAGGCCGGAATGACGCCGGGTCCAACACCGATGGTGACATTGACGACCGCGTCCTCGAGCCGGTTGGCGAAGACCGTTGCATTCAGGGCGGCGCCCCCGCCGTTCCAGGACAGGCCGGCCTCGACGCCCTGCAGCCGCTCGGGCTCCAGGGCCGCATTGGCCTCGGTCAGGTCGTTGCCGACCCGGAACGGGCGGTGGAGTTCGTTCAGCGTCGCCGGGCGAAAACTGGAATAGGCGGCGGCGCGGAGGGACAGCCCGCGGCTGAGGAGCCTGCGCGCGGCGATGCGGGCGTTGAAGACCTCGCCCGAGCGATCGGGATAGACCTCGTCCAGCGTCGGCAGACCGGTGGCCCTGTCCAGCTCCAGCCGCCGCCCGGCGGCGTTCTCCCAGCGATCCAGCCGCACACCGCCGACGATCAGCCAGTCGCCGCCGGTCCAGGACCCGTCGGCATAGCCGCCGACGACCGAGGTTTCGCCGCCGGCGAACCGATCGCGCGTGAACTGGCCCGCCATGAAGCGGAACCGCTCCTGCGTCTCGCCCTCGCTGAAACGGGCGTCGGCGCCGACCTCCCATTCCAGCCGCCCGCCGCCGAGTTCGAGGGCCGAGCGGCGCAGGGCCAGATTGCCGCCCCAGCCGACGGCGGGCGTGGCGTACTGGTCGTTGGCGGGCGTCGTCGCGGCCCGGCCCGGTGCCACGGCGACCGAACTGTTGGCGAAACCGCTCTCGCGCCGCCAGACCCGGACCCGCCAGCCGAGGCTGTTGCGGCCAGGCTGCCGGGCGAAGGCGGCGCTGACGCTGTGCCCGCTCGCCGACGACCGCGCCCCGGCCAGACCCGAGCCGCGCGCCTCGTCATAACCCGAAACCCGCAGCGACAGGGCCGTGTCTCCGTCGAAGCCGTGGTCCAGACGCAGGGCCGCGCTGCGCGCCTCCAGGTCCAGCGGCGTGTCGGCCGCCCCCGCGGCCGCGCCGCGCACCGGCACATAGCCGTCTGAGTGGTCGTACATCGTCGAGCCCGTGATCGAGACACGGCCGGTCGCGAGGGTGGTCGCAGCCGCAAGTCGGCGGCCGCCATACTCGCCCGTGGAAATATCCAGCACCCCGCCCTGCCCGTCCCGCTCGCGCAGGGCGATCACCCCGGTCAGCGCGCCGGCGCCATAGGGCCCGGCCCCGGCGCCGCGGATGATGTCGACGCCATCGAGGCTCTCGGGCGCGACCTGGGACCAGATCACCCAGCCGCCGAACGGGTCGTTCAGGGGTTCGCCGTCGAGCGTCACCAGGGTCCGCCCCGCGCCGGAAGGGGCGATGGCGCGCAGGCTGATCCCCTGTGTCGTCGGATTGGCCCCGAGGCTGGAAGTGCGGCGGAACAGGGAGACGGCGGGCACGCTCGCCAGCACCTCGTCCAGCCGCATGGCGCGGTCGAGCAACTGGCCGTCGAGGCTGACCACCGAAAACGCCGCCTCCCCGGCCGGCGGCGGCAGGCGAGCGGCCGTGACGATCACATCGGGAAGGTCGCCGGGGGCATCCTGGATCATTCTGGGCGCTCCCTTGACGTCCGCCGGATCCGAGCCCCGCGACCGCGCGCAGCATTCGGACCCAGCCGCGAGTCGTTCAAGACCCGAACCGAAGGGCCGCACCAATCTGCTGGGGCTTGCCAGCAAATTCCTTGCTGCCGCGGGTCAAGGCGCCCCGCGGCCCGTCATCTTCAAGGAAAGCGGCTTCGATCGATCACGGGCGCCGCCTCATGCGGACGAGCTGGCGGCGGGCTCGGAAACCTTGACTACGGGCTCCGGGCGGTCCCGCGACGTCCGGACCTTTCGGCGACGGCCGCGATCGGCAGGCGATCAGCGCACGGCGGCGAAGGTCGTTGCCGCCTCGCGATAGCGCGCGTACTCCCGCGCGGTCATGCAGCGCGGCGTGCTCCAGGCGGGGTCCGAGATCCTGACCGACATCGCTTCGCGAGCGGTCACGAAGATGGGCGCGGCGCCATGTTCGCGCATGAATGCGCGCCGGGTCGCGGCGTCCGTGGCGCAGATCAGCACGGGCCGGGCCTGGGACCGGTGCAGCGACGCCCCCTGACCCGCCGCGCTCGCCAGGCCCGCCGGAAGAAGCACGGCGGAAGCCAGAAGCATCAATCCGGCCAGCGGGGTGAAAACACGCATTTCATCTCTCCCGAACACCTGAAATCCTCAGGACCCGGAGCGATAATGCGCCATTTGTCGCGAATGTAAATATTATGCGACAAATCGGAGTATGAAATTTTACAGGACGCGCCTGGCGCGTTCATGTGCGGAAGCCGGAGGCGGTCAGGCGACCGCCTCCGGGCGCTTCTAGAAGCGAGCGGTCAGACTGACCGACGCGCTGGATCCCAGCTTGTAGTTGTTGATCAGGATCTTGTTTCCCAGCTCCTGGAACTCGTCGAAATCCGTGTTGAGCAGATTGCGCAGTTCGACAGCGAGGCCGAGGTCCCGCCCTCCATATTCGAAGTCCTTTCGGAAGACGAAGTCGACGAAAATGCCGGGATCCTGGATGTAGTCCGGCTCCCGATTCCCGGCGGCGCCGGCTCCGCGGGCGGTGATGCGCTCGCTGACGTAGTTGATGATGATCGTCGCCTGGGACCGAGCCGTATCGTCTTCCCAGCCCAGTTGCAGGTTGGCGACATGTTCGGACTGGCCTTGGAGACGGCTTCCATCCTCAATGAAGAAGGTGGCGTCCTCATTGGCGCCGCCACCGCCCAGAGTCCGGACAACATCCCCCGCCTCGACCTGAACCTCCGAGTTGGAGTAGGTGTAGTTGGCCTGCACCAGCCAACGCTTGTTGGCCACGAAGGACAGGGTGTTGTCGGGGAATTCGAAGAACTTCTTCGCTTCCAGTTCGGCCCCGACGATGGTGGCGCGCGGGGCGTTCAGGAACGACTGCTGCCGCTGGTCGCCCGTGAGGACCACCACCGACTCCACGGGCCGGTCGATATCCTTGTAGAAGACCCCGGCCGTCACATACTGCTGACGGGCAAAGAACCACTCGTAGCGAGCGTCGACATTGAGCAGTTCGGTATCGACCAGGAACGGATTGCCGGTGAACTCCCGGTCGCTCTCCGGGTCGATATAGGACTGCGGGGCCAACTCGCGGAACTGCGGACGACCAATGGTCTGGGAGGCGCCGAGACGGAACTGCTGGTCTTCGGCGAAATTCCACGTCGCCGTGAGGGCCGGCAGATAGTACTGCTCATCGATCACCGTCGCCGCGAAGGGCGCGGCTCCGCCGAACAGGTCGCGCGGAGTCACGGACTGTTGACCGTCCTCGAAACGAACCCCGCCCGTCAGGCGGACCAACGGAATGATTTCCGCATCGACCTGAACATAGGCGGCATTGACCTGGAGTTGGGCTTCATAGGCCCCGGCCCCGTTCGTTCCGGCGATTTCACGCAGTTCGATCGTGGTCGGATTGATATTGAAGTCCGAGTAGAGGAAGTCGATCCGCGACTCCCGCTGTTCGTCGGTCAGGGCGCTGACAGCCGACAGCTGAAGGTCGCGACGCGTCGCGTCGCGGTTGCTGTCGAGATAGGCGACGCCGGCGGAGAATACGGCTTCCCGGTAGTCCGACAGGGCCATCGTATAGCTGACGTCGGCTCCGCCCGAGATCAGATCCTCATCCAGTTCACTGAACGAGATCTGGTTGGACGGATTATGGATGAACTGGCCGGAACCGTTCACGCCGTACTGGAAGCGGGATTCATAGGGGGCGTCACGCGTCGTGTTGGCGTAGGCCGCGCGCCAGCTGAATTCGAGGGCGCCGCCAGCGAACTCGTGCTCGCCCGACAGCTGGCTCGAATAAAGCTGGCGAACGAACCACTCGGTGTAGTCGTCGCGCAGGATGCCGCCACCGACGCTAAGGTCCGGACCAACGCTTGAACGCGCCTCCTTGGTGGTGCTGCGGACGAAGAAGTTCGTCCAGTTGAACTCATGCTGGTCGGTCGTCAGCGACAGTCCGCCGAGGAAGTTCAGCTGAACATCGTTCTGGTTTGACTCGAAGGTCTTGTCCGTGACGGGCACCAGGACAGCGCCGGAGAACTGGCCCTCCTGCTGGGATCCCTGACGGAATGTCCATCTGTTGGAGTAGCCGGCTACCGCGATCAGCCCGAGCGTGCCCAGGCTGCTTTCCGACCTCAGGCCGCCGGCGAAGTCGAAACCGAGGTTGACAGGATTTCTTTCCCGCTGCAGCAGCCGGAGCGGCGCATTGACCAGCGCTTGGCCCATCTGCTGAAGTTCGTTGGTCGTGAAGTTGGACCGGTTGATCTGCTCGCCCGACTCGAAGGCCAGGGCGATCGGTCCCGGTATGTCGCGGGTGCCGTCATCGAAGCCGGTGAAGTCCGTGCGCGACCCGAAATAGATCAGGCCTTCCTCGCCCGTAGATTCGGTGTTGCCGCCGATCGACGTCGACATGGTGAAGAAGGGGTCGTTCGGCGCATCCACGGTGCGCAGATCAATCACCCCGCCGCCGAACTCGCCGGGGAAATCAACGGAATAGGATTTCTGGACGGTGACGCTTTCAAGGATGCTGGACGGAAACAGATCCAGCGGCACGACCCGTTGGAGCGGCTCCGGGCTCGGAAGCGGCGAACCGTTCAGCAGGGCCGAGGAGTAGCGCTCGCCGAGGCCGCGGACATAGACAAACCGTCCCTCCACCACGGTCAGACCCGTCACGCGCGCCAGGGCGCCGGCGGCGCTGTTGTCGCCGGTCCGCTCAAGATCCTCGGCCGTCAGGAAGGCAGCGACCTCCGCGCTCTCACGGTTCGGTTCCGGAATGTAGCGACCGAGAACGATGACCTCGTCCAGTTCGTCGGCAGGGGCCTGTTGGACGGGAGCCTGCGCGGGGGCCGGAGCCGCCGGGGTTTGAGCGTAGACGAGGCCCGGCGCGATCAGCGCGCTGGTGGCCAGGAGGACCCCGCTCAGGGTCAGGGTGACGGTCTTCATGATCAGCGCCTTCAAGGAGTTCAACGGACTGGACGAAAGCCGGAGGCGGCGCGACGGGCCGCCTCCGCATCCGTCGTCAGCAGCTCGCGCCGGCGGTCAGGCCGCAGGTCCAGCCCTGCCACCAGGTGTCGGCGGCGTTCTGGACGGCGCCGATGTAGGCGGTGTTCTGGAAGAACGGATAGACCGTCGCGGCGGCGACCGGGGTCACGGCGTTCTCGTTCGCGCCGTTGATGAAGGTCAGAACCTGATTGCTCAGACTGGTGCCCGCCGCCGGAGCGGTCAGGGTCGAGGTTCCGGCCGCGGTGTTGTTCGTGCCGGCGGTGAAGGCGGCCGCCGACAGTACGGCGTTGGCCGGACGGTAGGGCAGGCCGCAGGACATGAAGACCGAGTTGAAGGTCACGCCGCTCGTGGCCGTGTCGGCGTCGTTGATGGCCATACAGCCGGCCAGCGAGCCCGCGACGCTGGTGAACACCGAGTTGACGATCGTGCCGTCGTTGCCCGTATCGAAGTGAGCGACCGTGTGGGCGTCGGTCGGCGAGTTGCGTCCGACCAGGGTCCAGTTGGAGATCTTCGGCTGGGAAACGTAGCGCGTGGCCAGCGGCACCGACGCCGGAGCCGACGAGAATTCGAAGCCGGCGCTGCGGCTCGTCGAGCCCGGCGGGCGCTGGGTGACGATGCCGAACTGGGCGCCGCCGCGCCAGCCGGTGTCGGTGTCCAGACCGTCGTCGTCGGCGCCGTTGATCACGATGTGACGCAGGTTGACGTTGCCGCCGAAGATTTCGATGCCGTCGTCGGAACTGTTGTAGACTTGGATATGGTCGACCGTGGTGCCCGAACCGACGCCGGCCATGGTCAGGCCCTGAAGTTCATTGCCCGGCGAGATTTCAAACCCGGAGAACTTGATCTGGATGTAGCGCAGACGGCCCGAGTTATCGGCCGCGGTATTGCCGCCGTAGAAGGCGCTTGTGCCCTCCACCGTGCCGGTGCAGGTCACGGGAGCGGTCAGTTGGCAGTTGGCCTGCGGCGCGCGTCCGGCCAGGACGATGCCGCCCCACTGACCCTGTGAGCTTTCCGTCGTGGTGCCTTCGATGTTCTGGCGGCTGGTGAAGACGATCGGCTGGGTCGCCGTGCCCTCGGCGAACAGCTGCGAACCGCGGTTGACCAGCAGATAGTCGGACCCGCCGGAGGCGAAGATGCGCACGCCGGCCTCGATGGTCAGGATGCCCTGGACGCTGCCGGCGATGGGGGCCGCCGGATCAACGCCCTGGTCGCTGCCGACCGAGGTTCGGCCGCTGATGGAATAGATGGTGCCGGCGCGGAGCGGCACCGTCAGGGCGCCGTTGATCTGGCTCGGCAGCTGACAGGCGCGGAGCGTGCCGCCGGCCACGGTGCCGACATTGGCGAAACCGGTCGGGCAATCCGCCGCCGGGGTGCCGGGGGGCGGGGGGGTCGGTCCGCCGCCGCCGCCGCCCGTGCCGCCGCCGAAATCGCCTTCTCCCGGGGATGCGACCTCGGCCGAGCCGCACGCGGCAAGAGCCAGGGCGCCGGCGGAAATCGCGAGCAGGGTCGTCAGTCGAAAGCCGGTCATCGTTTTCACCGTGTCTGTCCAAGGAGTTTCACGGCAGAGTTCGCGAGGAGGCGTCACCCCCCGCTGCGATGGATGCATCGCGCCCTGCCCGCCGCTGTAGCTAGAGGCGGGATAAGACAGGCCTCACGCTGATTGGTGACGGTTCCGGTGCGCTTGTGTGAAGTTGTCTTCGAGGTTTCGTGAAAACCGGTCCCGACACGGTCTAACTGTCACGGAACCGGCTTGAACGGGGTGATGCGCGGGCGCGGGGGCTCTCCGCCGGGGCTTCGCAGGGCGTTTCGCTTCGCGGAATGGAGGGACGCCACTCCTCCGACGCGCGTCAGCGCGAAAGAGAATGGCGGAGACGCAGGGATTCGAACCCTGGGTACCCCTTACAGGGTACGACGATTTAGCAAACCGTTGCCTTCAGCCACTCGGCCACGTCTCCGGCAGGCGGGGTGATTAGCCGAGCAAACGGGCGGGCGCAACGGGTCTTCACAGGCCCCGTGCGTTAACGGGACAGTGAGGGCGGGCGTGCATGGTGGGCGGAAACTCCCCGCCGCGAGCCCCATGACCGACGCCGTCCGCCGCCAATCCCCTGACTCCGGTCTGTCCGGGACCGCCGTGATGGACGCGGCGAGCCTGCAGGCGCTGGCCGCGACGGTCGCCGCCGCGCCGCCGGACGCCGCCGCCGAGGGCGCGGCCCGGCGGGGCCCCTTTCGGCCCGAGGTCTGGCTCAATGCCCGCCAGCGGCACACCTCGCGGCTGGCGGCTCACTATTTCCGCGCCTTCGACGCCCTGGCGGTGCTCGCGGTCAGCCTGTTGTGCGCCTGGGCCGCATCCCCGGGCGCCCTGATCCATACCGAGGTGTCGCGGGTCCTGCCCTTCGTCCTGGGCGCGGCCGCCGTGCTGGGGCTGATGCGGTCGCTGGGCCGTTATCGCTTCGCGAGGGGCCAGAAGGCGGGGCGGCATCTGGCCTCCGTCGCGGCGGTCGTGCTGGCCGCGGGCGCCGTGACGCTGGTCGCCGGCTGGGTCCTGCGCGGGACCGAGGCGCAGGTTTCGGCCTATCTGGTCTGGGCCGGGCTGGTGCTGATCTCCCTGAACGCCTTGCACATCGGCTGGAGCGACATGGTCGGGCGCTGGCGCGCCTCGGGCGCCCTGACGCCCAATATCGTGCTGGTCGGAGCGACGCGGCACGCCGAGACCCTGATCCGCGAGGCGCTGAAGCGGCGCGATCTGAATGTGCTGGGCATTTTCGACGACCGGCTGGCGCGTAGCCCGCGGTCCATCGAGGGCGTGCCGGTGCTGGGCACGGCGGCCGACCTGCTGACCCACAAGATGACCCCCTATGTCGACCGCGTCGTCCTGGCCATCGACCCCCGGGGCGAGGCGCGGGTGCGCGAGCTCAACGCCGCCCAGCGCACCCAGCCGCATGAGGTGACCCTGCTGGTCGAGCCGAACGGCGCCGCC
>CALSBO010000009.1:0-59313 GCA_943373195.1 Brevundimonas vancanneytii
CTGGCGGTCAACAAGATGGATCTGGTCGAGGGGTCCCGCGACCGGTTCGAGGCCATCGTCGACGACTACCGCGCTTTCGCCGCCGGGATCGGCCTGACCGACGTCACCGCCATCCCGACCTGCGCCCTGACCGGCGAAAACGTCTCGGCGCCCGGTCCCCTGACCCCCTGGTACGCCAGCCCCGACCTGATGGCCCATCTGAGGACTGTCCGCCTGTCCGAAACCACCGACGGTCCGCTGCGCATGACGGTGCAGGGCGTCAGCCGGCCCCACGCCGACTTCCGCGGTTTCGCGGGACGGATCGTCGGCGGGGTCGCTCGCCCGGGCGACCCGGTCCGCATCCTGCCGTCCGGCGTCGCCGCCGCGATCGACCGCATCGCCATCCTCGACGGCGACCTCGACGAGGCCTGGACCGGCCAGTCGGTGACCCTGACACTGACGCCCGAGGTGGACGTTTCCCGCGGCGATCTGATCGTCGGCGCGGACGCCCCGCCCGAGGTCGCCGACCAGTTCGAGGCCCATCTGGTCTGGATGTCCGAACGCCCGCTGCTGCCGGGCCGGTCCTACTGGCTCAAGCTCGGGGCGACCACGGTTCCGGCGCGGATCAGCCACCTGAGGCACCGGGTCAATATCGACACCGGCGAGCTGCTGGCCGCCCCGACCCTGGCCCTGAACGACATCGGCCTGTGCACCCTGGCCCTCGACGCCCCCGTCGCCTTCGAGCCCTATGCCGCCAACCGCGACCTCGGCGGCTTCATCCTGATCGACCGGATGACCAACGAGACCGCAGGCGCCGGCATGATCCGCTTCGCCCTGCGCCGCTCGGCCAATGTCCGGCCCCAGGCCCTGACCGTCAGCCGCGCCGACCGCGCCGCGCTCAAACGCCAGTCGCCGCTGGTGCTGTGGTTCACCGGCCTCTCAGGCGCGGGCAAGTCGACCATCGCCAACCGGGTCGAGCAGCGGCTGCTGGCCGAGGGCCTGCATTCGGTGCTGCTGGACGGCGACAACGTCCGGCACGGCCTGAACCGCGACCTGGGTTTCACCGACGCCGACCGGGTCGAGAACATCCGCCGCGTGGCGGAGGTCGCGCGGCTGATGACCGACGCCGGCCTGATCGTGCTGGTCTCCTTCATCTCGCCCTTCCGCGAAGAGCGGCGCACGGCGCGCGAGCTGATGGAGCCGAGCGAGTTCATCGAGGTCTTCGTCGACGCGCCTCTGGCCGTCGCCGAGGCGCGCGACGTCAAGGGCCTGTACGCCAAGGCCCGGGCCGGGAAACTCAGCCACTTCACCGGCATCGACAGCCCCTATGAGGCGCCGGAAAATCCCGAGCTGCATATCGACGCCGCCGCCTGCTCGCCCGACGAGGCGGCCGACCAGGTCATGACCCTGATCCATTCAGCCCTGGCCGCCCGGTCCTGAGCCTTCAGGCGACGTATTCCGTTATCTTCAGCGTCGCCTCCAGCGAGACCGGGCGCACCGGCGATCGCTGCTCCTCGGGCCGCAGGTCCTCGACCGTCGAGACGAGCGCCAGCGGACCGGTGGTCAGCCTGGCCAGTTCGACGATCGCGCTGTCGAAGGTGAAGACATGGGCGTAGGGGCCGTGTCCGGCATGTTCGTCGCCTTCGCCGCCGCCGAAATGCACGAAGGTCGGCGACACGCCCAGATCGACCCGCCCCGTTCCGGCCGTGACGCTGGTGGCGATGCCCCGGCCGGTCAGGTTCTCGGACCGTTCATAGGCGACGACGCCCTCGCCCTGGACCGTCACCCGGCCGGGCGCCTCGCGCAGCATGCGAGCGATCTCGGGCGGCAGCTCCAACCGGATCGAGCCGTCCGCGCCGCCGGCGTCGGCACGCACCGTGATCTCGCAGGTCGAGGTGGGCGGCCCGCCCAGCACGCCCGGCGGCAGGGCGAAGACCAGCGGCGCATAGAGGGCGTCATAGCGATAGCCCAGCCCCCGCGTATTGGTGATGCGCGAGGCGGTCCATCGCCCGGTCGGCCGTCCATCCGGGCCGGTGAAGCCGGTCATGGACACGTCCTTCCATGGCCGCGGATAGGCGTTGTCGCCGTTCTTCTGGTGCCAGGTCGCCCAGACCCGGTCGACATTGCAGTGATGCAGCCAGAACACCGGATCCAGCGCCGCCGTCCGGGTGCTGGACATCAGGCCGCCGACCAGCATGTGGATGATGTTGTGGCCGTAGGCCTCCACACGGCCCGCCGCCCCGGATCGTCCGCAGAAGGTCTCGAACCGGTCGTCGGCGACCCGCGCCACGTCGCGGCTCTGGGCGAACCGGGCCTTCTGGAAGTCCAGCGTCTCGGCCGCCGGATCGCGCTGGCGTTCGTACAGCGGCGAGGTCGGGTCCAGCACCCAGGGCGGCAGGAACCGGTCCACCTGCCAGTCCCAATAGGGCATGGCGAAGGTCGAATGGCCGGTCACCTGCGCGATGATCCGCTCCATATGGGCCACCTGCAGCCGGTGCCACGGCAGGAAACGCCAGTTGCCATGCTCGGCCCGCTGGGCGTGAAGGCGGTTCTGGGCCTCCCACGACAGGGCGTCGGTCCGGCGTTTCATCAGCCTGACGCCGTCGGCGAAGGCCCGGATGTCCTCGTCGGCCGAGCTCAGCGATGAGGCCGCCTTGCGCACGCGGCCCGCGCTCTGCGCCCAGGCCTCGCCGGTCGCCAGGGCCGTCATCAGGCCGCCCGCCCCCGTCAGCGCGCCTCGCCGGTTCAGCAACATGGATCGGCCCCCGCCTGCGTACTCAGGCCACGGTTTCAGACCCGCGAGCCCCTGTCCACCGCCCTCTCCCGTCGGTTGTCGCCGTTCAGCTGACTTCGCTCATCCAGCCGGCCCAGCGGCGGACGGAGGACGACACCGAATTGCGGCTGTCGTTCGCCACCTCGCGGCGGAACGCCCCGGCGGGTCGGCCATAGGCGCGGTTGAACCGCCGGTTCATGTGGCTTTCGTCCGCGAAGCCGAACCGTTCGGCCAGCCCGGCCAGGGTTTCGCTCGAACCATGCTCCAGCGCATCGCGCACCGCGCCGAGGCGGCGGCTCATCACATATTGCGCGACCCCGCCCTCTCCCTCGAACAGCCGGTAGAGGGCCGAGCGGGACAGGCCCGTGGCCAGGGCGATGGCGTCCACGTCGATGTCGCGGTCCCCCAGATGGGCGAAGATATGGCGGACCGCCGCCTCGCGCCTCGCGAACTCGATCCGGCGCGTGGCCGCCACCGGGCTGGCCCCGCTGTTCAGCGTCGCCGCCAGCAGTTCGATCAGCGCCCGCGTCACCCCCGGCAGGGCCTCGGACGGCAGGTGGGCGGTGTTGCGCAGGATCGACAGCATCAGGTCGCGCAGCACCACCGTGTCCGGGGCGGTCACCACCCGCCCGTGCAACGGCACCGTATGCCCCGCGGCGGCCTCCACCACTTCGCGCGCCATGCTGGCGGTCAGGACGTGCAGATCGCGCGCCTCGGTGCGCGAGGCCCGACGCGTATCGACCAGCACCAGATCGTTCGCCGTCGCACGCTCGAACCGGCTTTCAGGCCCGCCGATCAGTTCGCCGGACAGCACCAGATGCAGGGCGAAATGGTCGAAACCGTCCTGGTCGATCCGATCGGCGCGGACGTGGATCACCCCGTTCAGTTCGCGCTCGAACAGAAGTACGCTGTCCAGCCGCGCGCCATGGACCCGGGCGCGGAACGCGCCCACCCCCCGCGAGACGTCGGAGCCGCCCTCATACAGCCGCCGATAGGCGTCATAGGCGGCCTCGGTCGTCATGCCCTCGCTGTCGAACTGGAACTGTTCGGTCATGCGTCCACGTCCGGGGGAACCGCATCAACGCCCGAAACCGCCGACCGGCGCCATCGCCCCGCAAAGAGCAGACCCAGGGCGACCACCACGACCGCCGCCGCTGTGGTCATCAGCGCCAGCGACCAGGCCAGGCCCGTGCGGCCGGGCAGGCCATGGTCGCTGATCAGACCCGTCAGCAGCGGCCCCAGCCCTACCCCGACCAGCGAGATCAGCGCCAGGAACACCGCCCCCACCTGCGGCCGCAGGCGCGGCTCGGTCAGGCTCTGGATTTCGACCAGCACGATCACGGCGGCGAAGCCGCAGCCCGCCTTGACCCCCGCCAGACCCACGACCGCGGCCGTCGCCGAACCGCTCGCCGCCAGCCCCACGGCCGCCAGCGCCGCCATGATCATGCCGGCGGCCATCAGGGGTCCCGCCCCGACCCTCTGCCCGAAGGCCGAGCCGAGCGTCCAGCCGCCGCCGAGGTGCCCCAGCGGCGCGGCGATCAGCACTCCGGCCCCCGCCGCCATGGCCGCCGCGGCGGGCGTCAGGTCGAAACCGCGATGCAGGATCGAGGATCCCCAGGCGCCCGCGGCCTGCACCGCCATGATGCAAAACACCCCGGCGGCCATGATCGGGATCAGGGTCCCGCGCCTCTGTCCGATCAGACGGAAGGCCTCGCCCAGACCGGCCCGCTCACCCGCCATCGCCGGCGCCGCGCCGCGGGACGCCCGCCACAGCAGGGCGGCGAGGATCACATTCGGCCCCATCACGATCAGGCTGGACGTCCGCCACGGCTCCAGCCCCATCACGACCTGACCCGCCATCGCCGCCAGGGCCGCGCCGCCGATCAACAGGGCCGCGCTGCCCCCGATCGCCGAACCGGTGGTGAAGGTCGAAATTCCCCGCGCCCGCCGTCCCGGGTCTTTCTCAGCCGTCAGCAGCATCAGGGCCGCCGGCGCGAAGGCCGCCTGCCCCAGACCCAGCAGAACGCGGCCCAGAACCATCGCCGGATAGTCGGGCGCGAGCACGAACAGCACCCCGCCCGCGGTCCAGGCCGCCACGCACAGGGCCGCCACCCGGTAGGGATTGCGCCCCGCGATGAAATGCCCGGCCGCCAGCAGGGCCAGGGCGTACAGGGTCGAGAAAGCCGGCCCCTGCAAGGCGCCGATCTGGGTGTCGCTGAGCCCGAACTGACCCTTGAGCACCGGCGCCAGCACCGACGGCAGGGCCCGGTCGACAAAGGCCGCAAACTGGACGACCGCCAGCAACAGGATGGCCGACCATCCCAAGCCCCGAAGCGGTCCGGGCGGCGACGGGCTCGAACCCGGAATCATTGGCAAGCCAAGCTATATACTGACACCGTCAGGCTTTGGGTTGTAGCCGCCTTCGCCGTCAAGTGGAATCTGGCTCACGGAACCGCCATTTCATCGCCAGCACGCCCGAGGCCATCACCAGGGCGCAGGCGTTGGCCGCGACGATCGGCCATGCCGTCGTCATGACGCCATAGGCGGTCCACAGCACGAAACAGATCACCGTCAGCGAATAGGTCTTCAGCGATACGGCCGAGGCGTCGCGCTCCTTCCAGATCTTGATCATCTGCGGCGCGAAACTGGTGATCGAACACAGGGCCGCGGCCGAACCGACGATGTTGGCGGCGAGGCTGCTCACCGCGAGGTCTGACGGAACGAGACGGTCCGGATCAGGAAGGTTCCCATCCGGCCTCAACGGCCAAGCTGCCGTCCGGTTGCCTTGTTTTTCAGGGCGCCGCAGCGGCCGGGGCCGGAACCGGCGGCCGCCGCTCCTGGGTCCGCTGCTCATAGGCGTGGCCCAGCGACAGGATGCGGGCGTCGTCCCATTTGCCGCCGATGAAGCTGATCCCCACCGGCATGCCGCGGTCAAAGCCCATCGGCACGGTCAGGTGCGGATAGCCCGCCACCGCCGCCAGCCGGCTGGCGGACCCCTGGGCGTTGTCATTGTCCTCGCGGTCGTTGGTCCAGGCGCGCGAGGTCGTCGGGGCGATCAGGGCGACCACGGTGTTGGCCGCCATCATCCGGTCGATGCCCTCCGGCCCCGATGCCTGAAACGACCGGGCCCGCGCCTCGACATAGGCCGGGTCGTCCAGCCCGCCGGTCGCCTCGGCCCGCTCGAACAGCTCCTGTCCAAACAGCACGGTCTCGCGCGGCTCGGCGGCGTTGAAGGCGATGACGTCCGCGAGGGTCCGCGTTCGCACCTGCGCCGGATCGGTCGAGGCGAGATAGCGGTTCAGATCGTGCTTCAGCTCGGTCAGCAGCACGGTCAGCTCCCAGCCGCCGATCTGGCGGAAATCGGCGGGCGCCTCGGTGATCTCGACGATCTCGGCCCCCGCGGCCCGAAGGTTGACCAGCGCCCGCTCGAACTCAGCCTGGGCCTCGGCGGAATAGTTGGAGATCAGAAAGCGCATGACGCCGAGGCGCGCGCCCTGCAACGAATTCGCGTCCAGCGCCGCGCGATAGTCGACCCGGCGCGCATCGGCCTCCACCGTCGCAGGGTCCAGCGGGTCCGAGCCCGCGATGACGGTCAGCACGATGGCCGCGTCCTCGACCGTGGTCGTGATCGGCCCGGCAGTGTCCTGCGAATGGCTGATCGGCACGATATGGGTGCGGCTGACCAGCCCCACCGTCGGCTTGAACCCGACCACGCCATTGACCGAGGCCGGGCAGGTGATCGAACCGTCGGTCTCCGTGCCTATGGCGGCGGGCGCGAGCCCCATGGTCACCGCCACGGCGCTGGCCGAGGATGAGCCACAGGCCGTGCGGGTCTGGTCGTAGGGATTGGGAGTCAGTCCCCCGACGGCACTCCAACCGCTGATCGAATTGGGTGAGCGGATGTTGGCCCACTCCGACAGATTGGTCTTGCCGAGGATGACGGCGCCGGCGCCGCGCAGGCGCGCGACAATGGGCGCATCCCGACCGGGGGCGTTGTCCGCCAGCGCCAGCGAACCGGCGGTCGTCGGCATGTCGGCGGTCTCGATATTGTCCTTCAGCAAAATGGGCAGACCGCGAAGAGGGCCGTCGGGGATCGGCCACCCCTCGGCGTCCAGGACCATGTTTCCGGCGATGACCGCGTTGAACGGCTGGGCCGCCGCGCCGTCGGCGCTCGCGATCAGCGCGCGCGAACCATCGATCGCGCTGCGAGCGGGATAGTGGCCATCGACGATCGCCGCGACGGTGGGCGGCTGATAGATGCGCCCCCCGTCCTCTCCGGCGAGGGTCCAGCTGCCGTCGGCGTTCGGGGTGGCGCAGGCTGCGAGGGCAAGGGTGACAGCGAGACCCGCAATCAACCCCACCCGCTTCCGCTCATCCCCGCGAACGCGGGGACCCAGTGTTTTGGGCGACAGGCGCCATCCGGTTCGCGTTGTCATTGGTCTTGACCACCGTGCTTCAACGAAAGAAACCACCTCCCCGCGTTCGCGGGGATGAGCGGATTGGAAAACTCACGCAGCGGCGTGCGGCCGCCACGAAAGCCCTCCCCCTCGACGGGGGGAGGACTGGGTGGGGGTGCAGACGCGATGGCGAAGAGTGGGCGCGATGGGGCGCGGTCCGCTGGACGACGCCGTTCGCGCCACGGCTGGAAACACCCCTGCCATCACCCCATCCCCCGACCCCTTCCCCGTCGAGGGGAAGGGGAGATTCTATTCAGCCCGCGACCCGATCGTGCGATCGAGGAAGTCCAGATACGTCCGCCATTGCTGCAGCTGCCTTTCATTGCCCCGAACGCCGTGGCGCTGGCCGGGGTAGAGCATCAGTTCGAAGGGAATGGACGAGGCCTGCAGCGCGTCGATGACCCGCGTGGAGTTCTCGAGGATGACATTGTCGTCGGCCATGCCGTGCATCAGCAGCAGCCGGCCGGTCAGGTTCGGCAGGCGCGGAATGGCGTCGGAGGCGGCGTAGCCGGCGGCGTTGGCCTCCGGCGTCGACATGTACCGCTCGGTATAGTGGGTGTCGTACAGGCTCCATTCGGTCGGCGGGGCGCCGGCGATGGCCGAGGCCAGGCCCATGTCCGGCTCGGTCAGGGCCATCAGGCTCATGAATCCGCCGTAGGACCAGCCCATCATAGCGATGCGGTCATCGGCCACATAAGGCAATGATCTCAGATACTCAGCACCCAATACCTGATCTTCGATCTCAGGCTGCCCCATGCGCAGATACAGGGCCTGTTTGAACGCCGCGGACCGGTCGCCCTCGCCGCGATTGTCGAGGCGGAAAACGATATACCCGGCCTCGGTCAACAGTTGATTGGAGGCGCCCTGCCAGCCCTGTTTGACCCCGCCGCCCGACGGTCCGCCATAGACCTGCATGACCACCGGATACTGCCTCGAAGGATCGAAACCCGGTGGCGTGGTCATCTGCCAGACCAGGGTCTCGCCATGGCTTTCCAGGGTGCCGAAGGTCACCTCGCCGCGACGCGAAACGTAGGGGAAGATCGGATGGTCGGCGTCCAGCCGGTTCTCCTCGATCCAGCGCACGAAGGTCCCGTCGGCGCGGTACAGGCCAGACTGCGGCGGGGTGCCCAGATCGGTGTAGTTGCCGACGAAGGCGGTGCCCGTCTTGTTCATCGACGCGCCCCACCAGCCGCCGCCCGGCGTCACCGCCACGGGCGTCACCGTCCGGCGCAGGCTGGCGCGGAACATCTGCTGTTCGATCGGCAGCTCGCGCCCGTCGCGCATCGAGGCGGTGAAGAAGACCTCGCCCGTGCGCTGGTTGACGCCGGTCAGACCCTTCACCGGCCAGTCGCCCCGGGTGATCGGCCGGATCAGACGGCCTTCGCGGCTGTACAGATACAGATGCTTCCAGCCCGTCTCTTCCGACGACCAGATGAAGTTTCCGTTCTCCAGCGCGCGGAAGTCGTGATTCAGCGGCACCCAGGCCTCGGACGTCCGGGTCAGGATCACCCGTGATGCGCCCGTAGCCGGATCGACGCTCAGCAGGTCCAGCGTCTTCTGGTCGCGCGACTGGCGCTGCACATAGAGCGTCCGCCCATCGGCCGACCAGTCGACCCGCGCCAGATAGATGTCGGCGTTGGTCCCCAGATCGACCTCGGTCCGCTGACCCGTCTCGCGGTCATGGACGAACAGTTCCACCACCGCATTGGGCCGCCCGGCGCGCGGATAGCGCTGCTCGATCACCCGCGCGCCGCCGCCGGTGATGTCCAGCCGCGGGATGACGTCGACAGTGCTTTCATCGGTGCGCTGCAGGGCGATGTAGCGTTCGTCCGGGCTCCACCAATAGCCGGTGTCCCGGTCCATCTCCTCCTGGGCGATGAACTCGGCCGTGGCCCAGGTGATCAGGCCGTCGCCGTCGCTGGTGACCGCCGTCTCGCGGTTCCCATTCAGGTCCAGCACGACCAGGTCCTGATCGCGCACGAAGGAGACGAAATTGCCGCGCGGCGAAACCTTGGCGTCGATCTCGTCGGCCTCGGTCTCGGTCAGGCGGCGTATCGCGCCGCCCGCCCGTTCGGCCAGAAAGATGTCGCCCTCCAGCGGGGCCAGGATGTAGCGCCCCTGCTGGTCCCACGAATATTCGACCACGCCGCGCTGGGAAATCCGCATCCGCTCGCGCCGCGCCTTCTCGGCCTCGGACAGTTCGCCGGCGTCAGGGACCAGGGCCCGGGCGTCGATCAGCTTGAACGGCTCGCCCTCGCCCGTCGGCGCGGCCCACAGGTCCAGCACATCGACGTCGTCCTCGCGCGACCGCAGGAAGGCCACCAGCTCGCCGTCCGGCGACAGGCTGACCCCGCGCGCCACCGGCCCGCTCAGCGACGGATTGGCGAACACTCGCTCGGGCGTCAGGACCGCCGGGTCCGCGGTTTGCGCCATCGAGGCGGTGAACGGCGAAAGCGCCGCGAGAAACAGGGTGGAGGCGAGGCGTTTGTTGCGCATGGCGCGGACGCTAGCGGTCGTTTCGGCCGGCGTCATCCCCGATTTCGCATGGGCGGCGGAGGGGTCGAGAGTACACCATGGGCTCCAAAAATTTGCGCGCGGTCGGGCGACCGTGCGGGCGTTCATCGCCGGAGGAGGCTGTCGCTCCGGATGGGAGCGTCGTGATGCGTTTCGAACCGTCAAAAACCCTGTCCCCGTGGCTGTTTCGTATAGAGCCATATGGCTGCGTCAGCTTCGGTCGTGGGCTGGCGTACCGTCGGGGAATGCGGCGGGGATGGGGGGCGGGAAGACACGGTCGGGGGCGAAAAGGAAAGCGATTATCAGGGGCGAGAAGACAGCATCGCCGGGGGGCGCTCACTACAGACCCGGCGCGACACCGCATCCCTTCCCCCCTCGCCCCTCACCCCCTAAGAAGCGCGCAATGACCGACGTCGCCGCCGCCTCCCCGCCCGCGAAAGCCTCCGCCTCCCATGAACTGGAAGTGCTGTGGGTGCGCCACTGGACCGACCAGCTGTTCAGCTTCGCCATCGCCCGCCCCGAGGATTTCCGCTTCCGCTCGGGCGAGTTCGTGATGATCGGTCTGCCCGGCGAAAATGGCGGGAAACCCATTCTGCGCGCCTATTCCATCGCCAGTCCGCACTGGGACGAGCAACTGGAGTTCCTGTCGATCAAGGTCCCCGACGGCCCCCTGACCTCGCGCCTGCAGAAGATCCAGCCGGGCGACACCGTGCTCATGGGCAAGAAGCCGACCGGCACCCTGGTGCTGGACGCCCTGACCGGCGGCGAACGCCTCTGGCTGATCGGCACCGGCACGGGTCTCGCGCCCTGGATCAGCGTCGCGCGCGATCCGGACACCTACAGCCGGTTCAAACAGGTCGTGGTCTGCCACACGGTGCGCAACGTGGCCGACCTGACCTACCGCGACTTCTTCACGACCGGCATCCACGACGATCCCCTGATCGGCGAGGAGGCGAAGGCCCAACTGACCTGGTATCCCACCGTCACCCGCGAACCGTTCGAAACCGCAGATGGCGAAAGGGGGGGCCGCATCACCGACCGCATCAAGTCCGGCGCCCTGTTCGCCGACCTGGGCCTGCCGCGGGGCTTCTCGCCCGAGCGCGACCGCGTCATGCTGTGCGGCTCCATGGCCATGATCAAGGAAACGGGCGACCTGCTCGAAACCTTCGGCCTGAAGGAAGGCTCGAACGCCGAGCCGGGCGACTATGTGCTGGAGCGCGCCTTTGTCGGATAGCGTCACGATCGATCCGCGCACCGCGCCCGAAGCCTGCGCCTCCATGGCCGAGGTCCGCCAGGGCGTCGACGCCCTCGACCGCGCCCTGGTCGTCCTGCTGGCGGAACGCCAGCGCTATATGGACGCCGCCGCCCGCATCAAGCCGGACCGTTCCGTGGTGCATGACGACGCCCGTATCGAGGATGTGGTGCAAAAGGTTCTGGCCGCCGCCGGTCCGGCCGGCCTGTCCCCCGCCATCGCCGAGCCGGTCTGGCGCCTGCTCATCGACCGCTGCATCGCCCACGAGTTCGCGGCCTGGGACCGGACGCGAGGCTGATCTGCCTTCTCCCGCTTGCGGGAGAAGTGTCCCGTCCTCGAGCGCAGCGAGAGCAGGGACGATGAGGGAATTCTTTCTTCCACTGCTGGACAATACCCCCATCGTCGCTGGAGCGCTGCGCGCTCGACGCGACACTTCCCCCGCAAGCGGGGGAAGGCCCGGAATCAGCCCCTCAGGCTTCTCAGCATCAGCGCGTGCCGGTACGCCGCCACGTCCGCCAGCGCCGTCTCCAGCGCGTCCCGCACCCGGTCCAGCAGCGGCGGCGCCTCGGCCTTCTCCGCCGTCTCGGCCGTCTGGCAGGCATCGGCCAGCGTCCCCGCCCCGATGCCAGCCGCCGCGCCGCGGATCGTATGCACGCCGTCGCGCCAGCCGTCCTCGCGCACGTCCAGCAGCGGCGACCACATGGCGGCCTGCTGGGCGAACAGGCCCAGCACCTCCTCGGTGATCGCGTCGTCGCCGCCGGTCATCCGCTCCAGCACGGCGAAATCCACCGCGCCGGACAGGTCGCGCAGCGCCATCAGCCGGCGGTCTCCTCGCCCCTGGCCAGCCGCGAGTTCCATGCCGACCAGCCGAAATAGATCAGCAGACCGATGCCGTTCCAGATCAGGAAGGCGGTCTGGGTCGAGGTGCGCAGGCTGAAGAAGAAGATGACGCAGCCGATCATGGTCACCGCCCCGACCAGCCAGAACATCGGCGCCCGGAACAGCCGCTCGCGCAGCGGATCGCGCAGGCGCAGGATGATCAGGCTCAGCCCCACCGCGAAGAAGGCCGCCAGCGTCCCGGCGTTGGCCAGCGAGGCCAGGTCGCCCAGGGTCATCACCCCGGCCAGGATCGCCACCACGATGGCCGTGAACACCGTCACCACCGCCGGCACGCCGCGCACCGACACCTTGGCCAGTCCACGCGGCAGCAGGCCGTCGCGCGCCATGCCCAGGAAGATGCGGGTCTGGCCGAACAGGAAGGCCAGGATCACCGTCGGCAGGGCGACCACCGCCGCCGCCCCCATCACCTGGGCCGCGAACGGCTGGTTCAGCTGGCGCAGGATGAAGGCCAGCGGCTCGCCGCTCTCGGCGAAGGCGGCGGGCGGCTGGGCCCCGATCGCGGCCGCGGCCACGATCAGATACAGGGCCGTGCAGACCACCATCGAGCCGACGATGCCGATCGACAGATCGCGGCCGGGGTTCTTGGTCTCCTCCGCCGCCGTCGAAATGGCGTCGAAGCCGTAGAAGGCGAAGAAGATGATCGCCGCCGCCGCCATCACCCCGGTCTGCATCGGCGCCACCCCGGTCAGCTGTTCCTGGAACGGGAAGGTCGGCGCCCCGAAGCCGTTGGGCAGGAAGGGCGAGAAGTTGGCCGCATTGAACACCGGCAGGGTCAGGGCCACGAACAGCACCAGGGCGGCGATCTTGATCACCACCAGCACCGCGTTCAGCGTCGCGCTCTCGCGCGTACCCAGCAGCAGCAGGCCGGTCACCACGGCGATGATGAACACCGCCGGCAGATTGATCAGGCCGGTCTCGGGGCTGAACCCCGACAGGGCGGCCATGAAGCCGTTGCTGAAATCCAGCTGCGGCCCCGCCTTCAGGGCGGCGGGCAGATAGACGCCGACGCTCTCCAGGAAGCCGACCGCATAGCCGGACCAGCCCACCGCCACGGCGGACACCACCAGCGAATATTCCAGGATCAGGCTCCAGCCCACGATCCAGGCCAGCAGCTCGCCCAGCACGGCGTAGGAATAGGTATAGGCGCTGCCCGCCGCAGGCATCATGGTCGACAGCTCGGCATAGGCCAGGGCCGCGCAGGCGCAGACCAGGCCGGCCAGGGCGAAGGAGATCATCACCCCCGGCCCGGCCAGACCCGCGCCCTCGCCGATCAGCGTCAGGATTCCGGTGCCGACGATGGCCCCCACGCCCATGGCCATCAGGTGCGGCCAGCCCAGGGTCTTCTTCAGCGCCGGCCCGTCGTGCGGGGCCAGCATGGCGTCGATCGAGCGCCGGCGGTTCCAGAAGGCCATGGTCGTCATCCCCCGTCGCCGCTCCCCGGCGGCTGATTCCGGTCGGAGCCTAGCCCGTCCCGCGACAAACCGAAACGGACGGGTAAATCCCCTTGCACGCGAGGGCCATTCCCATTAGGTACGCCCCCTCTCCGACCGCCGGTCCCGATTTGGCGCACACGGAGACGGCATGAGCCTTGCGAGGCCCTCGCCAGACGCATGGTCCGGGTGATTAGCTCAGTTGGTAGAGCAGCTGACTCTTAATCAGCGGGTCGTAGGTTCGAACCCTACATCACCCACCATCGTTTCCATGACCGACGAAAGTAGGCCACCCGCCCGGGCTTGGGCTTGATACGCCTCCGCATCTATGGAAGTCGCGCAGGGATACCGCTTTAAGTCGAATGATGTTTTCTTGGTTGCCACGATAGGTATACTCCACTCCTTGTCGGAGAAGCCAACATGGGGACCTTGTTCCTTATGCCGCCTTCTGACAGTCGCTTGACCTTTGACGTCTAGACGTCAATATCGTCGGAGAGAACAAAGGGGGTCTACGTGAGTCGTGCGCCGGGGGCCATTAGAGATTCCATTGTTGAATTCCTGCAAGCCATGGACGGGGAAGCGTCGCTAGCCGACATCAGTGAGGCCGTCCGTCTCCGTCTCGGAACCGTCTCACCCTCATCAGTGCGTTCGTATTTGAATCTGAACGTGGGAGATGTCTTCGAGCGAACCGCCCGAGGTCGTTATCGACTCGTCGTCACGGCGGGCGGCTCGAACATAGCGCGCATCAGTCTCGATCCGGCGGTCGAGCACGGCAAAGCGAAACTCTATCACGCCGATTGCTTCCAATGGCTCGCGAGCGCGGAACCGAACTCCGTTCATGCTGTCGTGACCGATCCGCCGTACGGCGTGCTGGAGTACACAGAGAAGGAGATCGCCAAGCTCCGCTCCGGCAAGGGCGGTGTGTGGCGTATCCCGCCATCCTTTGACGGCCATCAACGCGCGCCCCTGCCTCGCTTCACCGTCCTCACGAATGACGACCGCATCGGACTTTACGCCTTCTTCAAGCGGCTTGGGCTCCTCCTCGGTCGGGTGGTAGTGCCAGGAGGCAATGTACTGATAGCGAGTAATCCGTTGCTATCGCACCTCGTCGCGGAAGCCATGTCGGAAGGCGGGTTAGAGCTTCGGGGTTATCTGGCCCGCCTCACGCAGACCATGCGTGGCGGGGATCGGCCGAAGAATGCTCACGAGGAATTCCAGGACGTATCCGTGATGCCTCGCTCCCAATGGGAGCCGTGGGTCGTGCTGCGCCGCCCGCTGGAGGGCCGGGTTCAGGACAACCTCCGCAAGTGGGGGACGGGTGGCTTCCGGCGTCTCTCGGCAGACAAGCCCTTCGGCGATGTGATCCGCTCTAGTCCGACGCCGCGCGCCGAAAAGCTTGTCGCGCCCCACCCATCTTTGAAACCCCAAGACTTCCTTCGCCAAGTCGTGCGCGCCTCGTTGCCACTTGGCGAGGGTGTAGTGCTGGACCCTTTCGCGGGGTCCGGCTCCACGTTGGCCGCGGCGAACGCAGTCGGGTACGAGAGCTTGGGGGTGGAAGCCGATGCGAAGTTCGTCAGGCTCGCGGCTGCGGCCATTCCGAAGCTCGGTTCACTTCGGTAGGTATATCCAGTTCGAGCGAAGCCTTTTGATGCCTTCGCCATGGAGGGTGGCCGTCCTCGTTCCTAGTTCACCGCGCGGATTCTTTCGGAAGTCCTCCAGTTCCACCCTGCCGAGGTAGACCTCGGTGAACTTGGTTGGCGCGCGGTTCTCCGCCGGCTCCGTGGTCTTATCGAACTGGTACACGAAGACGCACATCCACTGCGCCCGCGCTCCGTGAGTGTCGACCGCGCCGCCCTTTTTCCGCGTCGTCTTGATCTCGACGCCGTGCTCGCCGGCCTTGATCCGACGGTCGGCATACTTGGTCTCTACGATGAGATCGGGATGGCCGTTGTGGTAAAGGTTCTGGCACAGCGTCCGCGAATGGCTCGCCAGGCTCGCTGTGAGCATGTCGGAGATCATGCCGGACATGCCCGCTGCGCGCAGGACCTCTTCGTATCGCGGCAGCCCCTTTTCTTGGAAGAGCGAGTTTACGTCGAAAAAGAAGTCGTACACGTCCTGCATCGCGATCGCGAAGTCCTCGACGCGAAGCTGGTACGGGAGCACGATTTCCCGGTTCAGGGCCGATTGATCGACCGTCTGTCTGATTGGCAAAGCAAACTCCCCGGCGCGACACCCGAGTTGAGTGCGACCAGCCCCGTCAAGTCAAGGCGAGCCATCGCCTACCACCCTCCTTCCCTCTTCCAGGCACTGAACAGCCTTTCCACGAACGAGTGCCTTCCCCGACTCGACTCCCCGCCCCCGACAATGTTCATCTCCCGTCCGCCAAGGACGCGGTCGCCTCAGGCGGCGCGAGACGTCCGCATTCGCCCCCGGGGATGAACACCATGAAGCGCGTATTCCTGACCACGGTCGCCCTGCTGGCGCTCGCCTGTCCCGCCGCGGCCCAGACGCCCGAGCGCGTCTCGCCCCTGGCCGCGCCGCCCGTGCCGGCGCCCGCCCCGACCCCGGCGCCCCAGCCCGCTCCGACCCCAAGCCCGGCCCCCGCCCCCGCTGACGGCCCCGAGCCGAGCCCCGCGCCGAGCCCGACCGATCCGGCCGCCGCCACCCCGGCCCCCGCCGCCGCCCCGGCCGAAGCGCCGAAATGGGATGTGCAGAACCCGCCCGGGCCGTCGCGCGACATCCCCATCGACGTGACCCGCGGCACATGGATGTCGCTGGACGTCAGCCCCGACGGCCAGACCATCGTCTTCGACCTGCTGGGCGACATCTATGTCATGCCCGTCGCCGGCGGCGAGGCGCGCGTCCTCGCCTCGGGCGTGGCCTGGGACATGCAGCCCAAATGGTCGCCCGACGGCCGCCACATCGCCTTCACCTCGGACCGGGCCGGGGGCGACAACATCTGGATCATGGACGCCGACGGCTCCAATCCGGTCCAGGTGTCCAAAGAGGCCTTCCGCCTGGTGAACCAGCCCGAATGGACGCCCGACGGCCAGTTCATCGTCGGCCGCAAACATTTCACCTCGTCCCGCTCGCTCGGGGCCGGGGAGATGTGGATGTGGCACCGTTCGGGCGGCGGCGGGGTGCAGATGACCGAGCGCCGCACCCAGCAGAAGGACACGGGCGAACCCGCCTTCTCGCCCGACGGCCGCTATCTGTATTTCAGCGACGACGCCACGCCGGGCGCGACGTTCGAATATTCCAAGGACGTCAACGACCAGATCTACATCATCCGCCGCCTCGACCGCGAGACGGGCGAGATCGACCCCTATGTCACCGGCCCCGGCGGCTCGATCCGCCCGACGCCCTCGCCTGACGGCCGTTCGCTCGCCTTCATCCGGCGCGTCCGCTACCAGTCGGTGCTCTATGTCATGGACATCGAGTCGGGGCGCGAGACGCCGGTCTTCTCCGGTCTCGATCGCGATCTGCAGGAAACCTGGGCCATCCACGGCGTCTATCCGGCGATCAGCTGGACGCCCGACAACCGCTCCATCGTCTTCTGGGCCGACGGCCGCATCCAGCGGGTCGAGGTCGCCACAGGGACGGTGACCGACATCCCCTTCCATGTCGCCGACACCCGCCGGGTCCAGGACACGGTGCGCTTCCCCATCGAGGCCGCGCCCGACACGTTCGACGTCCGCATGATCCGCTGGGCCCGCCCCTCGCCGGACGGGACCAAGGTGGTGTTCGAGGCCCTCGGCAATCTGTGGATCCGCGACCTGCCGACCGGCACGGCGCGCCGTCTGACGCGCCAGTCCGACCATTTCGAACTCTATCCCAACTGGTCCCGCGACGGCCGGTCGATCGTCTATACGACCTGGGACGATCAGGAATTCGGCACGATCCGCGTCGTGCCCGCCTCAGGCGGCGCGGGCCGCGTCGTGACCGCCCAGCCCGGCCACTATATCGAGCCGACCTTCTCGCCCGACGGCCGCACCATCGTCTATCGCACGGTCAGCGACGGCTTCCTGACCAGCGCCCTGTGGAGCCGCGACCCCGGCGTCTATCGCATCCCCGCGGCGGGCGGCGAGCCGGTCTTCATGACCGACGACGGCGCGGCGCCCCAGTTCGGGGCGGCCAACGACCGCGTCTTCCTGCAAGGGCGCGACGGCGACAAACAGACGCTGGTCTCGGTCAATCTCGACGGCGAGGACCAGCGCACCCACCTGACCTCGGAATGGGCCGCCGAATTCGCCGTCTCGCCCGACGGAAACTGGGTCGGCTGGACCGAGCGGTTCAACGCCTATGTCGCCCCCTTCGTCATGTCGGGGCGGCCCGTGGCCCTCAGCGCGGAAGGCAAGTCCATCCCCCAGGCCCGCGTCACCCGCGACGCCGGCGAATGGCTGAGCTGGTCGGGCGACAGCCGCCGCCTGCAATGGTCGCTGGGGCCCGAGCTGTTCACCCGCGACCTGAACCAGAGCTTCACCTTCGTCGACGGCGCTCCTGAGGACCTGCCGGACCCCGCCGAAACCGGGATCAATCTGGGCTTCACCGCCCAGGCCGACGTGCCCGAAGGCCGCATGGCCCTGACCGGCGCGCGCATCATCACCATGAACGGCGCCGAGGTGATCGAGAACGGCGTCATCGTCATCGAGGGCAACCGCATCGTCTCGATCGGCCCCCTGGCCGCCACCACCATCCCGGCCGGGACGCCGACGCTGGATATGAGCGGCAAGACCATCATGCCCGGCCTGATCGACGCCCACTGGCACGGCTCCATGGCCTCGGACGAAATCATCCCCGAGCAGAGCTGGGTCAACTACGCCTCGCTGGCCTTCGGGGTGACCACGATCCACAACCCCTCGGCCGACACCAGCGAGATCTTCGCCCACAGCGAACTGGCCCGCGCGGGCCGGGTGGTGGGGCCGCGCATCTTCTCGACCGGCACCATCCTGTACGGCGCGACCACCGCCTTCACGGCCCAGGTCGACGATCTGGACGACGCCCTGTCGACCCTGCGGCGGATGCGGGCGGCCGGCGCCTGGAGCGTCAAGAGCTACAACCAGCCCCGCCGCGACCAGCGCCAGCAGGTCATCGAGGCGGCGCGCCAGACCAATATGATGGTCGTCCCCGAGGGCGGCTCGCTGTTCCAGCACAATATGTCGATGATCGTCGACGGCCACACCACGATCGAACACTCGATCCCGCTGGCCCGGCTCTATGACGACGTGCACCAGCTCTGGCGTCAGACCGGCGTGGCCTACAACCCGACCCTGGTCGTGGCCTATGGCGGCAGCTATGGCGAAAACTACTGGTACCAGGAGAGCGAGGTCTGGAACCATCCGATCCTGACCCAGTACGTCCCGCGCCGCATTCTCGATTCCCGCGCCCGCCGGCCGGAGACCCTGCCCGACAACGAGTGGAACCACATCTCGGTCGCGCGCGAGGCCACGCGTCTGTCCGAACAGGGCGTCAGCGTCTCCATCGGCGCCCACGGCCAGCGCGAGGGCCTGGCGGCGCACTGGGAGCTGTGGAGCCTGGCCCAGGGCGGGATGGCGCCGATCGACGTGATCCGCGCCGGCACCCTGAACGGCGCCCGCTCGCTCGGTCTGGACCGCGACCTCGGCTCGCTCGAGGTCGGCAAGCTGGCCGACATGGTGGTGCTGGACCAGAACCCGCTGGACAATATCCGCGACACCACCTCGATCGCCTACACCATCGCCAACGGCCGGGTGTACGATTCCGGCATGAACGAGATCGCGCCGCGCCAGCGGACCCGCGCGCCCTTCTGGTTCGCCGAAACCGGCGGCGAGGGCTGGGCCGCGGGGGCCACGGAGGCGGAGTCCGAGGGCGGCCACGGGCACTGAAGGAAGGCTCGGCGGCGGGACCGTTCGCGGCTCCCCCGCCGCTCAGCCCTCGACGGCTGACGGCCTCGCCCGTTTCATCCAGGGCGGCTCGGGCATGGCCCGGCGCGCGGCGGTCTGGGCCTGGGTCCAGCGCAGGTGCAGGTCGGCGAAATAGGAATCGTCCAGTTCGATCCGCCGCTGGTCGCCGCTGAAATAGTCCCGGCGCAGGGTCAGGACATCGAACGGCGCCCCCACGCCGACGTTCGACCGCATGGTGGTCGAGAACGAGATCAGCCCCAGTTTCACCGCCTCGGCCAGCGAGGTGTCGAACGCCAGTCCGCTCTCGAGAATGGGCTTGCCGTACTTCAGTTCGCCGATCTGGAGATAAGGGGTGTCACGCCCGCATTCGATGAAATTGCCCTGGCTGTAGATCAGGAACAGCCCCATCTGGCCGCCGTTGATCTGGCCGCCCAGCAGCATCGAGGCCGAGGTGTTCAGACTGTCCGCCTCCAGCGCCGGCGCGATCGACAGCCGCACGCTGCGCAGGGCATGGCCCAGAATCTGGGCGCACCGGAACAGGGTCTTGGCCGTCTCCAGCGTCTCGGGCGGCTCGCCGACGTTCAGGCTGACGCCCTCGCGCGCCATGGCGAGCGCCGTCTGGGTGACCGACAGATTGCCGGCCGTGCAGACGCCCAGCACCCGCTCGCCCGGCCGATCGACGACATGCAGCTTGCGATAGGTCGAGATGCTGTCGACGCCCGCATTGGTGCGCGTGTCGGCGATCAAAGCCAACCCGTCCTCGACCAGCATGCCCACGCAATAGGTCATGCGGCGCGCGATCCCCGCTGCCCGTCCATCCGGCGACGCTAACAGATTCTGTTGACGGGGGCGCCCCCATCCGCCCCGTTCTACGCCTGCTGCTGACCCTGTTGCATGTCGGCATCACGCACGTTCAGCCGCACCGCCAGCCGCTCGCCGCCGCCGCCATAGCTGGCGCCCCGCACCGGCGCGGCGCCCAGATAGTCCAGCCCGGTCGCCACGCGGACGTATCGGTCGGTGGTGCAGATGCCGTTGGCCGGGTCGAACCCGACCCAGCCCAGGTCCTCGATCCAGGCCTCGGCCCAGGCGTGCGCCGCCTCCTGGTCGTCCTGGCCGTCGCGGCGCAGCAGATGACCCGACACATAGCGCGCGGGCACGCCCGTCTGCCGGGCGCTGGCGATGAAGACATGGGCGTGGTCCTGACAGACGCCGCGGCCCAGGGCCAGCACCTCCGCCGCCGTATGGGTCGGCGTGGTCACCCCGACCTCGAACGCCACCGAACCGTGGATGCCCGCCATCAACCGGTGCATCCGCTCCAGCGGCGGATGGGCCGAAAACTCCGAGGCGAAGACCGAGATCAGCTTGTCGCGCCGCGTCAGGGCCGTGTCGCGCAGGAAGACCAGCGGCGACAAGGTCTCCTGCCCCGCAGGGACGACGCCGTGGGTTTCGGTGGTCATCACCTCGCCCGAGACCCGCACCGTCAGGCTCCGGGTCGGCTGTTCGGTGTAGAGGGTGTGGACGATGTTGCCGAACGCGTCCTCGGACTTGCGCAGGCGGGCGTCCACGTCGGTCTCCACCCGCCAGTCGCGGACCTGCTGCGCCTCGGACGAGCGCGGCGTCAGGCGCAGCGTCTGGATGATGAAACGCGCCGCCCGGTCGTAGGCGTAGGTGGTGGCGTGGTCGATCCGGATGCGCAAAGGGTCAGCTCAGATACTGGTCGTGGATGGCCTGTCCCAGCCGGCCGTTCTCGCCGAGGAAGGCCTGGATGTATTCGTGCAGGCCCGACTGGAAGATGTCGTCCATGCGCGAGTTGTCGAAGGCCCGCATACGCTCCGCCGCCAGCCGCTGCGCCGGGCCGCGCCGGCCGTAGTCATGGGCCAGCCGCTCCAGATAGCGCACGATCGAGGCCTGGCAACTGGCCAGCGAGCGCGGCATCTGCCGGTTCAGCACCAGCAGATCGGCCACCAGCCACGGCTTCACCGAGTCCCGGTAAACCCAGCGATAGGCCGTCAGGGCCGACACCTCGCGCAGCAGGGTGGTCCACTGGAAATAGTCCAGCTGGCCCCCGACCCGCTCCCCCTCGGGCAGCAGCAGGTGATATTTCACGTCCAGCAGCCGGGCGGTGTTGTCGGCCCGCTCGATGGCCGCGCCCAGCCGCAGGAAATAATAGCCGTCGTTGCGCAGCATGGTCCGGCTGGTGGCGCCCTCGACCGACAGGGTCATGGTCTTCACCCATTCCAGGAACCGCGCGAACTCGTCGCGCCGGGTCGGCTGGCCCTGTTCCTCCAGCCCGTTCCAGGCCCCGTTGATCGCTTCCCACAGCTCGACCGTCAGGGCCGTGCGCACCGAGCGGGCGTTGGTCCGCGCGCGGGTGATGCAGGCGGTGATCGACGAGGAATTGTTCGAGGCGAAGGCCAGGTATTCGCGCACCGACTTCTCGGTCGGCGACCGGCCCAGCGCCTTGGGCGCGCCCGCCGAGGCCAGGGCGCTGGCCCAGACCGTCTCGGCATCGCCGTCGCCCCGCGTCGGAATGGCCGCCAGCCTCAGCGTCGCCTCGAGGATGCGCGCGAGGAAGTCCGCCCGCTCGATATAGCGGCCGGTCCAGTACAGGGAATCCGCGGTGCGGGAGAGCATTATTCCTCACCCATCGGGGGAGGGGGACCATCCGAAGGATGGTGGAGGGGGCTCCGGACAAGCGCCGGCGTCAGGTGTTTCCCCCTCCACCGCTTCGCGGTCCCCCTCCCCCGCAGGGGGAGGAATATGAGGGCTGCCTCAAACATCCAGCACCCAGGTGTCCTTGGTCCCGCCGCCCTGGCTGGAGTTGACCACCAGCGAACCCGGCTTCAACGCCACCCGCGTCAGTCCGCCCGGCGCCACCTTCACCCCCTGGGGCGAGGACAGCACGAACGGCCGCAGATCGACGTGGCGGCCGTGCAGCTCGCCCCTGTCCAGCGTCGGCGCGGTCGACAGGTCCAGGGTGGGCTGGGCGATGAAGTCGTCCGGGTCGTTGATCAGCTTCTTCCGGAACGCCTCGATCTCGGCCTTGGTCGCCGCCGGGCCGACCAGCATGCCGTAACCGCCCGAGCCGCCGACCTCCTTGACCACCAGTTGGTCCAGTTTCGACAGCACCTCCTTGAGCGCCTCCGGCTCGCGGCAGCGCCAGGTCGGGACGTTCTTCAGGATCGGCTCCTCGCCGGTGAAGAAGCGGATGATCTCGGGCATGTAGGTATAGACCGCCTTGTCGTCGGCCACGCCCGTCCCGACCGCATTGGCCAGGGTCACCGTCCCCGCCTGATAGGCCGTCATCAGCCCCGGCACGCCCAGACTGGAATCCGGCCGGAAGGTCAGGGGATCCAGGAAGTCGTCGTCGATCCGGCGATAGACCACGTCGACCTGCTGGCGCCCCTGCGTCGTGCGCATGAACACCTTGCCGTCATCGACGAAAAGGTCGCGGCCCTCGACCAGATCGACCCCCAGTTTGTCGGCCAGGAAGGAGTGTTCGTAATAGGCCGAGTTGAACGGGCCGGGCGTCAACACCACGATGGTCGGATCAGCCCCCGCCGCCTCGGGCGCCGAACCCCGCAGCGAGGCCAGCAGCATGTCGGCGTATGTCTCGACCGGCCGCACCGGATAGTCGGCGAACAGGTCGGGGAACAGCCGCATCATCATCTCGCGGTTCTCCAGCATGTAGGAGACCCCGGACGGCGTGCGGCAATTGTCCTCCAGCACGTAGAAACCGTCCTCGCCCGTGCGCACCAGATCGACACCGGCGATATGGACCCAGACGTCGCGCGGGGGGCGGCGGCCCTGCATCTCGGGCACATACTGCGGATTGGTCAGCACCAGTTCCGCCGGAATGATCCCCGCCTTCAGACATTCCTGCTTGCCGTAGACGTCGCCGAGAAAGGCGTTGATCGCCTTGACCCGCTGGACCAGCCCGGCCTCCAGCCCGGCCCATTCGGACGCGCCGATGATGCGCGGGACCACGTCGAACGGGATCAGCCGCTCGCTGGATTCCGCGTCGCCATAGACGGCGAAGGTGATGCCCATCCGGCGGAAGAACAGCTCCGCCTGACGCGAGCGCGCCTGCAGCAGCCCCTCGGGCGCGTCCGCCAGCCAGCGCGCCAGACCGCGATAGCTTTCGCGGACTCCCCCGCCGTCACCTGACATCTCGTCGAAGGCCATGCCGCTCCCGCTGGTCTGAAGATTCAGCGTGGCCCGACAGGCGGCGCTGGCGCAACAGGAATGTCGCGCCGGCGCAAAGGTTCATCGGTCTGGATCAGCCGGTGACGGTCCAGTCCACGCCGGCGTCGCCTCTGATAAATCCTCACGCGCGCCGTCCCTCTAGGGTCGGACTGAACGGCGGCCCAACGCGGTCAAGGACTTACCTTCTTACCGCTCATCCCCGCGAACGCGGCGACCCAGTGCTTTCGTGAGGCAGGCTGCGTCGGATCGCCTTTTGGGGCCCACGGCCACGCCTGAGCGCCCAAAGGACTGGGTCCCCGCGTTCGCGGGGATGAGCGGTACTAAGTACGAACCCTTAGGGTTTCCTGAGTTCCTTGAAGATGGCCCATGCCGTTAACGGGATCACGATCGCGGCGGCGATGTAGCCCTGCGGCGGGATTAGCACCGCCGCGAATACCGCCACGATCGACTGACAGACCCACACGATGATCGACGCGTTGCTGCGAACCCGCGGATCGGCGATGGGTCGCCGGTCCTGATGCGGGTCATAGGCCATCGGTCCCGCGCCTACTCGGCCGCCGCCGCCCGCGGTCCGGCATTCTTGACGTACTGGTCCAGCCAGCGGGTCATTTCCCACAGCGTATGGCCCACCGACTCCCGCGCGCGGTAACCGTGCGCTTCCAGCGGCAGGACGACATAGCGGACGTTGGCCCCATTGCCCTTCAGCGCGGCGTAGAAGCGCTCTGACTGGACCGGGAAGGTGCCGGAATTGTCGTCCGCCTCGCCGTGGATCAGCAGGATCGGCTCATTGACCCGGTTGGCGTAGGTGAAGGGCGACATCTCCGTATAGGTGTCGCCCGCCTCCCAATAGGTGCGCTGCTCGGCCTGGAAGCCGAACGGCGTCAGGGTCCGGTTATAGGCGCCCGAGCGGGCGATGCCGGTGCGGAACAGGTCGGTGTGGGCCAGCAGATTGGCGGTCATGAAGGCGCCGTAGCTGTGCCCGCCGACGGCGATCCGGTCGCGGTCGGCCACGCCCATTTCGACCACCGCATTGACCGCCGCCTCGGCGCTGGCCGACAGCTGGGCGATATAGGTGTCGTTGGGCTCGGCCCCGTTGACCCCGACGATCGGCATCGAGGGGTCGTCCAGCACGGCATAGCCCTGGGTCAGCAGGAACAGGTGGCTGATGCCGCCGGGCCGGGTGAAGCGGTTGGCGGTGTCGACCACCTGCCCGGCCACGGCCGCATCGGTGAACTCGGCCGGATAGGCCCACATCACCAGCGGCAACGGTCCATCGCGGTCCTTGTCGTAGCCGGCGGGCAGATACAGCGTTCCCGACAGTTGAACCCCGTCGGCGCGGGTGTAGCTGATCAGCTGCTTGCTCACCCCGGCCAGTTGCGGCGCGGGGTCGGGAAACTCGGTCAGCGCCCGGGTGGCCGCGTCGGGTTCGTCCAGATTGCGGGCATGGATGTTGGGCGGATCGTTGCGCGTCTCGCGCCGCGTCAGCAGCCGCCGCCCGTCCGCGTCCAGAATGCCGATCACGCTCTCATAGACGCCGTCCGCCGAGGTCCAGACGCGTTCGGTGGCGCCGGTGGTCAGGTCCATGGTCGACAGGAAGGGATATTCCCCCGCCCGCGTCGCCCCGGCGCCGCTCATCAGCACCCGCGACCCGTCGGCGGTGAAGCGCATCACCGGAAAGCCGCTGGCGTTGGTCTCGGTCACCGGGAAGCCGGGGTCGTTGTAGCGGTCCTGATAGTTCCGCTCCAGCAGGGTGCGGCCCTGACCGGGGTTGGACGGATCGACCAGATAACGGGTCTCGCGCCGGTTGTTGAACTGCCGGCTGATTACCAGCGCCGTATCGGCATCGCCCCAGATCACCCCGCCATAGCGGTCGCCCAGGTCGATGAGCGGCGTCGGCGCATCGCTGAACGGCGCGGCGAGGGTGAAGACCCGATCGCGCACTTCGGCGGGCGTGCGCGGATCGCCGCCGTCCTGCGCCTCGACCCAGACCAGGGTCGAGGGGGCGTCGGCCCGCCACTGGGCCGAACGCGGTCCCGGAGCCACGGCGTCGAACGGCGTCGGGATGTTGTCGCGCAGCGGCAGGTCCGCGACGCGGTGGACGATCACGCCCTCAAGGTCGGTCACCACCACATCCGCCGGGAACAGAGCGGCCGGAACGACATGGCTGTAGGGCCGCCTGACCCGGGTTTGCAGAACATGGGCCCCGTCGGGCGACACGCTCGCGCCCAGATAGACCGCCGGCGTCCCCAACGTCCGCGCACGGCCCTCCAGCGGGACCAGCGTCAGTTGCGAGGTGAAATAGTGGTCGAACAGCGCCTCGTCCCCGGCGTTGGACAGCAGGTCCTGATAGGTCCGCGCCGGCGCCGTCCGGCCCAGGCTCTCCTCGACGATCGGCCCCGAGGGCGGGCGGCTGACGTCCGGCGCCGGACCCCGGCCCTCCGGCGTCATCCGCACCAGCAGTCCGGAACTGTCGGGCAGCCAGTCGTAGGCCCCGCCGCCCGCCGCGTTGACCCGCGCGTCGGTCAGCCTGCGCGCGCTTCCGCCGGCCACGTCCACGGTCCACAGCTCCAGCCCGGTCGGCGCATCCATCAGCAGGGCCAGCGAACGGCCGTCCGGCGACCAGCCGGTCGAGAAGAAGCGCGCACCGGCCGGCAGGCTCACCGTCCGCGCCTCCCCGCCCGCGACGGGCTGGAAGCTGAGGCCCGTCAGCCAGGCCACCCGGCTGTTGGCCGGCCCGTTGTTGCGCGGATTGATCCGGTATCCCGCCAGCCGCAGCATCGGCTCGGCCAGTTCGGCGATCGGCGGCAGATTGGCCCGGTCGTACAGGGCCAGCGTCGTCCGGTCGGGCGACAGGCTGGGCGTCGGAGTCGGCCGGGTGTCGAGAATGTCGGCGATCGGCGCCGGCGGCTGTTGATAGGTCCGGCCCTCCTGGGCCAGGGCGGGACCGGCCAGGGCGGCGAGCAAAACGAAGGCGGGCAGGGCCCGGCCGAGCAAACGACGACGCATGATGAACTCCCCAAACCACCGCCTCGATGGGCGGCGGCACGCTAGGGCTGGGTTGCGGGCCGGGTCAAGGCGCGGACGGCGCGGGCTCCTGCCCCACGAACCGCGCGTCTCGGGCGTCCATCCACGCTTCGCGGACACCCTGCCTCGGCATGTCGACGCCGAACACCGCCAGCTGCGCCACCCAGACCTCGGACATCTGCTGCACCGTGCCCTGCAGCCAGCCGGGCGCCTGTTGCCGCGACCAGTTCAGCGGCGAGACGGCGTTGAACACCAGCAGGAAGCCGGCGGCTACGAACACCGTCCGGCTGGTCCAGCGGCGGTCGCGCGCCGCCACCCCCTCGTCGTCCAGCGGCGGGGCGGGCGGAAAGGCGAACCGGCCCAGCGCCGCCAGCCGGTTCTCTCGGGTCGGCAGATCGTGCGCGTCGGCGCCCTGGTTCCAGTCGCTGTAGGGATCGCCCGGCCCCGGAGGCAGGCTTTCGTACAGCGGCGGGAACGGCGATTCCGGCCGGTGAACCGGAAACGGCTCCAGGGGGATTTCGGGAGGATCGCGTTCGTCGTTCATCGCCGTCTCAACGCCTCAGAACTGGAAATAGATGAAGGGGGCCACGCCGTCGGGACGCACCGCCTCGATGAGCAGGAAGGCCGCGCCGACCAGCAGGCCCAGGGTCACCGACGGCGCCTCTTTCAGCCGTTCGGCCATCCCCTCGATGGCGCGCGGCGGCAGCCAGTGCATCGCCAGGCCGCCGACGATCAGGGTCAGCAGCAGCGGCGTCAGCGCCACGACCGGCCCGATCCGGCCCAGCCCCTGCAGCATCTGCATGGCCAGTTCGAAACTCTCGGCCCGGAACAGGATCCAGCCCAGGCAGACGATGTGGAAGGTGACCAGCACCCCCACCACCGTCGGCACGACCTTGCGGTCGCCGAACGCCGCCCGGCCCAGTCGTTCGACCACCTGCACCCCGCCGTGCAGCGCGCCCCAGGCCAGGAAGGTCAGGGCCGCCCCATGCCACAGCCCGCCCAGCACCATGGTGATGAAGACGTTGATGCAGGACGAGATCAGCCCCTTCCGCCCGCCCCCCAGCGGCACATAGAGGTAGTCCCTCAGCCAGCTGGACAGGCTGATATGCCACCGCCGCCAGAAGCTCTGCATCGAACTGGCCCGGTACGGCTGGTCGAAATTGCGCGGGAAGGAATAGCCCAGCAGGGCCGCGATCCCGATCGCCATGTCCGAATAGGCCGAGAAATCGCAATAGATCTGAACCGCATAGCCATAGACCGCTGCGGCGATGTCGAACGCCCCATAGGCCGACGGATCGAAGAACACCGGATCGACCAGGTTCACCGAAATCTCGGACGCGATCACCGTCTTCTTGAACAGGCCCCAGACGATCAGCAGCAGGGCATGCGTGGCGATGGCCCGCGTCAGTCGCGGCGTCCGGTCGAACTGCGGCAGCAGGTCCGACGCCCGCACGATCGGCCCCGCCACCAGATGCGGGAAGAAGCTCATCAACAGCATGACGTCGAGCAGGCTCTTGGCCGCCGGCGTCTTGCCGCGATGCACGTCCACCGCATAGCTGATGCCCTGGAAGGTGAAGAACGAAATCCCCACCGGCAGCACGATCTGCAGCAGCGGCAGGTCCCGCTCCCAGCCGAACCGCATCAGCAGGTCGCCCGCCTGCTCGATGAAGAAGCCGTAGTATTTGAAGAAGCCCAGGATCAGCAGATTGACCGCGACCCCCAGCCCGACCAGCCAGGCCGTCTTGCCGTGGCGTTCCCGCGCCCGGGCGATCAGCGCCCCGACGGCCCAGTTCAGCACCGCCGAGGCGATCAGCAGCCCGACGAACCGCCAGTCCCACTGGGCGTAGAAGAACCAGCTGGCCAGCAGCAGGAACAGCTTGCGCCGCCCGTTCTCACGATCCAGCGACCAGGCGGTGAAATAGACGAACAGAAAGAAGGCGCCGAACGCCAGGGTCGGGAACAGCATCTATTCCCCCTCCCCGCGCCGCGCCGACCAGGCGTCATAGGCGGCCATCAGGTCGGCGTGCAGAACCCCGCCGATCCAGTCCGATCCGGCCGAAGTGAAATGCACGCGGTCGCGCCACATGAAGGGCTCGTCCCTCGTCGCCAGCCGATCCGCCGAACAGTCGCCGCCCATCCGCCCGTGCCAATCCCAGAACGCCACACCCATGTCGGCGGCGACCCGGCGTTGCACGTCCCGCACCACCGCCAGAGAAGGCGGCGTGGCTCGACGGCCATCGGCGCTGCACCCGTTCGTGACCCCGTTGCGCAGAGCGTCGGGCGCTCCGAGGATCATCAGCGAAGCCTCCGGCGCCAGCCGCCGCAGCCGCCCGACCTGCCCCCGCAGCAGCGCCTCATAGGCCCGCGCATCCAGCCCGTCGTCGAACCCCTCGTTTGTACCGAAGGCCAGCACGATCAGGGCCGGCCGCCATTCCGCCAGCTCCAGCCGGACCACGTTCTCGTCCCGCGCGCCCAGGTCGCGCAGGGTCGCCCCTATCACTCCGAGGTTAGACACCACCACGCCCGGCCCGTCGTTGGTCAGGCGCAGGTGGTCCAGAATCACGACCGGTCGCTCAGCGTCGGCAGGCCGCAGCACGATCTCGCCTGGTCGGGTCACCGGACGCAGGGTGCGGCAGGTCATCAGGTCTCCAGACTCTGGTTCGTAGGGAACACTGTCGAGGGTCCAACTCTCGTCCTCGTCGGAGACCGCCACTCCCCATGGCGCTTCCCAGCACAGGCCCAGCGTCATCGCCCGCGTACCCGACTCGATCCGGATCGTCAGTCGCGCGTCGGGCTCGGTGTCCAGCTGCTGCACCCCGGTCAGGCCGACGTTGAAATACTGATAGCCCGTACGGCCCGCCAGCGGCGCTAGCCTGGTGGTCCAGCCGCTGGCCGTCACCTCGACCTGCAAGGGCGCATAGCCGTCATACGGTATGCCGGGCGGCAGCACCCCGCGCCCGCCGTCGCCGAACCGCGCCTGCAACGCCGCCCTCAGCCTGCCGGTGATGCGGTCGCCCGCCGTGTGGCTGTCGCCGATCTGCAGGATATGCACCGGCGCCACGCGGCTTCCGGCCTCGGTTTGCGCCAGGGCTTCGAACACCGCGTTCAGGGCTTCCGGCTGGCACAGGCCGCCCGGACAGATCGACAGGCCCGGCGGCGGCGTCTCGACCGGCGCATAGGCGGTCTGGGCCGACGCCGCCGTCGCCAGACATGCCGCGACAAGGGCCCCGGCCAGCGCCCTCATGCTCAGGCGGCGGGTGAAACGGTCGGCGTGGCGGCCGGCGCCGGGGTTCGCGGCCGGTCCAGACCGGCGTCGCGCTTCAGCCGCGCCGCGACCGGCGCGCTCATCCGCAGATAGCCGGCCATCGACATATGGATGCCGTCGCCCGCCCGCATCAGCACCCGGCGTCCGTCGGCGGCGGGCAGATAGGCCTCGTACCCGCCGTCGGCGTTGGAGGTCAGACCGACCGTCTCGATATAGGGCACGCCCAGCGCCCGCATCCGCGCCTCGACCACACCGTTGATCAGCATCATCCGGCCGTCGAAACTGTCGCGCTTCATCCGCGGCAGGCCGACCCAATAGACCGCCACGTCGCGGCTGCGCAGCAGGGCCACCAGATCGTCGATCCGCCGGCCATAGGCGGCCTTCCAGCCGTCGGTGCCGAACATGTGCACCACGCCGCCGGTGTCGATGCCCTGGGCGTCGTTGGTGCCGAACAGCAGCACCGCCGCGTCGACCGGCGTCTGATCCAGCTGGGACTGGGTCCGGGCGTGGACGTTGACATAGTCGTAGCGGCTCAGCCCGGTCGAAACCTGCGAGAATTTGGTCACCGTGACGTTCGGCTGGTCCTGCAGGTCGCGGTACAGGCCCGCGTACAGGCCGTCGGCCATCGAGTCCCCGAACACGCCGATCCGCAGCGGTCCCCGGGTCATTCGCGCGCTCAGCGGCGTCACGCGCGCCGCGGCCGGCGCGGGCGCCGGGGCGGCGGACGGCGGGGCGACGACGACGACGGGCGACGGCGGGGCCGAGGCCGCGGCCTTGTCGCCCAGCATGACGGTCGGATTGCGCAGCCACGCCCGCCCGTCCGGCGTCAAAGCCAGTCCGGCCAGGACGCCGACCACGAAGATCGCCGTCAGAGCATTGACGCCAGCACGCAAAGTCTTCCCCCGGCTGAACCGCGTTCAGTCGTACCTTTTACCCTATCGCGGCGTTCTGGCCACCTCGCGCCCGTGTCGCGGGAAGAAAAAGGTTAATCGCGAGGGCCTTAGCCGAACCGGCCCTCGGCCCATCTGGCGGCCAGATAGCCGCCCACCGCCGAGACCGTGGTCAGGGTCGTGCCCCAGGCCAGGTCGATCAGGGTCAGCCGCGTCGACCAGACGTTCAGCGTCGCCTGGTTGGTCAGGTCGTAGGTCGCATAGGCCACGAACCCCAGCACCGCCCCGTTGATCGCCGCCCTCTGCCACGCGCCCTCGCGCAGGGCGGGTTCGACGGCCAGGAACACCGTCCCGAAGATGGAGATCAGATAAAAGGCCACCGCCGCCTTCATGTCGGGCTTGTCGGCCAGGATGGGACCCAGCACCGGCTTGTAGAGGCGATTGGTCATCGTGGTCAGCCAGACCGCGTCGATCGCCGCGAAGGTCAGGCCCGCGCCCAGATAGGCGGCGATGTATTTGATCATCGGTTGCGCTCCCTCACGCCGGCTTCAGCAGATAGTGGCTGACCGCCCAGGTGTTTCCGCCGTCGTTGCCGAACAGCCCCGCCGTCGCGAGATAGAACCGCCGCCAGCGCCGCCGCCACAGGGCCGCGTCGGCCCCGTAGGTTTCCCGCATCAGCTCCATCACCCGGTCGCCGTCAGCGTCCATATTGGCCAGCCAGTGGTCCGCGGTCCGCTGGTAGTGGACGCCGTTCCAGGTCCATTCCCGCTCGACCCGGAACAGGTCGGGGAACTGCCGCATCAGGCCGCGGCTGGGCATGACCCCGCCGGTGAAGAAATGCTGGGCGATGAAGTCGCCGCTGTCGGTGTGGTCGAACCGGTAGGGCGCGTCGCGATGGGTGAAGATGTGGATGAACATCCGCCCGTCGGGCTTCAGCCAGCCGTGAGCGCGGGTCAGAAGCGCGCGCCAGTTGGCCATATGCTCGAACATCTCGACCGAGACGATCCGGTCGTATTTCTCGCCTTCCGGCGTCGGCGGCCGGAAATCGTTCATGTCGCAGGTGATGACCAGAAGGTTCGTCAGGCCCCGCGCCCGCGCCTGGGCCTCGATATGCCGGCGCTGACCGTGGCTGTTGGACACCGCCGTGATCCTCGCGCCCGGATACCGCTCGGCCATCCACAGGCTCAGACTGCCCCAGCCGCAGCCCAGTTCCAGGATGCGCTGGCCGTCCGCCAGTCCGGCGTGGGCGCAGGTCTCCGCCAGCGCCGCCTCCTCGGCCTCGTCCAGCGTCGCCTCGTCGCCCAGGTAGAGGCAGCAGGAGTATTTCAGCCGGGCGCCCAGGCAGATCTCGAAGAACTCGGGCGGAAGTTCATAGTGCTGCTCGTTTGCGGCGGCCGTGTGCTCGGCGATGGCGCGCCGGGCCATGTCGCGTGCGAACACGGCCTCGTCGTGCGGCGCCTCGCGGTCCAGACGCCGCCTTGCCTCGCTGACCAGGCTGTCGATCGCCGGGCGGGCGATGAAGTCGGGGAACGGCGCGTCCTGCAGCCTGCGAATGGCGACGTTTGCGAGAGACATGGGCGCTCCTGACAGACCGGGACTATCGCACAACTACGCCGCGGCGTAGCGTTCGGATGAAGGGCATCCGCGTCGCCCTTCGCGCCGTAACTCTTCGCAACCCCAGTTGGAGTCGGCATGCCCCCTCACCTCGTCGCCGCGGCGCCCGTCCCGCCCTCCGGCAAGCGCATCGCCGTGGTCGGTTCGGGCATTTCGGGCCTGTCCTGCGCCTGGTTGCTGTCGCAGGGCCATGAGGTGACCCTGTTCGAGGCCGACAGCCGGCTGGGCGGCCATTCCCACACCGTCGATGCCCCCTCGCCCCATGAGCCGGTGGCGGTCGACACGGGTTTCATCGTCTACAACCAGGCCAACTATCCCAATCTGACGGCCCTGTTCGAGCATCTGGAGGTGCCGACCAAGCCGGCGATGATGTCCTTCGCCGTCTCCATCGACGACGGGGCGTTCGAATATTGCAGCCAGGGCCTCGGCGCCCTGTTCGCCCAGAAGCGCAACTACGCCAGCCCCAAATTCTGGCGCATGATCGGCGACCTGCTGCGGTTCCAGCGCCAGGCGCCGCGCGACCTGCCCGTGCTCGAACGCTCGGGCGAGACGCTGGATCAGTATCTGACCCGCGGCGGCTACGGCCCCCTGTTCCGCGAGGCGCACCTGCTGCCCCAGGCCGCCGCCATCTGGTCGTGCACCATGGGGCAGATGGCCAGCTATCCGGCGGCCTCGTTCGTGCGGTTCTACATGAACCACAATCTGCTCAAGGTGGACCTGCGCCCGACCTGGCGCACGGTCGAGGGCGGCAGCCGGGCCTATGTCACCCGGCTGGTCGAGGCCTTCCGCGGTCGCATCGTCACCGACGCCGGGATCACCGGGGTCCTGCGCGGCCTCGACGGCGCGGCGCTGCGCTTCGCCGACGGACGGCTGGAGCGGTTCGACGCCGTGGTGCTGGCGACCCATTCCGATCAGGCCCTTCGACTCCTCGATGCGCCCTCCGCCGAGGACCGCCGCCTGCTGGGCGCGATCGAATACCGGCCCAACCGGGTCATCCTGCACCGCGACACGTCCCTGATGCCCAAGCGGCGCAAGGCCTGGGCCGCCTGGACCCACATGGGCTATTCCGACCGCGCGGGCGAAGGCGGCGTCACCTACTGGATGAACGAGCTCCAGTCCCTGCCCGGCCCGCCCCTGTTCGTCAGCCTCAATCCGGCCAAGGCCCCCGATCCGGATTTGGTCATCGGCGAATGGGACTATGAGCACCCCGTCTTCGACGCCGCCGCCGTCGCCGCCCAATCCGAGCTCTGGTCGTTGCAGGGCCGCCGCAATGTCTGGTTCGCCGGGGCCTGGTTCGGCTCGGGCTTCCACGAGGACGGCCTGCAGGCGGGCCTCGCCGTCGCCGAACAGCTGGGCGGCGTCCGCCGTCCGTGGTCGGTCCCCAACGAGAGCGGCCGCATCCGGATCGGCCTCCCCGCGCCGTCGCTGGCGGAGGCGGCGTGAGCGGCACGACCCGAACCTTTCCGGTATCGGCCTTCGAGGTCGCTCGTCAGGCCGATGGCCCTGCGCCGGCGAAGGCGCGCCGCGATCCGGACGCCCGCGCCATTTCGCCCCGAACACGATCCGGTCGAGGCGGCCCCGGCGATGGTTCGAGCGAGACCGTCAGCGCCCTTTACGTCGGCTCGGTCGTCCACCAGCGCAGCCGCACCTTCGCCCACCGCCTCCGCTACCGCCTGTGGATGCTGCTGCTCGATCTGGACGAATTGGACGCCGTCCAGTCCCGCCTGCGTCTGCTGGCTCGCGGACGGTTCGGCCTGGTCAGCTTCCGGCCCGCCGACCACGGCGACCGCTCCGGCCGCCCCCTGCGCGCCCAGGTCGAGGCCCGTCTGGCTGAAGCGGGCGTCGACATCGCCGGCGGCCCGATCCGCCTGCTGACCATGCCGCGCATCCTCGGCTACGGCTTCAATCCCATCAGCGTCTTCTTCTGCCACCGCCCCGACGGCGCCTTGGCGGCCCTGCTCTATGAGGTGACCAACACCTTTCACGAGCGCCATACCTACCTCGTCGCGACACCCATTCCCCCCCCGCTGGGGGAGGGGGACCATGCGAAGCATGGTGGAGGGGGAGCCCCCTCACCGGTCCGCCAGACGGCGCACAAGGCCCTGTTCGTCTCGCCCTTCATGGACATGGGCCTGACCTATGACTTCACCGTCCGACCGCCGGACGAGGCCGTCTCGGTCATCGTCGCCGTGCGCCGCGGCGAGACGCCGATCCTGACCGCCTCCTTCGCGGGCCGCCGCCGCCCCCTGACCGACGCCCAGCTGCTGCGCGCCTTCGCGACCCATCCCCTGCTGACCTGGAAGGTCACCCTGGGCATCCACTGGGAGGCGCTGAAGATGATGCTCAAGGGCGCCCGCTACCGCCACCGCGGCGCCCCGCCGAAAGCTCCCGTGAGCGTGGGTTCGCCGCGATAGACTTGTTTCCGGATTGGGAACGCGCTAGATTACCTGAGTGCGCATCATCGCCAAATCGACGTTGGTGAAATTCTGGTCGGGTTTGCCGAAGGGCAGGGTCGCCGAGGCCGCCCGCGCCGCCTTGACGGAGTGGCACACCACCGTGTCCGACGCCGACTGGAACAACTTCAGTGAGGTGAAGGCCACATTCAACAGCGCCGACTACGTCGCGGACGGCAAGATCGTCTTCGATGTGGGCGGCAACAAGTATCGCGTCGTGGGGTTGATCGGCTTCAGGACGAAGCGGGTCTTCATTCTCTTCGTCGGCACACACGCCGACTACGACCGGATCGACGTGGCGAAACTCTAGGAGGCGAATATGGATTTCAGCACCCTGCGAACCCTGCGCGACGAAGCCGAGTATGAGGCCGCGCTTATCGCCGTACGCCCCTATTTCGACGACGAGCCCGCCGCCGATACGCCCGAGGCCGCCAATTTCGACGCCCTCACCTTGCTGATCGAGGACTACGAAGCACGCCTCTATCCGATCGACCGCGCCGACCCCGTCTCGGTGGTCAAGTCGGTGATGATGGCCAACAATTACACCCGCGCGGACCTGATCGAAGTCGTCGGTTCCAAGGCGCGCGCCGCCGACCTGCTCAACGGCCGGCGCGAGATCAATCTCGACCAGATCCGCAAGCTCAGCCGCGCCTGGCACATTCCGGCCGCCGCCCTGATCGACGGTTTGGCCGCCTGACGACCGCTTTTGACGCAGGCCCCGGCTACGGTCCCGCCTCATCGGCAGCCGAAAGTGCACTATGTGCACTCGAATTTCCGAGTGCACTTTTCGTCGGCTTTGGACTCTCTGGACTCTTTGGACTCGCTTTTTTCCCGGCCCGCTCGCCTTGCTCCGGGCCGTCCCCCGCGTTACGGACGGACCAAGGCCGCCAATATTCATCAGGCGGTGAAAATATGAGGAAGCGATGCGGAAGATCTTCCCCGACGCGGCGTCGGCCCTCCAGGGCCTGACCTTCGACGGCATGACCGTCATGTCCGGCGGCTTCGGCCTGTGCGGCATCCCCGAGCATCTGATCGCCGCCCTGCGCGACACCGGCGTCAAGGACATCACCGTCATCTCCAACAACGCCGGCGTCGACGGCTTCGGCCTCGGCCAGCTGCTGGAGACCCGCCAGATCGCCCGGATGATCTCGTCCTATGTCGGCGAGAACAAGGAGTTCGAGCGCCAGTATCTGGCCGGCGAGCTCCAGCTGGAGTTCAACCCCCAGGGCACCCTGGCCGAGCGCATCCGCGCCGGCGGCGCCGGCATCCCGGCCTTCTTCACCGCCACCGGCGTCGGCACCCTGGTCGCCGAGGGCAAGGAGGTCCGCGACTTCGGCGGCCGCGACTACGTCATGGAGACCGGCCTCGTCGCCGACCTCAGCATCGTCAAGGCCTGGAAGGCCGACGAACGGGGCAATCTCCAGTTCCGCAAGACGGCCCGCAATTTCAATCCGATGATGGCCACGGCCGGCAAGGCTTGCGTCGTCGAGGTCGAGGAGATCGTCCCCACCGGGACCTTCGACCCCGACCAGATCCACACGCCGGGCATCTATGTCGACCGCATCATCCAGAGCACGCCCGAGAAACGCATCGAACAGCGCACGGTGCGGCAGCGCGAAAAGGCCTGAATGGGGATGGGGTGTGGGGTATGGGGTGTAAACGATGACAGCGCCTCTGACGTCCTATCGGGAACTGTCTGTCTGGCGTGACGGCATCGCTCTCGTGAAGGCCTGCTACCTCATCACCCGCTCCTTTCCGAAGGATGAGATGTTCGGATTGACGTCGCAGATCAGGCGCTCTGCGGTGTCCGTTCCAGCCAACATCGCGGAGGGATACGGGAGAGGAACTCGCAAGGACTATGTCAGGCACCTTCTGATCGCACAGGGATCGCTCAAGGAGTTGGAAACCCACCTGATCATCGCCGCTGAAGTCGGCTGCGCGCCACAGGCCGAGGCAGACCAGGTGCTAAGCCTCTGTGATCAGTTGGGTCGGGGCCTCGGCTCCCTCATCCGTGCCCTGCGAGCAAAAGACGACTAACTCCACCCCATACCCACACCCCACACCCCATCCCCCACACCCGGATCACCCCCATGCCCCGCACCCGCGAACAACTGGCCGAACGCGCCGCGAAAGAGCTGCAGGACGGCTTCTACGTCAACCTGGGCATCGGTATCCCGACCCTGGTGGCCAACTACATTCCCGACGGCATGGAGGTCACCCTCCAGTCCGAGAACGGCATGCTGGGCATGGGTCCGTTCCCCTATGAGGACGAGGTCGACGCCGACCTGATCAACGCCGGCAAACAGACCATCACCCAGATTCCGGAGAGCAGCTATTTCAGCTCCTCGGACAGCTTCGCCATGATCCGCGGCGGCCATATCAACCTCAGCATCCTGGGCGCGATGGAAGTGGCCGAGAACGGCGACATCGCCAACTGGATGATCCCGGGCAAGCTGGTGAAGGGCATGGGCGGCGCCATGGACCTGGTCGCGGGCGTCAAGCGCGTGGTGGTGGTCATGGATCACGCCAACAAGCACGGCCAGTCGAAGGTTCTGAAGGCCTGCACCCTGCCCCTGACCGGCACGGGCGTGGTCAGCCGCGTCATCACCGACCTGTGCGTCTTCGACGTCAAGCCGGACGGCGCGGGGCTGGAGCTGATCGAACTGGCCGACGGCGTGACCCTCGAGGAGGTCGCCTCGAAGACCGAGGCGACCTACACCGTCGCGCCCGGCGTCGGCTGACGGGCGTCAGGCGGCGGGTACAGGGGCGAGCGGAATGCCAGACAGCACAAGCCCCGTGGGGCAGGTCTGCTTTCTGGTCTTTCGTCAGAACGCATACTCCAGACCGATCTGCACGATGCGGGGTTCGTTGGGCAGGATGCCGCGGGCGCGATCGATGATATAGGTCCGGTCCGCCACGTTGCGCACACGGGCCAACAGGCGGACCGAGGTGTTCGGCAAGGCCCAGGATCCCGCAAGGTTGATCACCGTGGCGTCGGGGATCAGTCCGCGCTGGCCGTTGGCCGTGGGAGCCACCGTATTCAGGTCGTCGGCGAACATCTCGCCGGTCTGGACGACCTCCACCTCGGCCTGCAGGCCCCCCGGCGTCCGGACGCCGAAAGCGGCCCGCCCGAACCATTCGGGCGCATAGGGCAGGCGGTTGCCCGTGACGCTGACGGCGCCGAAGCCGGGAAGGCTGGAGAAGCGACGGCCCACATATTCGGCCTGTGCCACCCAGGTCAGGGTCGCATCGGCATACCAGTCCAGGTCGCCGCCGAAGGCCTCGGCGGACGAAAAGCGACCGGCGAACTCAAGCCCCTGGTGCAGGGTCTCGCCCGCGCTGGTCAAGGTCGCGCCGACACCGCCGGCGACCGAACTGGGCACGATCTGATTGTCGAAATCCATGCGGAAGGCCGTGGTCTCTAAGGCCACGCCGGTCACAGGTCGGGCGCGCAGACCGGCCTCCCAGTTGGTGCTCTGCTCGGCGTCCAGCTCGATCGAGCCCCCCGCGTTGGTGATGATGTCCTCGGCGCGTGGCGGGGAGAAGCCGCGATGGACGCCCGCGAAGGCCGTCAACCCGTCGTTGCGCGACCAGGCGAACCCCAGGCCGGGGATGGCGACATCGATCCGCTCCCGGCCCCGGCCGCCGCCCGGCAGATTGTTGGCGCGCTCGAACTCGATCGATTCCAGCCGAAGGCCGGGCGTGACCGTCAGATCGCCGAAGACGAAGCTGTTCTGGACGAAGCCGGAAATCGCGGTGGCGCGTCGGGTGTTGTCCTCAACGACGCCGGCATTGCGCCCGACGCCCGGACGCCGCGCGGTCGGCGTATCGCCGTTCCATTGCAGTCGTTCCTGGTTTTCGCGGTGCAGGCGCAAACCCGCCTCCAGCCGCCCCGTCAGGCGACCGGCGGTGGCCCAGTCCCAAGCCAGTCGGCTGTCGATGCCGAAACTGTAGTAGTCGCGCAGGCGACCCTCATTGCCGCAGGTCGTGTTCAGATTGGCCATGCCGCCGCAGGCCGGATCGGAGGCATCGTTCGGCCGCTGGCCCGAGTTGGACGACTGTCGCCACCAGTCGCGCTGGAACGTCGCGCCATAGAGGGCCGTCGTCAGCCGCATGGTGTCGGTCAAACGCCAGGCGTGGACCGCCGATGCCGCCACATGCTCGGCGTCGAACCGGTCGTTGCCGAAGGGGTTCTGCCGGGGGTTGGCGGCGTATTCGGCCTCGGTCAGGCCCGAATAGGTGACCTGGCTGTCCTCGCGCATCCAACTGGCCTTCAGCGTCAGATCCTGACCGGCCGAAACGGCGCGGGTCAACTTCACGAACAGATCGGTGTAGCTCAGGTCCTGGTTGTCGCGATTGCCCTCGCTCTCGCGCCGGGTGACCATCCCCAGGATGCCGGTCCCTCCGACCGTGTCGGACGCCTGCAGGGTGACCTCCCGATTGCCCCGGTTGCCGCCGCGCAGCACCAGACGGCCTTCCAGATCCTCGCTGGGGTTCGGCGTCGTATAGTTGATGACGCCGCCGACCGTATGGGGGCCGAAGGCGATCTGAGCCGACCCCCTCAGCACCTGGACGCCCGAGAAACGCTCGATCGGCGGATGGTAGTAGCTGGCGTTGTCGCCATAGGGGGCGTAGGCCAGCGGCACGCCGTCTTCCAGGAACAGCACCTCCGTCGAGCGGATGGGCGTCAGGCCGCGGATGCCGACGTTCGGCCGCAGCGCCAGGCCTTCTTCACCGCGGACATACAGGCCGGGCGCCCGGCGCAGAATGTCGTCCAGCGCAAAGGGCTGGGATTGGCGGTAGTCCTCGGCGGACAACAGCGTCACGGCGCCCGCGATCCGCTCTAGACGGTCGGGGGCGACCACGACGATTTCGGCGAGCTGGGTCGTGACCGCAGGGGGGCGAGCTTCCTGAGCCGCGGCCACAGCCGGAAGGCAACAGGCCGAAACCGTGGTCAGGAGCAGAAGATTGCGCATGAGAGACATTCCAGAACGAGAAAGGCAAAGCTTTGGCGCTTATGCAACTCAATTGCAACAGGCGCAACCAGCATTGTCCGATCCGGTAGCGGGCCATCACCTGATCGTCGGTCAGGTCCGAGGCAGAACCAGCAGCGTCGCAGTTGACCATCACCGGCTCGGCGAGGTTCGCCGGCGCCAACGGTCAGTGAACACCCGCTGAACGATCCGCCCGCCCGTCATCAGGAGGGCCTCGGTCAGCTTCCGCGCATACTCGGCGACCTTGAAGGCAAGACCGTCAGGACGCGGGAGTCCGGCACGGGGAACGCTCGTCCGACAGCGGTTCGCGCGAGTGCGGGGTGAGACCATTGGAGCGGCCGCCATAGCGAGCGCACCCCACCCGACCCGCCCGGCGGACCACCGGGACGACCTCAACCGTTGCCGCCGGGCCAAAGTCGTAGTCATACTCTCCCACCGGTCGCAGAACCGGAGGGGTGGAGTGGTGTGATGGCTGACGGCGGCGCCTATCGCTGGCAGGGCAACTGGCCCGCCCCCGACGCCGCGCGTGTCGCCGAGATCGACGCCGGCTGGGATGGGGCGGGGGTCGAGGCCTTCGCGGAACCCGCCCGCGCCGTCGCCTTGGAGCGCATCGAACGCGCCCTCGCCGCCGCCCGCACCGGAGACCTGACCGAAGCCGTCGCCCAGCTGACCCACGCCCGTTCGGTGCTGGAGGGCCTGAATCCGAATGCGCTCGAGCCGCGCCGGGGCCTGGCCGGCCTGTTCGACGGACGCGGCGCCCGGCTGAACCGGTTCCGCGACGCCTGGAGCCGCGCCGCATCCGGCCTGGCCGAGACCGCCGCCGACCTCTCGGGCCGCGTCGACGGAGCCGCCCGCCGCTCGGGCGCGCTCGACGCCGTCTGGACCGAAATCCGCGACGCACTCGCCGACCTCGACGCCCACCTCGCCGCCGCCGCCGCCCGGCTCAGCGGCCACACGGCCGCCGAGGGCGCCGCGCCGCATCCGCTGGCGGCGCGCCGCGCGACGCTGGAGGCCTGCCGCGCCGCCGCGCTTCAATCCCTGCCGCTGATCCGCGGCGCCCAGAGCGCCGACGCCCGCGCCTCAGAAGCGCTCAAGGCCTGTGCCGATGGCGTCAACGTCTGGCGCGACGACTGGAAGGAGGCCCTGGGCCTGTCCGGCAAGCGACCGAAGAAGGTCCGGCCCGACCGCGAGCGGATGGCCCGGGTCCGCGACGACCTCAAGGCCCGCATCGACCGCGCCCTGACGGAACTCTCGGCCGCACGCGGCCGCCGCGCCGATATCGAGAGCCGGCTGGCCGAACTGCGCCGCCCGCTCTAACCCGCGTTGGCGTCGGTCCAGCCGACGATCTGGGTGTTCAGGTCGCGCGTGGCCAGATCGAAGGCCTCCACGATGGCCGAGACGCGATTGGATCCCGCCGGCTGCTCGACGATGAAGACCCGTTCCGCCGACACCGTCCGTTCCGGCAGCACCAGCAAGCGCGCACGGGCCGTGACCACAATGGTCGGGGCCATGCCCGGCGCGTCATAGCGGGCCTCGAAGGAGCGGATGTCGATGTCCAGCGACCGCTCGCCCCGCGTCAGCTCGCGCGGACCGATCAGCCGGACCCGCGTCGCCTGGGCGGCGAAGGCGTTCTCGAGGCTCTCCATATACAGGTCCGCCGCCGGCGAGACCCAGCGGGCGCCGGCGATATAGGCCGTCTGCGTCCCCGTCACGCCCAGCAGCTTGTCGCCCTCGACGGCCTCGGGGAATTCGACCCGGCGCAGGGTGACCTGAACCGGACTGACGACCGGGGCGACGGGCGCGGACGCCGCGCCCCCGCCGAAGCGATAGGTCTGCACCGGGTCCGGGGTGGACAGCAGGGCGCAGGCCGACAGCGTCATGGCCGCGAGGGTCAGGACGATCGGGCGCGCGAGGGAGCCCGCGCTCGAACAGGCCGAAGGCCGGTAGCGCAAGAAAAGGGTCTTCACGGTTGGACCTCCAGTTCCTTGGTCGGCGGGCGGCCGATGAAGTCGCGTGGGCTGGACCGGACCTCGTCGATCAGGCCTTCCAACGACCGGGTCGCGTCCTCGAGTCCCTGGATCGACTGCTGCAACTGCGGCAGGCCGGTGGTGGCGAACTCGTTCAGCGGACCTTCGACATTGGTCGCCGTGCGGTTGATCGACGACACCGCCGCCCGCGCCTCTTCGGCCGCGGCGTTGATGTTGGCCACGGCCTCGCGCCCGTCGCCCTCGATGATCCGGCGTGTGCTGACCGCCAGGGCTTCGTATTCGGCGACGGCCGAGTTGGCGCGCGTCAGCGCCTGTTCCAGCTGCTCCAGCATGCCCTTGCGGGCCTCCAGCTCGGTGGACAGGCTCTCGATATTCTTCAGGCTGGTCGAGAAGGAGCGGACATTGTCGTCCGACAGCACCCGGTTGATCCGGTTCAGGGCGTCCACCGTCTGGGCCAGCACCGTGCCGGAACCGCTGAGCAGTTCCGCGATCGGGGACGGCTGGCTCTGGATCACGGGGACCACATTGGCGGGATACTGCTCTTTCAGAATGGCGCTCTGCGGATTGCCGGCGGTAATCTGGATGTAGTTGAGTCCGGTGATCCCCTGCGGCTCCAGCTGGGCCCGCGAGGTGACGCGAACGGGCGTGGTGGCGTCCACCCGGATGCGGGCGATGACCTGGTCGCCCTTCTCCGGATCCAGGTTCAGGTCGGTGACCTCGCCCACGCGGATGCCGTTGAAATGGACCTCGCCACCCTCCGACAGGCCCCGCACGGGGCCGTAGAAGACGATGTCATAGACGTCGTAGTCATTGTTGAACTGCAGCCTGGCCAGCCAGATGACGAACACCGCCAGCGCCGCCATCAGGGCGATGGTGGCGATGCCGACGGCGGCGTAGTGGGCGTCTCGTTCCATCTCGTCCGCCCTCCTCAGGCGGCTCTATCGGCCGCGCGACCGCGCGGCCCCAGGAAATATTCTCGTATCCACGGATGGTCGGAACGCTCGAGTTCCTGAACCGTGGCCTTGGCGACGATACCCTTGTCGGCCAGCACCGCCACCTTGTCGGTGATGGCGTACAGGCTGTCGAGGTCGTGGGTGATCATGAACACCGTCAGCCCGAGGTCGTCCGACAGCTGGCGGATCAGGGCGTCGAAGGCCGCGGCGCCGATCGGGTCCAGCCCCGCCGTCGGTTCGTCGAGGAACAGCAGTTCGGGGTCCAGCGCCAGCGCCCGCGCCAGACCGACCCGCTTGCGCATCCCGCCCGACAGTTCCGCCGGCTTCAGATGGTGGGCCTCGGGCTTCAGTCCAACCATGGCGATCTTCATCTCGGCCAGTTCGCGGATCACCTCCGCGGACAGGTCGGTATGTTCGACCAGCGGCGAGGCGACATTGTCGATCACGCTCAGCGACGAGAACAGCGCGCCCTGCTGGAACAGGATGCCGGTGCGGCGCTCGACGTCGGCCTCGTCCGCCTCGGTCATGGTGGCGCGGTCGTAGCCGAGGATGCGGACCGAGCCGCCCTCGGGCTCCTTCAGGCCGATGATCGAGTTCAGCAGCACGGTCTTGCCGGTGCCGGACCCGCCGACCACGCCCAGCACCTCGCCGCGCTCCAGGTCCAGGTCCAGGCCGTCGTGGATGGTGCGGTTCTCGAACGCGCTGACCAGGCCCCGCACCTCGATCAGCCGTTCGGGGGCCTGTCCGGCCTTGGCGGCGGTCACAGGTTCAGCTCCAGGAAGATCAGGGCGAACACCGCGTCCAGAACGATGATGGCGAAGATGGCCTGAACCACCGCGGCCGTCACCCTCCGGCCCAAGCTCTCGACATCGCCCGCCACCGCCATCCCCTGGCGGCAGCCGATGGCGGCGATGACCACGGCGAAGACCGGCGCCTTGAGCAGGCCGACCATCAGGTGGGTGCCCATGTTCGGGTCTTCGCTGATGCGCTGGACGAAGAAGGCGGGGCCGTAGCTGAGCTGGCTCCAGGTCACCAGCATGCCGCCGAACAGACCCGCCACCATGCCGATGAAGGTCAGCAGCGGCAGCATGACGATCATGGCCGCCAGCCGCGGAATGACCAGCGCCTGGAAAGGATTGACCCCCATCACCTGCATGGCGTCGACCTCCTGGTTCATCCGCATCGAACCGATCTCGGCCGCGAATGAGGAGGAGGAACGACCGGCCAGCAGGATCGAGGTGATCACCACCGCCAACTCCCGCACCACCGCTACCGCCACCAGCTGGACGGTGAACACCGCGGCGCCCAGCTGGGTCAGCAGACTGGCCCCGAGGAAGGCGATGACCGCGCCGATGAAGAAATTGGTCGTGGCGATGATCGGTATGGCGTCCAGCCCCGCCCGCTCGCCCTGGCTGAACCACGCGGCCCAGCGAATGCGGCCCGGGTGGCGCAGGGCCGTCCCGACGGCGACGACCAGCCGACCGAGGAAGGCCATCGAAAGGGTCGCCTCGGCGAAGATGTCGTGGATGCCCCGCCCGACCTTGGCGAAGCCCCGCACCCAGCCCGGCGAACGGAGCGGCGGGCCGGCGCTTTCGCGCTCCAGCTTCTCGACCATGGCGTAGGTGCGCCCGGCCTCGGGCCTCTGGGTCCAGGCCGACTGGGGCAGGACGCAGTTGGACGCCTGAACGATCGCCAAGGCCCCCGCCGTATCGAACCGGCCCAGTTCCGTCAGATCGACGGCGTCGACGGGCCGCTCGTGCAGTTCATCGTCCAGACGGCGCGAGATACGGCCCAGTTCGGTCGCGGTCCAGTCGCCGGTCAGCCGCAGGATGAGGCCCGGCCCGCCGTCCTCGATCTGGAAATCCGCTGCGGCCATGCCCCTTACCTAGATCGCCCCGTCCGTTTTGCCTACGCCGCCCGAACGGCAAAGCTGGGGCAGAGTTCACAACGCCGCGCCGCCGTATTCGTTCAGCCACGCTTTCGAGGGGTCACAGCAGCGCGCGGGCCTGTTTCAGGTCCTCGACAAAGCGCCGACGTTCCGCGGCCCGGCCGGCTTCGTCCGGCAGGCGCAGCAGATATGACGGGTGAACCGTCAGAAGCACGCGCGACCCGTCCGCAAGAGGCATCGCCCGGCCTCGCTCCTGCGTCACCGCGACCTTGCGGTTCAGCACCCCGAACGCCGCCGTCGCGCCCAGGGTCACGATCACCTTCGGCTTCACCAGCCGCCGCTCGGCGTCCAGCCACCAGCGGCAGGCGCCGACCTCGCTCACCAGCGGGGTCTTGTGGATGCGGCGCTTGCCGCGCGGCTCATGCTTGAAATGCTTCACGGCGTTGGTGACGAAGGCGTCTTCCCGGTCGATGCCCGCCTCGGCCAGTGCTTCGTCCAGCACCCCGCCCGCCGGTCCGACGAAGGGCCGGCCCGTCAGATCTTCCTGATCGCCCGGCTGCTCACCCACGATCATCAGCCGCGCCTTTTTCGGCCCGGTCCCGCACACGCCCTGGGTCGCGTCCCGCCACAGGGGGCAGCGGCGGCACGCCTGCATCGCCTGACCCAGTTCCTCCAGACTGGATGGAACGAAGCCCTCCTCGAACGAATGGTCGCGGTTCATCCCCGACAGCGTCTTGGCGAGGCGAAGGTTGGGTTCGGAAGCGGGCGCCGCGACCATGGCCTCGGTGCGTAACGCCGACCGCGCCACCAGTTCGGGGATCAACGCCGCCTCGGGCAGGTTCTTCCAGTACCGTTTGGGCATCTCTCCCTGCATGGTCTTCGTCTTCAACCGCGCGGGGTTGAAGGTCGAGGCGTAGTAGGTCTTCCAGAACTCCTCGACGGCGTCTTCGGTCGGGGCCATGTCCTGCGTGGCCGGCGGCCCGAACGCCAACGCCTTTCCGTCCCAGGCCGCTGTGCCGTCCGGCGTCAGGATCGACCAGTCCATGTTCGCGAACCGGCGCACGAAGAAAGGCGCCGTGCGTTCCAGCACCCGATGGGCCGGCTCGAACCAGGCCGCCCACCGCTCTGCACCGTCCGTCTCGATCCGCCGGAACCGGACGAAGGCCTTCATCTTGTGCCCGGCCCGGCTGACATTTTTGGCCCGCTCGCAGGCGTCGGCGACGTCGGCGTCTGTCACCACGCGGATCAGGTCGGGTTCAAACTGCAGTCTCCACAGCAGGCGGTAGAGCAGGTCGAACCGATCCGACGACCGATGCAGGATCACGTCCTGCGCCAGGTCTACGAACGCCTTGGGGACCGCGAACCGCGCGGCGGGCGGCGAGGGCGGGAGGACATCATCGAACAGACCCTCACCCTCCCCGCCCAGGCGGAACGCCGCCTCGGCCGGGGGCACGCCCGCCTCGCGAAAGGCCCGCGCCGCCCGGCGCCAGCCCTCGAAATCCGTCTCATGGGCGAAGGTCGCGACCTTCATTCAGAACAGGCTCAACTGGACCGGGCGAGGCTCCGGGGCGATGCGGGCGCGCAGATCGGCCGCGTCGGTCAGGCCGCCGGGCGTCCAGTCCAGGGCGGTGATGAAGGGCCGGACCTTTTCGATTCCCCGGCAGAGGCGCCCGATGTCCTCCAGCCGCAGGGTGCGCCAGCGCCGGACCTGCAGGATCCGGTTCACCGACTTGACCCCCAGCCCCGGAACCCTCAGCAGCCTCTCGCGCGGGCCTGTGTTCACATCGACCGGAAACGCCGCACGGCTGTTCAGCGCCCAGGCCAGCTTGGGGTCGATGGCCAGATCCAGCATGCCGTCCGGCGCCGCCTCGCCGATCTCGGCCGGCGAGAAACCATAGAACCGCATCAGCCAGTCGGCCTGGTACAGCCGATGCTCGCGCATCAGCGGCGGCCGGGACAGCGGCAGGGCGCTGGACGAGTCCGGTATCGGGCTGAAGGCGGAATAATAGACCCGGCGCAGGCCGTAGCCGGTATAGAGCGAGGCGCTGCGGGCGATGATCTCCGTGTCCGGCGCGCCGTCCGCCCCGATGATCAGCTGGGTGCTCTGGCCCGCGGGCGCGAATTTCGGCGGCCGCGCCCGATCTTTCTTCGAAGGCCTGGCCGCCTCGACCTTCAGCCGCACCCGGCCCATCGCCTGTTTGATGACGCCGACGTCCTTCTGCGGCGCCAGACGCTTCAGCGCCTCGTCGCGCGGCAGTTCGATATTGGCCGACAGCCGGTCGGCGTAGAGCCCCGCCTCCTCGACCAGCAGCGGGTCGGCCTCGGGGATCAGCTTCAGATGGATGTAGCCGCGGAAATCGTGCTCGGTACGCAGCTTCTTCGCCACCAGAACCAGCTGCTCCATGGTGTAGTCGCCCGAGCGGATGATGCCGGACGACAGGAACAGCCCATCGATATAGTTCCGCTTGTAGAAATTCAGCGTCAGTTCGACGACCTCATCGACGCTGAACCGGGCTCTTTCGACGTTCGAGGACGCCCGGTTGATGCAATAGACGCAGTCGTAAATGCAGAAATTGGTCAGCAATATCTTGAGCAGGGAGACACAGCGCCCGTCCGGCGTATAGGCGTGGCAAATGCCCATGCCCTCGGTCGAGCCGACGCCCTTGCCTCCGGACGAGTCCCGCTTCGTCGTGCCCGATGAGGCGCATGAGGCGTCGTATTTGGCGGCGTCGGCTAGAACGGCGAGCTTGCTGCGGAGGTTGAGAGCGACCATCCGTTCACTTTATGTTCTCACGCCGACCTGTGTCGAGCGTGGCCGTGGAACAAATTCCCGTGTCAGCGCAAATAGTTGAGTAGCGAGACTTGGCGCAGTTGGCTGATCACCTGGGCCGAGGCCTGGATGGCGACCTGCGAAAGCTGAAGGTCTGTGACCGCCGCCGCCATGTCCGCGTCGGTGCGGCCCGAGATCAGTTCGTCCAGCGCACCCTTCTGGGCTTCTTGGCCGGCGGTGACGCTCTCGATCTGTTTGGCCATCGAACCGGTCCGGGCCATCTTGTCGACCACGGCAGTCGCGGCCTGCTCCAGTCGGGTCAGCTGGGCGGTCAGGAACGTTTTCTGCGGTTCCGTCAACCGGCCGGTCAGGGGGCCGGATCCTGGGGTCCCGTGGAAATTCTGGATGTCGCGCAGAACCGTCAGCACGTCCGTGCCCAGTTCGTCGGCCAGGAGGCCGGTTTCCAGCGTGGTGCCCTCGGCCACGCGGCTGGCGCTCTTGAGCGTGTCGTTGTTGAACAGCGAGGCCACGCTGGGCGCGGCCAGAAGTTCGGTCAGGTTGGCTGCGTCGACCGGGGCGGTCGAGGTCGAGGCTCCAGCGAACAGATAGCCGCCATGGTGCCGCATGTTCAGGCCGCTGCGGATCGACTGGAATTGGCCCTCGAGATCCAGCATCAGCGAGCCGGCGGAATCGGTGGCGAGCCCCCCGGCCAGCACCTCGCGCACACCGGTGATGGCGTCCTTGATCTGGCCCATAGCCAGGTCCTGGGTCGTCAGCCGAGCGCTGACGGCGGCGCCGGTGTCGATGAAGCCCTGGATCCGGCTCTGGGCGCCCTTCAGCGCCGTCAGTGTCTCCGACTGACGGCCGAAGCCGCTCAGGTCGGTGGCGTTCTTCTGGGTCGAGACCCGCTCCTGGGCGTCGGTGGCGCGCGTCTGGGCCTTCATCAGGTCCAGAAGGGCCGACTGATAGTTCCCGAAGGTGGCGACGCGGGTCATCAGACCATCCCCATCAGCGTGTCGTACATGTCCTTGGCCGCCTGGATCATCCGGGCCGAGGCGTTGAAGGCCTGCTGATAGGTGGTCATCAGCACCAATTCCTCATCCAGATTGACGCCTTCCTGCGCCGTCTGCCGCGCCCCGGCCTCGGTGTAGAGGGCGCCCGCCGTCTCCATCCGGTTCCTGGCCGCCGCCGCCTTGCCGCCGATCTCCCCGGACAGTTCCGCGGCGTAGCGCGACACCGAGATCGAACCGCCCGACGATCCCCCGGCCGCCTGGAAATTCGCCGCCCGCTCTCCGGCGTCGGCCAGGGCCAGGGCGCCGCGTCCGTCGCCGGTGCTGAGCGCCTGGGTTCCCGCCACGGCCGCAAGGTTCAGCTGGGCCAGGGCCAGCCGGGACGGACTCTGGCGAATGTCGGCGCGCAGCGTGAAGCCGTCCGCCCGCGAGGCTCGAACGCCCGGGCCGATACCGAACAGCTCCGTCACCGAAACGCCCGATGGGACCTGGGTCGTCCGGTCCTCCAGCACCGTCAGCGACGGCGGCGGATTGCCGTAGCCGGTGAAGGACAGCGCGCCGTCCGCGCCCAGGGCGAAGGCTCCGAAACGGCCGACCCCCGTGGCCGGGTCGTTCAGCGCCGCGACCAGGTCGCCCACCGTTCCGCCCGCCGGCACGGCGACCTGAAGATCCCGCAGCCGCGACCCGGTCTCGCCGGTGAACCGGAAGGTCAGGGTCTCCCCGGCGGTGAAGCCGTGCGGAGCGGAGGCGGTCAGACCGGTGTCATAGAAGGCCGGCCGGTCCGTCGAAATCAGATCGTTGAGCCCGAAATAGTGGGCCAACCCCCGACCGGCCTTGGTCGAAGGACTGGCGACGTCATCGGCCATCGCCACGCCGTTGGCGCCGGTCGCCGACAGGCTCAACCGGCCGTCGGTGAAACTGGCCGTCGCGGCTCCACCGAGCTGGGCGTTCAGGACGCTGAGGAAGGTCGTCGGCGTCGCCGCCGCGCCGTTGACCGTCATGGTCGCGCCCGAGAAGACGATGTCGGCCCGGGCCTGGATCACCCCCGCCGCATTCGTCACGGCGACCGTGGTCTGACCCGTGAAGCCGGCGATGGCGCTCTCGAACGTCTGACCGACATTGCGGCCGCGAAGACTGGTCGGGGCGGGCACCGAGGAGTTGGCGTTATGGGCGCGGTTCAGTTCGTCGGCGACATGGGCGACCAGTTCGGCCAGCCGCTCCGCCGCGGCGGGGGCCTCGACATCGCGCAGCTCGACCAGCCCCTTGATCTCGCCGGAGGAGACGCTGTCCAGCAGCGACCGCCTCGGGCCGCCCGGCTCGGTGATCCAGATTTCGTTGAAACCGGTCTCGCCCGTGATCGTTCCGGCGCGATTGTATTCGAGCTTGGCCGCGCCCTGGCCGGCCAGCAGGGTTCCGGTTCCGGTCCGGATCGACACCCCGCCCACCGGCCGGGCCGAGACGCGGATGTCCATCAGTTCGGCCAACTGCCCGATCAGGGCCGACTGGGCCGTCTCCGCCCCCGAGGCGTCGCCGTTGACGGCGGTGGCGCGGGCGATCTCCAGGTTCAGCCCCTCGATCTGCTCCAGCAGGCCGTTGGTCCGTTCGACGGCGCTCTGGATGCGGCTGTCGGCGTCCTCGCGGACGGCCTGGATCTGTTTGGCGATGCGCCCGGCCTCGTCGAACAGGGCCTGGGTCCGGAACATGGCCTCCTGACGGCGCGGGGAGGACGTCGGGTCCTCGGCGCTGGCGGCGAAGGCGGAAAACACGCCGTCGACCTGCGAGAAAAAGCCGGCGTCGCCGCCCGGGTCGCCGAACAGCGACTGGATGCGGTCGTACAGTTCGTTTCGCACGCCCATGCGCGCGGACTCGGCCCCGGCGTTCAGGCTGGCCGCCTGCAGGAATCGGTCGGTGGCCAGGCGGATGCGCGCCACCTCCACGCCCGAGCCGAGCCCCTGGCTGGTCAGGGTCCGCTGTTCGGCGATCTTGCGGACATAACCGGGCGTGTTGACGTTGGAGACGTTGTCCGAAACAACCCGCAGCTGGGTCTGGGCCGCCGAGAGACCCGAGCTCGCCGTGTTCATGATGGCGTTCAGCGACATCCGAAGGCCTCCAAAACCGCGGCGCCCGGCAAGCCCTGCCAGCCGATGCGCGTTTTTTGCCCGGCGTCGCGCCGAGGCGTGCCGGTCAAGTCACTGAAATTACGCGCTGTCGTGTTTCGCGCCTGGGTCATGAGCGGCAAGGGGCGCAAACGCCGGGCCATCGATCCGCTGGGCTGTCGCGAGCTCCCGGACCGCACCAAAGGGCGCCGGGCAAGAATCGTCTTCACGCGGCAAGTTTCGACGGGGCCATGTCCGCGTCTGATCGGTCCCGTGGGAATTTTTTCTGTTTGTATTCTGCAGCTTCACACACCGATCTCAGTTGGCCCGCGACTTGCGCGACGGGGTCCGAATGTCCGGCGCAGCAGGCGCCCTCGTCCCCTCGCTTCGGCGAACCGCCCCTCCAGGATCATGTCCGCCCTCACCCTGCTGTCCGCCATCGCGCCAGCCGTCCCCAACGTCCCGCAAGGGTCGTCGGACGAGGCCGCGTCCGGATTCCAGACCCTGCTGGCGACCCTGGCGGGCGATGAAACAGCCCCGACCGGCGCCAGGTCGGGCTCGAGCGTGGCGCCGGCGACCGACGAGACCGCGATCGAAGCTCCGGCCGTGACCGGTTTCCTGGTCGCCCCGACCGCGCCGACCGTCCCCCTGATCCTTCCGGCCGCGGAGGAGCCCGCACCCGGCGCGGGCCCCGACACTTCAACCGGCGACAAGACGGACGGCCCCCTGGTTCAACCGCCCGTCCCGGCCGTCGCCGCGTCCGAGCCGGACGGGCCGCCGACAACCCCCCTGCTGCCGGTCGACAAGGGTCCTGCGCCCAAGACCGTTGAGCCTGAGGTTCAGCCGGCCGTGCCCGACCGGACTCGCCCGACGGCGCCGGCGACCGAAACCGGACTGACCCTGGCCGAGACCGCCGCCGTGACCGAAGCCGCCGAGGCCCGCGTCCGGACCGGCGCCGCGCCGACCCCCGCGCCTGCGCCCGTAGCCGTCCCCGCGCCGCTTCGCCCGCTGGCGGAGCGCACCGCCCGGCCGTTGGACGCCGCCAGGGCCGAGACCGGCGATTCCCCGCGAGCGACTGATCCGGTCCGGCCCGCGGGCGCCGCCGCCACAGCCGCCCCCGCCGTCCAGAGCCCCGCCGGCCCCGCTGACTTCATCGCCGCCGTCGCCCGCGACGCCGCCGGGAGCGAGGCCGAAGGCGCGACGCCCGAAACGCTTCCGTCCGGCGAGACCGCCGCCGCCCAGACCCAGACCTCCGCCCCGGCGCGCGAGGCGACCGTGTCACAACTGTCGCGCGCCGCGGTCGAGGCCACCGCCCAGATCGCCGCCCAGATTCTGCGCCGTCTCGAAGGCCGCTCGACGCGGTTCGAGATGGCCCTGACGCCGGATGAGGTGGGCCGCGTGGACGTCAAGCTGGACATCGATTCCGAGGGGCGGCTGAACGCCCGGCTGGCCTTCGACAATCCGATCGCGGCGACCGACCTCAGGGGCCGGACCGACGAACTGCGCCGCCAGCTCGAGGACGCCGGCTTCCACCTGGCCGAGGACGCCTTCGAGTTCGCCGAACGCGATAGCGGCTCCAGCGCCTTCGACCGCGGGCAAGACGCCCGCAGCGGTTCATCCCGCGCCTTCGCCGCCGCCACTCGCCTCAACACCGAAATCGATGTCGGCCAGCCGCCGCGCTGGCTGGCGCTCACCCTCTCGCCCTCGGGCGTGGACATGAAGGTCTGATCCGATGGTCGATTCCATCAACAGCGCGACCAGCAACGCGACCAACCGCATCGGCGCCGGTTCGACCATGCTGGCCTCCAATTTCGAGACCTTCCTGACGCTGCTGACCTCGCAGTTGAAGAACCAGGACCCGCTGTCGCCGGTCGATTCCAACCAATTCACCGCCCAACTGACCCAGATGGCCGGGGTCGAGCAGCAGCTGCTGACCAACGACCTGCTCAAGGGGCTGCTCGCAGCCCAGGGCGGCGGCGGCCTGGCAGGTGCGGCCACCTATATCGGCAAGGAAGCGACGGCCGCCTGGTCGGCCACGAAATTCACCGGCGGCGAGGCGACCTGGAGCTACGAACTGGCCTCCAACGCATCTTCGGCGACGCTGCAGGTGCTGGACGGCTCGGGCAATGTGGTCTGGTCCGGCGATGCGCCGGACAAGACCACCGGCGTCCATGACTTCACCTGGGACGGTCAGGCCACCAGTGGAAATGACGGTCAGGACGGCCAGGTCTACTCCCTGCGGGTCGTCGCCAAGGACGCCGCCGGCGGCGCCATCGACAGCCAGGTCCTGACCCGCGGCCGGATCACCGGCGTCGAGATGTATGACGGCGAGCCCTATCTGACCGTCGGCAACGCCATCCTGCCCCTGTCCACCGTGATCGCGCTGGAAGAGTCCCGCGCGGCCGCCACGCCGCCTCCCGCCAATGACGACAGCGACGAGAGCCTGCTGGCCTCGCTCGCCTCCACGTTCAACCCGTTGAAACTGTTCTCGTAAGGAGCTTACCGCCATGAGCATCAACAGCGCCCTTCTGGCCGGCGTCTCCGGCCTGACCGCCAACTCCGCCGCCCTCGCCGCGATCTCGCAGAACATCGCGAACGTGAACACCGTCGGCTACAAGCGCACCTCCGGCGAGTTCCAGACGGTGATCAACAGCCAGGCCTTGGGCACCGGCTATTCCGCCGGCGGCGTCCTCGCCACGGCGCGTCACTTCACCAGCCAGAACGGCCAGTTGCAGCGCACGACCTCGAATACCGACCTGGGCATCGCCGGCCAGGGCTTTTTCGTCGTCACCGAGAAACCCGAGAACCTGCAGGTGACCGACAGCCGCCTGTTCACTCGCGCCGGGGCCTTCAGCGTCGACAATCTCGGCTATCTGAAGAACACCTCGGGCCTGTACCTGCAGGGCTGGCCGGTGGACGGCGAGGGCAATATCGCCACCGATCCGTCCGACCTGAACCGCCTGCGCACCATCAACGTCGGCTCGGTCGGCGGCACGGCCGAGGCCACCACGCGGATTCAGCTGAACGCCAACATCAAGTCCAGCCAGATCGTTTCGGCGGAAGCCGCCGATGCGGCGGCCGTTCCTCCGGGCGCCAACGCCTATGATCCCGCTACCAACTCCATGGCCATGTGGGACGCGGAATCCGGGGCGGGGGTGAAGCCCGACTTTGAACTGACGATCCCGGTTTCGGACTCCAAGGGTGGTCAGCGGACGATCGCCATCTCCTTCCTGAAGAGCACGGTTCCGAACCAGTGGTATGCCGAAATCCGCGCCATCCCCGCGTCGGACGTCGTCACCGGCGCGGGTCTGTCGAACGGCCAGATTCGCAGCGGCCTGGTCGCCTTCACCCAGGACGGGCGGCTGGATGCCGACGCCATGGCCGCACTTGGGGCCGCCGCCCTGTTCCAGGACGTCAATACGGCGAACCTCAACTTTGGCTCATCCAGCGCGGCCGCGCCGGGCGCGGGCGGCGTCAACTGGGCGCCTGACCTCGGCATCGACAGCCAGGACCTGTCGTTCGACCTGACCGCGGCGACGGGGGGGCTGACCCAGTACGACAGCGGCTCGGTGGTCCAGGCGATCCTGACCAACGGCACGGCGTTCGGAAACCTGTCGGAGGTGAAGATCGACGACACCGGCTTCGTCACCGCCATCTTCGACAACGGCGTCACCCGCCAGATCGCCCAGATCGCCCTGGCCACCTTCCCCAGCCCGGACAGCCTGACCCAGACCTCCGGCAACGCCTATCGCGTCAGCCAAGGCTCGGGCACCTACAACCTCAAGGCCGCCGGCACGGGCGGGGCGGGGCTGATCGGGGCCTCCCAGCTGGAAGCCTCCACCGTCGACCTGTCAGCCGAATTCACCGGCCTGATCACCACCCAGCGCGCCTATTCCGCCTCGTCCAAGATCATCACCACGGCCGACGAAATGTTGGCCGAGTTGATCAGTATCAAACGCTGATACCTGAGTAACAGGGCGTAAATCTCAATGAATTTCTTGTTGAATATTGAGGCTGTGGGCGGAGGGCATTTTAGCCTTTCCTTCACCACGACGCTTAAACGGCCCTTAGCCGCCGACCGCTACGGTCAAGTCATAGTGGTGGTGGTCAATGAGGCATAAGCCCATGTTGCAAGAGCGACGCCTTAACAATCGAGGCGAACAGTATGTGGTCGGGCCGACGGGCACTCCCCTGACGCTGCACGACCTCCCGCCGGCCAATACGGACCGCTGGGTCATCCGCCGCAAGGCGGAGGTCGTGGCCGCCGTTCGCGGCGGGCTGATCAGCCTGGAAGACGCCCTGGCGCGCTATCGCCTGACGGCCGAGGAGTTCCTCGCCTGGCAGAAGGCGATCGACAAATGGGGCATGCAGGGCCTGCGCACCACGCGCATCCAGCACTACGGCCGCCCCTAAGGCGACGCCTCCGACGAGATCACGGCCGCTTCCGGAAACGGAGGCGGCCGTTGTCGTTTGGGGCGCGGTTCCGCCCGGCCTCGAAATCGCGCGGGTTTCGCACTAGATAGCGCGCCATGACCCTTGCCGAGGACATCTGCCCGGTTCCGACCATTGCCCGCCCCGACATGGATGCGGCGGTCGAGGCCGCGCGCGCCGCGGTCGGCCTGCCGGTCGGATCGCGCGTGGTGGCGGCCATGTCGGGCGGGGTGGACTCCACCGTGGTCGCGGCCCTGCTGCACAAGGCCGGTTATGACGTCGTCGGCGTGACGCTGCAGCTCTACGACCACGGCGCCGCGCTGAAGAAGAAGGGCGCCTGCTGCGCCGGTCAGGACATCCACGACGCCCGGCTGGCCGCCGAGACCCTGGGCATTCCGCACTATGTCCTCGACTACGAAAGCCGCTTCCGCGACGCGGTGATCGACCAGTTCGCCGACTCCTATCTGGCCGGCCAGACGCCGGTGCCCTGCATCCGCTGCAACCAGACGGTCAAATTCCGCGACCTGCTGGACGTCGCCCGCGATCTCGGCGCCGAGGCCATGGCCACGGGCCACTACGTCCGCCGCTCGGTCGTCGGGGGCCGCCCACAGATGCGCAAGGCCATCGATCACTCGCGCGACCAGTCCTATTTCCTGTTCGCCACCACCGCAGCGCAGCTGGACTATCTGCGCTTCCCGCTGGCCGATCTTGAAAAGCCCCAGGTGCGCGGCGTCGCCGCCGAACTGGGTCTGCGCATCGCCGCCAAGCCGGACAGCCAGGACATCTGTTTCGTCCCCAACGGCGACTACCGCACCCTGATCGACAAGCTGCGGCCCCAGGGGCGTGAGGCCGGCGACATTGTGCACATGGACGGCCGGGTGCTGGGCGGCCATGCAGGCATCACCGACTACACCATCGGCCAGCGCCGCGGCCTCAATGTCGCGGTGGGAGAGCCGCTGTTCGTCACCCGGCTGGATCCGGTCAAGCGCCACGTCATCGTCGGCCCGCGCGAAGCCCTCAAGACCGCCTTCCTGACGCTGGACGAGACCAACTGGCTTGGCGACGAGGCTTCGATCGAGGCGGCGGCCGAGGCCGGCGCCCCGGTCCTGGCCCGCGTTCGCTCGACCCGTCCGCCCTCCCCGGCCCGGCTGTCGCTGGTCGACGGCGCGGTGTCGGTCGCCTTCGCCTCGGGCGAGGAAGGCGTGGCCCCCGGCCAGGCTTGTGCGCTGTACGATCCGGCCGATCCCGACCGGCTTCTGGGCGGCGGCTTCATCCGGACGACGACGGCGTTGGTCTGAACCCGCCGAAGAATTAAATCCCCGACAGGTCGCATCCAAAACGCCGGCCTGCCCCCTCTGACGAGGACCACCATCGTTCAACAGGGGCTACCGATGAAACTCTCCACCGCCTGCATGGCGTCCGTCCTGGCGCTCGTCATGACCGCGCCGCTGGCCTCGACCGCCGCTGTCGCCGAACCCGCCGTTCTCGCCGCGCAAACCCCTGACGCGCCGCGCACCTACACCGCCGCCCAATTCTTCGAGACGACCAGCTTCGGCCTGGCCAGCGACGCGGGGCTCGCCTGGTCGCCTGACGGGCGGTCGGTCCTTATCTCGTCCGACTCCACGGGCGTGTTCAACGCCTACGCCCTGCCCGCCGACGGGGGAGCGCCCGTGCCGCTCAGCGCCTCGACCGGCGTGGCGACCTTCGCCGAAAGTTATTTCCCGAACGACGCCCGCGTCCTTCTCACCGCCGACAGTGGCGGCGGCGGCAGCGAACTGACCCACGTCTATGTCCGCGAGCTCGACGGCACCGTGCGCGACCTGACGCCCGGCGACGCCGTGAAGGCCGACCTTCTGGGCTGGTCCGGTGACCGGTCGACGTTCTGGATCACCTCCAACGCTCGCGACGCCAGCGTCTTCGATGTCTATGCCGTCGATCCGACCACCTATGAGACGACCCTGTTGTTCGAGAACCCGGACATGAACATTTCGGCGATCTCGCCGGACGGTCGCTGGGTGGCGCTGGACAAGTCCATCAGCAGCGCTGACTCCGACATCTATCTGGTCGATCTCCAAGGCGACCGAGAGCCGCGTCTGATCACCGAACACGAGGGCGACATCGCCTACGGCGCCTACGATTTCAGCGCCGACAGCCGGAGCCTGATTCTGGCGACCAACGAGCATGGCGAGTGGAATCAGGCCTGGCGCCGCGATCTCTCGACCGGTGAGACCGCCCCGTTCATCGCCGCCGACTGGGACGTGATGTTCGTCAGCTTCTCGCCCTCGGGTCGTTACCGCGTCTCGGCGGTGAACGCCGACGCCCAGACGCGGCTGACCCTGCTGGACACGACGACTGGACGCCCGGTGATCCTGAACGGTCTCCCCGACGGCGACATCGGTCAGGTCCGTTTCAACGCGGACGAGAGCCGCATCGCCTTTACCGTCTCGTCCGACACCTCGCCCAATGACGTGTTTGTCGGCGACCTCGCCACCGGCCAGACCCGCCGCCTGACCACGGCCCTCAACCCGGCCATCGACGAGGACGTCCTGGTCCAGGCCACGATCATCCGCTATCCCGGCGAAGGCGGGGTCATGGTGCCGGCCGTCCTCTATCGCCCCGCCGGGGCCTCGGCCGCCAATCCCGCTCCCGCCGTGGTTCTGGTCCACGGCGGGCCGGGCGGCCAGACCCGACGCGGCTATTCCGCCATGATCCAGCATCTGGTGAACCACGGCTATGTCGTGCTGGGCGCCAACAACCGGGGCTCGTCCGGCTACGGGAAGACTTTTTTCCATATGGACGACAAGGCCCATGGCGAGGCGGACCTGCGCGACATCGTCGCCGGCGGCCAGTGGCTGCGGGACCAGGACTGGGTCGCGGACGACCAGGTCGCGGTCATGGGCGGTTCTTACGGCGGTTACATCACCGCCGCGGCCCTGGCCTTTCATCCCGAAGCCTTCGAGGCGGGGGTCAACATCTTCGGGGTGACCAACTGGGTCCGCACCCTGGAGTCCATACCGGCCTGGTGGGGGGCCAACCGCATCGCCCTGTATGACGAGATGGGCGATCCGGCCACCGACGCCGAGCGGCACCGCCGCATCTCGCCCCTGTTCCACGCCACGAACATCCGTCGGCCCATGCTGGTGGTCCAGGGCGCCAACGACCCGCGCGTGCTGCAGGTCGAAAGCGACGAACTGGTCGCCGCCGTCCGCGCCAATGACGTGCCGGTGGAATACGTCCTCTTCCCCGACGAGGGCCACGGCTTCCAGCGCCGCGACAACCGCATCACCGCCCAGGAAGCTTACCTGAAGTTCCTGAACGAGCACGTCCGCGACTGATCGCCCGGAGAAGGCGCCGCCGGGGGCTCAGGCTTCCGGCGGCGTTCTGACCGGCATCAGCTTGCGCCGCTGGCGGACCATCGCCAGCGGCCGGCCGTCGGGCGCCCAGGCGACGCCGTCCTCGACGGCCCAACCGCCGCCGACGTCGCGGCTGTTGAAGTGGAAATAGGCCCAACCCTCGGGCGACGTCTCGGGCGTGAGCGCGGTCAGCAGGTCGGCGCGCAGATCGACGCTGGCCGAGATGACCGGCGGGGCCGGGAAGGCCGTGAAATAGGTCGGATACAGGCCGTCCAGCAGGAACAGCAGCCGCGCCTCGTCCAGCGGCTCGGCGTCGACGGCGCGCATCCAGCAGCCCAGTTCGGGCGTCTTGCCCGCATTCCCGCCGAACAGTCTGGGGCCGGCGACGAAGCGGTACTCGATATGGCGGGTGAACCAGGGGCCGAAACTGGTGTCCAGCGGCGTCGGCTCCAGCGCGTCCACCGGCGGGGGCGAGGCGGTCAGGGGCGTCAGCACCGGTCCGGCCACGGCGCGGCCCCAGGTGCCCAGGGTCTGGCAGGCGAGCCGGTCGCCCTGGCCGCCGACGACCGAGGCATAGGCGACATTGCGCCCGCCGCGGGTCATCGTCGGGATGAAGGCGATGTCCTCGAACCGGGCGGCGGCCAGATACTGGATCGTCAGGGTTTGCAGCGGCGCCTCTATGCCCAACCCCTGACGCATGGCCCCGGCGGCGAGGGCCGCCATCAGGCCGCCGAACGGCGCGCCTCGGTCCTGCGGCGCCGACTGGGGCGCATTGGAAAAGCCGCCGTCCAGCCGGGCGGTCAGGCCGCCTTTGCCGTCCGCGGTCAGGTTCAGGGCTTCGGCCAGGGTCTGCTGGGTCATGCGGCCTTGCTATCGCGGCGAAGGGCGGGCGGAAGCGGGGAGGCCTCCGCCCGAAGTCGAGGGATCAGGAACGCCGTGAGGCGTCCGTAGTCAAACAAGACTGACCTAGTCCGTTCAGATTGGCAACCCTCTTGCCAAAAGTCTGACGCGAGGTCACTTTCGCACCCATGGGACGCACCGCAGACTATTCACGACAGAGCTGTTCGATCGCCGCCACTCTCGAGGTCATCGGCGATCCGTGGACCCTGCTGGTTATCCGCGACGCCTTCAACGGCGTCAGCCGGTTCGAACAGTGGCAGGACCGGCTGGGCGTCGCCCGCAATGTGCTGG